>CAZSRR010000006.1:0-175787 GCA_964609175.1 uncultured Bradyrhizobium sp.
GCATCATCATCGCACCCGACGAGGTTGCGCCGTTCGAGATTGCCCATCCGCTGCTGTTGCAGCCCAAACCCGGCGCGGCGGCGCTGGCCGCTGCGCGGGCGACGGAAGCGCAGGAGGCGACGCGGAAGGCCGCCGAGGCGCGGATGGCCGCGGCAGCGGCCGAGCGGCACGCGGCGCAGGCCAGGACACCGGTTCGCGCGACGGAGAACCTCAAGCGCAGGGCCGAAGCCAGATTGGCGATGGTCGAGAGCAAGCAGAGCCCCGACATCCCGACCGAGGCAAAGGAGCAGGCCGAGAGCACTAAGGCGCAGGCCGTCGCGCGGGTCGCCGAATTGCAACGGCAGTGGGAAACCGCCAGCGCGGATCTGCAGGCGCGCCGCGATGCCGCCGCCGCCGCGCGCGACGCGGCGACCGCGGCCGAGACGGCGCGGATCGCGGCCGTCGATGCCGCCCGTCAGGTCCAAAGCGACCTGCAGCCGGTTTCGGTTCTGATCAGCCGCAAGACGCAGCGGCTCTATGTCCGTCAGGCCTTCAAGCGCGTCCTCGACAGCCCGGTCGGGATCGCGGACCCCGATCGCCCCATCGGCACGCATGTCTTCACTGCCGCCGAGCGCACCGGTGACGACAAATTGCGCTGGAACGTGGTGTCGTTGCGCGGCGATAGCGGCAACACGTCTCCGCCGAAGGATGCGGAGAGCGCCAAGGCCGCACTCGACCGCATCACCATTCCGCCGGACGTCTTGAGCAGCCTCGCCGGCACCGTGCCGCGCGCCTCCCTGATCTTGACCGACGAGCCCCCGAGTTCGGAAACCGGCAACGGGACGGAATTCGTGGTGTTGTTGAGCGGCGAGCCGCAGGGCGGCGTCAAGAAGCGGCGGCGAAGTCGAGGCTACAGTTATCCGCATTACCCGCGCATGTACTGGCCTTCGCCGTTCGGGAGTCCGTTCGGATGGTGAGCCGGCTTTTCGCGACCCGAAACCCGAATTACGGCTTTCAGTACCGTATTCCGGACCCTATGATGCCTGCGGAGGGCAGGCATGAATCGCGGCGAGTTCACTGGTGTGCTCGGCAGCATTGCTTCGGGATGTCGGCCCCGTCGCAATAGCATGATCATCGCCCTCGCCGCCCTGCTGCTGTTGCCGATCGAGGCCAGCCACGCGGGCTGGCTGTCGGATCTCTTCAAAGGCTCATCGAAACACGGCAAATCTGCACGACAGGCGAAGCCGACGAAGCAGGCCGCATCCCGCAAGCCGGCCGCCCTTGCGAAGCGCGTCGCCACACCAAAACGTCCGAGCGTAAAACTGGCCGCGCTGGGTCCTATCCACTTGCCCGCGGCCGCGCCGAGGCCGGCCGCCAACCGCTGCGACCCCGCGAAATTCCGCATCGTGCTGGATGTCGGTCATACCGCCGAATCCGAAGGCGCGATCAGCGCGCGCAACGTTTCCGAATTCACCTACAATCTGCGGCTGGCGAAGCGGATCGAGGAGAAGCTGAAGTCGGAAGGCTTTGCCGAGACCAAATTGCTGCTCACCGAAGGGAAGGCCAGACGCAGCCTTTTCAGGCGCGTCGCCGCCGCCAGCGAGCTGCGCGCCGACCTGCTGCTGTCGATCCACCATGATTCCGTGCCGGACAAGTTCCTCGAGGAGTGGGAGTTCGAGGGCAAGAAAAGCCGGTTTAGCGACCGCTTCAGCGGCTACTCGGTCTTCGTCTCGCGCAGCAATCCGGAGTACAGGACGAGCCTCGCCTTCGCCGAACTGATCGGCAAGGAGATGAAGGCGCAGGGCCTCGACTATGCGAAGCAATATTCACAACCGATCATGGGCCGCTACCAGCGCCAACTGTTGAACAAGGAGACCGGCGTCTATCGCTACGACGAGCTGGTCGTGCTCAGAAAAACGCA
This sequence comes from uncultured Bradyrhizobium sp., assembly GCA_964609175.1. Lineage (GTDB taxonomy): Bacteria > Pseudomonadota > Alphaproteobacteria > Rhizobiales > Xanthobacteraceae > Bradyrhizobium. Next base: position 1,901 of record CAZSRR010000006.1, read on the forward strand.
GATGGCGGCCGTGCTGCTGGAAGCGGGCTCGATCATCAACCGGGACGAAGAACTGCAGATGGGTTCGCAGGAGCGGCGGGACATCATCAGCAGCGGGGTTGCCTCGGCGATGAAGGAATATTGCGAACCGCGGTGGGCGATGCTGGGACCGCTTTGACCGGAACGCGGTTCGCGAGGCTCAGCTCTTCCGCTGTTTCCTGATCTCGTCGTATCTGGCGAGCGCGCGCTCGAACTTTTCGTTGAACAGCCACATCGCGTCGAGGATCTCGCGGAAGGTCGCGGACGTCCTGGCCCGGTCGGCCCGTCCAAAGGTGAACATGCTGTTGTTGCGCAAATAGAACATGATCTTCGGGTCAGACACCCGGTAACCGACGAGGTCGCGCGAGGCCATCGCGGAGCGGGTCGGGCTCGGGATGATCTGGATCAGTTCGAACAGCTTCATCTGATCGATCGGATCCGGCAGCGTCTTCACGATCGCCGGCACCTGCGGAAAGATATCCGCATGCGCATTCATCAGGCCGTTCCGCACCGCGGTCCAGTGATTGTAGCGGCGGTCGAGGTTGCCGGCGCGCGCCTCTTCCCTGTCGTCGCGGGCGATCAGCGCGGGATCAAAGGCGGCGATGGACTTTTTGATTGCGGCCCATTTGCGTTGCCCGTTCCGGTCCTCGGGCACGCCGGTCTGCAGGCTGCCCTTGTATTTGTTCGAGCGCGCGTTGCCGATGTTCTGGTTGCCGTTGGTTTCGGCAAAGAACAGTCCGAGGCTGATGCGGCCGGCCGCTTCCGCACTGGCGGCATCGAGGCCTTTGGCGCGCGCGATGGCCGTGCCGAGATCGACCACGTCCTTGAACGGCGTTTCCGACTGTTGCGCATTCGCGGGCGGCGCCTGCATCAGATCGAACAGCCGCCGGTATTCATCCAGCAGCGGCTCGCTGTCGGCGCTGAAATAGGCCGGCGGGATGCCGTATTTGTTGGGGCCGCCGATCTTCGACGGCAGCGCGTCGGTGAGGTCCTTGTAGGCGCTCATCATGTCGTTGCGCGCGAGGTAGAGCGCCTGCCCCGGCAAATTGGGCAGCCCCTGCTTCTGGTCGATCTGCGCGCGGCGCTGGCGCAGGATCTGCTCGAACTGCGCTCTGGCGTTGTTGTAGGCATCGAGTGCGACATTCTGCTTGTTCGTCAGCGGCTCGGCCATGGCAGGCAAAGCGCACACGAGCCCGATGGCAAGCGCAACAATTATCGCAATGCGGCTTGTTGCGCGTTCCATGCTCAAGGCTTCATCGATTGCGGTTTGCCCATGCTATTCAACAGCCGGAAGTTCCTTGACGAGCACGCGCATATTCTCGCTGTAGTCGACGGGCACGACGACCAGATGCACCCCGCCCGCGGCGAAGGCGGCTTCCAGCATGGTGGACAGGTCCGTGGCCTTACCGACCCGCGAACCTTTCGCGCCGTACGACCTCGCATAGGCGACGAAGTCGGGATTGCCGAACTCGAGACCAAAATCCGGAAACGTATCGACTTCCTGCTTCCAGCGGATCATGCCGTAGGCATTATCCTCGAGCACGAGCACCACGAGGTTCAGCTTGAGCCGTACCGCCGTTTCCAGTTCCTGTGAATTCATCATGAAGCCGCCGTCGCCGCAGACGGCCAGCACGCGCCGGTCCGGATTTATCAGCGCCGCCGCGATCGCCGACGGCAGTCCCGCCCCCATGGTCGCGAGCGCATTGTCGAGCAGCAGCGTGTTGGCGACGCTGGTGCGGTAGTTGCGGGCGAACCAGATCTTGTACATGCCGTTGTCGAGCGCAACGATGCCGTCCGGCGGGATCACCTCGCGGACGTCGTGGACGATGCGCTGCGGGGTCAGGGGAAAGCGGTCCTCGGTCGACCGCTCGGCGAGGCGGGCCAGGATGCCTTCGCGCAAGCCCAGCAGTGCCTGCCCGTTTCGCAACCTGCCTTCGAGACGGTCGGCGAGGGCCGCAAGGCCGGCTCCGACGTCGCCTATGATCTCCGCCTGCGGGAAATAGACCTGTTCCACGGTGGCCGGCGTGGCGCCAACATGGATCACCTGCGGTCCATCATGCCCCATCAGGAACGGCGGCTTCTCGACGGTGTCGTGGCCGATCGAAATGATCAGGTCGGCCTGATCGATCGCCTCGTGCACCCAATCCCGCTCCGACAGCGCGGCGGTGCCCATATAGAGGTTGGAGCCGGCGCTGACGGCGCCCTTCCCCATCTGGGTGTTGAAGAACGGAATCCCGCACCGGCGGACGAACGCCGACAGCGGCTCGGCAAGACGTGGGCGGCTCGCCGCCGCGCCCAGCATGACGAGCGGTTTTTTGGCAACCATGATCATGGCGGCCGCGCGATCGATCGCCGCGGCTGGCGCGACCGGGAGTTCGACGACATGCGGAGGAACCATGTCGGCAGAGGCATTGTCGGCCGCGATATCCTCGGGCAGTTCGAGGTGCACGGGGCCCGGCCGCTCCTGCTGCGCCACGCGAAACGCGTCGCGCACCAGCGTCGGAATGCTCTGCGCGGCGACGATCTGCGTCGCCATCTTGGTCAGCGGCCGCATGGTCGCGACGATATCGACGATCTGGAAGCGTGCCTGCCGGCTGCTGCGGATCGCCTTCTGTCCGGTGATCATGACCATCGGCATCGCGCCGAGATGCGCGTAGGCCGCGGCCGTCGTCAGGTTGAGCGCGCCGGGACCGAGCGTGGTCAGGCAGACGCCTGCACGCCCGGTGAGGCGCCCGTAGGTGGCCGCCATGAAGCCGGCCGCCTGCTCATGCCGCGTCAGCACCAGCCTGATCTTCGAGCGGCGCAGCGAGTCCAGCACGTCGAGATTCTCCTCGCCGGGGATGGCGAAGATGTATTCGACGCCCTCGTTCTCGAGGGCGGCCACCAGGAGATCGCTGGCTTTGGTCACGCGGCTGAAACTTTTTCGGCGCGATGCGGCAACACCCAATCCGGCCGGATGAAGTGGCAGGTGTAGCCGTCAGGATATTTTTCGAGATAGTCCTGATGCTCGGGCTCGGCCTCCCAGAACGGACCGGCAGGCGCCACTTCGGTAACGACCTTGCCCGGCCACAGGCCGGACGCATCGACATCGGCGATGGTGTCTTCCGCGACACGCTTCTGTTCGTCGCTGGTGTAGAAGATCGCCGAGCGATAGCTGGCGCCGCGGTCATTGCCCTGGCGGTTCAGCGTCGAGGGATCGTGGATCTGGAAAAAGAACTCCAGCAGCTTGCGGTAGCTGATGGTTTTGGGGTCGAAGATGATCTCGATGGCTTCGGCGTGATTGCCGTGGTTGCGGTAGGTGGCGTTCGGCACCTCGCCGCCGGTGTAGCCGACCCGGGTCGAAATCACGCCGGGATAGCGCCGCAGCAGATCCTGCATGCCCCAGAAGCAGCCGCCGGCAAGGACTGCGCGTTCCGTCGAAACTGTCATGGCTGTTCTCCCTGGTACGCTCAGGACCTCGGGTTCCGAGCTTTGTCAGGGCACATCATGAGGCAGAACGACGCCAAAGCGCAATGAACGTCTGGGTTACCGACGTTGGCCGTGATTCGCCGCGATGCGCGGTATTCGTCACAGCCAGGGCGCGGGCCTGTCCATCGCGATCAGATCCTCGACCTCGATGCGGGGACGGACCACGGCGTACTGATCGTCCTTGACCAGGACTTCCGGAACCAATGGCCGCGTATTGTAGAAGCCGGATTGCACCGCGCCATAGGCGCCGGCGGTCATGATGGCGAGGAGATCGCCGGCCTTCGGTTCGGGCATGCGGCGGTCGAGCGCGAGATAGTCGCCGGTCTCGCAGACCGGGCCGACGACGTCGGCCGTCATCATTCGCGTGCCCTTGGCCGGCTCGCGCACGGGGACGATGTCGTGGTGGGCTTCGTAGAGGGTGGGCCGGATCAGGTCGTTCATCGCGGCGTCGATGATGACGAAATTCTTGGCCTCGCCGGGTTTCACATAGATGACGCGGGACACGAGAATGCCGGCATTTCCGACGATCATCCGCCCCGGCTCGAACATCAGCGTGCAGCCGAGATTATGCGTCACCCGCTTGACCATCGCGGCATAGGCCGACGGCAACGGCGGCGCTTCGCGGTCGGCGTGATAGGGGATGCCGAGCCCGCCGCCGAAATCGATGTGTTCGATGGTATGGCCGTCGGCGCGCAGCGCCTGCACGAAGTCAGAGAGAATGCGAAACGCGGTCTCCATCCTGGAGAGATCAGTGATCTGGCTGCCGATATGCATGTCGGTGCCGGTCACCAGAATGCCCGGCAGCTTTGCCGCGCGGGCATAGACCTCGCGGGCGCGCGCGATGGGAATGCCGAACTTGTTCTCGGACTTGCCGGTTGCGATCTTGGCATGGGTGCCGGCATCGACGTCCGGATTGACCCGCACCGAAATCCGCGCGGTCCTGCCCATCTCGACCGCGAGTTGCGACAGCAATTCGAGCTCGGGCTCGGATTCGACGTTGATGCAAAGGATGTCGGCGGCCAGCGCCGCGCGCAGTTCGGTCGCGGTCTTGCCGACGCCGGAAAACAAAATCTTGTTCGGCGGGATGCCCGCCGCCAGCGCGCGCTTCAACTCGCCGCCGGAGACGACGTCGGCGCCGGCGCCGAGCTTCGCCAGCGTGCGCAGCACCGACTGGTTGGAATTCGCCTTCATGGCGTAGCAGACCAGCGCCTTCTCGCCGGAAAAGGCCTCGGTGAAGACGCGGTAGTGACGCTCCAGCGTCGCCGTCGAATAGCAGTAGAACGGCGTGCCGACGGTATCAGCCAGTCCGGACAGGTTGACGGCTTCGGCGTGCAGCACGCCGTCGCGATAGTCGAAATGGTTCATGGCGCAGGCTCTAATCTAGTCGAGCAGCGGGTCGAGGACGAATTTCTTCTTGCCGCCCTTCGGCGCGCTGGGGCCGGCGTCCGCGCCGTAGGCCGAGTTGAAGACGCCCGGCTGCGCCGCGCGCTCGGCGTCGGTATCCGTTGCCGTGGCCTGGGCCTGCGGCGCGGCCGCGGTCGGCGGCAGATCGAGCCCGGCCTTGCGTCCGCAGCCCCCGAGCGCGAGCGCGGTCACGCCCAGCAGGATAATGGCCCATCCCGACGATGACGGGCGGTAGTTACTGTTCACGACGGAATCCCCAATTCGGGCGGTACCATACAAAGATTGCCCGGGTCTGGCGAGTGCCGAAGGGCAACGCAAACCCAAGAAATCGCGAACGAAATTTTCCTCTCAGCCAGATTTTTGCTCTTTTTCGAGCCGTTTCAGCCAGGCTTTGGCCTGCGACAGCACGTTCTTCGGCGCGGTGCCGCCATAGCTGGTCCGGCTCTTGACGGAGGCCTCCACGGACAGCACCCGCAGGGCGTCGGCGGTAATCTTCGGCTCGACCTCCTGCATCGCCTTCAGCGGCAGTTCGTGCAGCGCCACGCCCGCTTTGGAGGCGAGGCCGACGATGCGCCCGGTGACATGGTGGGCGTCGCGGAACGGCATTTTGAGCGTCCGCACCAGCCAGTCGGCCAGGTCGGTCGCGGTGGCATAGCCCTCGCCGGCCGCTTGCTTCATCCGGGCCTCGTCGGGGACGAGATCGTGGACCATGCCGGTCATGGCGCGGATCGCCAGCGACAGCGCTGAAAACGCCTCCATCGCGCCCTGCTTGTCCTCCTGCATGTCCTTTTGATAGGCGAGCGGAAGGCCCTTCATCACGATCAGGAGACCGTTGAGCGCGCCGATCACCCGGCCGGTCTTGGCGCGCACCAGTTCAGCCGCGTCCGGGTTGCGCTTCTGCGGCATGATCGAGGAACCGGTGGTGAATTTGTCCGAGAGCCGCACCAGGCCGACCAGCGGCGAGGTCCAGATCACGATCTCCTCGGCAAACCGCGACATGTGCACGGCCGCGATCGAGGCCGCCGACAGCGTCTCCAGCACGAAGTCGCGGTCCGATACCGCATCCAGCGAATTGGCCATCGGCCGGTCGAAGCCGAGCGCCTTGGCGGTGGCGTGGCGGTCGATCGGGAACGAGGTTCCGGCCAGCGCGGCGGCGCCGAGCGGCGATTCGTTCAGCCGCTTGCGCGCATCGGCAAACCTGCCCCGGTCGCGCGCGGCCATCTCGACATAGGCCAGCAGGTGATGGCCGAACGTCACGGGCTGGGCGGTCTGCAGATGGGTGAAGCCCGGCATCACGGTCGCGGCATGTTCCAGCGCGCGGGACGCCAGCGCGTGCTGGAAGGCGGCCAGCGCCGCGTCGGTCTCGTCGATCGTGTCGCGGACATAGAGGCGGAAATCGGTCGCGACCTGGTCGTTGCGCGAGCGCGCGGTGTGCAGCCGGCCGGCGGCCGGGCCGATCAGTTCGGACAGCCGGCTCTCGACGTTCATATGGATGTCTTCGAGCGCGCGCTTGAAGTCGAACGCGCCCTTGCCGATTTCCGACAAGATCGTGTCCAGGCCCTTGCCGATGTTTTTCGCATCAGCGGCAGTGATGATGCCCCGCTCGGACAGCATGGCCGCATGGGCCTTGGAGGCGGCGATGTCCTGGGAATACATGTGGCGATCGACGTCGATCGAGACGTTGATTTCCTCCATGATGGCGTCGGGACGCTCGGTGAACCGGCCGCCCCACATCTTGTTGCTCATGACTTCTTTGGCCTTACTTCTCAAGTTCCTGCCACTTATATCGTCGCGCCAGAACGAAACGCCGTGCCGGTTTCGGCCGTAACTCGACCGTAATCTTGAGCCCTGCATAGCCGTAACTGACACAGGATGACAAACGATATGCCCGAAACGCCCCCTGCTCGCCCGGCCGCGACCCGCCGGATCCCGCTTGCCATCGGTGCGGTGGCGGCCGCGGGCGTCATCGGCGCGGGCGCCTTCTATGGGCTCGGCGGCTTCAAGCGCAGCGCGGGCGGCGACCCGACCTGCGGCAAGGCGGTCGAACTGGCCCGCAAGATCGCGCCGCTGGCGCATGGCGAGGTGGCCGCGCTGACCATGGCGACTGCCCCCCTGAAGCTGCCCGACCTCGCCTTCGAGGATGCCGACGGCAAGCCCAAGAAGCTGTCGGACTGGCGAGGCAAGACGGTACTGGTGAACCTGTGGGCGACGTGGTGCGTGCCGTGTCGGAAAGAAATGCCGGCGCTCGACAATCTGCAGGCCAAGCTCGGCGGCAAGGATTTCGAGGTGGTCGCCATCAACATCGACACCCGCGACCCCGAGAAGCCGAAGAACTTCCTGAAAGACGCCAATCTGACCCGGCTCGGCTATTTCGTCGACTCAAAAGCCAAGGTTTTTCAGGATCTTAAGAGTGTCGGCAAGGCGCTGGGCATGCCGACCTCGGTGCTGGTCGACGGCCACGGCTGCGAGATCGCCAATCTAGCCGGCCCGGCCGAATGGGCGAGCGACGACGCGATCAAGCTGATCAAGGCCGCGATGGAGCCGGCAAAGGCTGGATTTTAGGCCGCGATATTGAGGTTACTGCCGACGCCGGGGGCAAGATTGGCAGTACCGAGCAAGGTCTGGACGGCGGCCTTTTCGGCCTCCGCATTCTGCTTGATGAAGGCAGCCTGGATCTGCCCCTGCGCGCCGGACGATTGCATCGCCAGCATGCTAGAAACGATTGCCATCACGTCCATACGCAGCACTCCTCAGACCTAGAGGAGTACCCTATCCCGGCACAGGTTAACGAAAGCTTTTGCTATGGGGTCAGTATGAACACTGGTTACCGGGTCGGAACCGGCTTGTCGCCGCGGTAGTCGTAAAAACCGCGCTGCGTCTTGCGGCCGAGCCAGCCGGCCTCGACGTATTTGACCAGGAGCGGGCACGGCCGGTATTTCGAGTCCGCCAGCCCCTCGTGCAGCACCTGCATGATCGAAAGACAGGTATCGAGGCCGATGAAATCGGCGAGTTCCAGCGGCCCCATCGGGTGGTGGGCGCCGAGCTTCATCGCCGCGTCGATCGCCTCGACGTTTCCGACGCCCTCGTAGAGCGTGTAGATCGCCTCATTGATCATCGGCAGCAGGATGCGGTTGACGATGAAGGCCGGAAAATCCTCCGACACCGCGACCTGCTTGCCGAGCTTGCCGACGAATTCCTTGGCCGTTTCGAAGGTGGAATCGTCGGTGGCGATGCCGCGGATCAATTCGACCAGTTCCATTGCCGGCACGGGATTCATGAAATGAATGCCGATGAAGCGTTCAGGACGGTCAGTCGAGGCGGCGAGCCGCGTGATCGAGATCGAGGACGAGTTGGTGGCGACGATTGCGTCCTGTTTCAGCGACGCGCAGAGTTCGTGAAAGATCTTGCGCTTGACCTCTTCCTTTTCGACCGCGGTTTCGATCACGATGTCGCAATCCGAAAGGCCTTCCAGCGTCTCGGTCGAAACAATGCGGCCGAGCGCGTTCTTTCGCACCTCGTCGGTAATGGCTTGCTTGGCAACCTGACGCGACAAATGACCGTTGATGGTCGCCATCGCCGATTTGAGCCGCTCGTCGGAGACGTCGTTCAGCACCACATCGAGACCGGCGAGCGCAGACACCTGCGCAATGCCGTTACCCATCTGGCCCGAGCCGATCACGCCAACCTTCTTGATTGTCACCGCCATCTTGTCATCCACCGGAACGGCGCGCACACCGCGCCGGTTCATCTCTCTCACCTCAAATACGACCGGGCCGGAATCGAGGTTTCAGCTTCAATGTATGGCACGTTTTGCCGCGCAAAGCCGTAAAACCTCGCGGAAACCGCATTTAACGTAAACACCGGCCGGACTTTGAGCGTCCGGCCGGCGATCATTTCTACTTGCCGAGCTTGGCCAGAGCGTCGGTCAATTCGGGAACGGCCTGGTAAAGGTCCGCCACCAGACCGTAATCGGCGACCTGGAAGATCGGCGCGTCTTCATCCTTGTTGATCGCAACGATCACCTTGGAATCCTTCATGCCGGCGAGATGCTGGATCGCACCCGAGATACCGATTGCGACATATAGTTCGGGCGCGACTACCTTGCCGGTCTGGCCGACCTGCCAGTCGTTGGGCGCATAGCCGGCATCGACCGCGGCGCGCGACGCGCCGACGCCGGCGCCGAGCTTGTCGGCGAGCGGCTCGATATATTTGGCGAAGTTCTCGCGGCTCTGCATCGCACGACCACCAGACACGATAATCTTGGCCGAAGTCAGTTCCGGACGGTCGCTCTTGGCCACCTCCTCGCCGACGAAGCTGGACAGGCCGGGATCGGCCGCTGCGGCGGCGTTTTCGACCGGCGCGCTGCCGCCCTCGCCGGCCGCGGCAAAGGTCGAGGTGCGAACCGTGATGACCTTCTTGGCGTCCTTCGACTTCACCGTCTGGATCGCGTTGCCGGCATAGATCGGCCGCTCGAACGTGTCCGGCGACACGACCTTGATGATTTCGGAGACCTGCATCACGTCGAGCAGGGCTGCGACGCGCGGCATCACGTTCTTGAAGCGCGAGGTCGCGGGCGCGACAAAGGCGTCATAGGTCGGCGCCAGCGACACGATCAGCGCGGCCAGCGGCTCGGCGAGATCGTGCGCGTAGGCGGCGTTGTCGGCGAGCAGCACCTTCTTCACGCCGGCGAGTTTCGAGGCGGCGTCGGCCGCGGCCTTGGCGTTTTCGCCGGCGACCAGCACATGCACGTCGGCGCCGAGCGCGGCGGCTGCGGTCAACGCCTTGCTGGTGGCGTCCTTGATCGACGCGTTGTCGTGTTCGGCCATCAAAAGCGTCGTCATCAGAGAACCCCGGCTTCGGTCTTGAGTTTGGATACCAGTTCGGCGACGTCCTTGACCTTGACGCCTCCCTTGCGACCGGGCGGTTCCGACGTCTTGAGTACTTCAAGCCGCGGGGCGAGATCGACGCCGTACTCGGACGCGCTCTTGTCGTCGATCGGCTTCTTCTTCGCCTTCATGATGTTGGGCAGCGACGCATAGCGCGGCTCGTTGAGACGCAGGTCGGTGGTGACGATCGCCGGCCCCTTCAGTTTTACGGTCTGCAGGCCGCCGTCGATCTCGCGCGTGACCTTGAAGTCGGCGCCGTCAACTTCGAGCTTGGAGGCGAAGGTCGCCTGCGACCAGCCGAGCAGGGCTGCCAGCATCTGGCCGGTCTGGTTCGAGTCGTCGTCGATCGCCTGCTTGCCGAGAATGATCAGCCCGGGCTTTTCGGCTTCCGCCACCGCCTTGAGCAGCTTGGCGACCGCCAGAGGTTCGACATTGCCGTCGGCCTTGACCAGGATGCCGCGGTCGGCGCCCATCGCAAGACCGGTCCGGATCGTCTCCGAGGCCTGCGCCGGGCCGATCGACACCACGACCACTTCGGTCGCCTTGCCGGCTTCCTTGAGGCGCAGCGCCTCCTCGACGGCGATTTCGTCGAACGGATTCATCGACATCTTGACGTTGGCCAGCTCGACGCCGGTTCCGTCGCTCTTGACGCGAACCTTGACGTTGTAATCGACCACCCGCTTTACCGGCACAAGAACCTTCATCGATCCTCTTTCGCTTGAATTCTGGGGTTAAATGGCTTGCAATCAGCTAGCTATCGGCTTGGGCGCGGAACCTAATGGCCCCGCTATCGGCGGTCAACGCGCGAAAGCCAAAAAACGGCCTTCCGACGGGCCGTACCTTAACGGTTCTGGCCGGGCACCCACAACACGTCCCCGGCCCCATTATCGTTGAGGTGGCGGCTGGCGACGAACAGGAAATCCGACAGGCGGTTCATGTACTGGATGGCGGCGCCGCTGACCGGCTCCTCGGGCCGGGCGGCGAGTTCCACCATGATCCGTTCCGCCCGGCGACATATGGTGCGGGCGACATGCAGGTATGCGGAAGCCGGGGTGCCGCCGGGCAGGACGAAGGAGGTGAGCGGCGCCAGCCGCTCGTTCAGGCCGTCGATATCGCGCTCCAGGCGCTCGACCTGGCTCGCCAGCATCCGCAAACGCTCCGCCTTGCCGTCGCGCTGCGGCACCGCGAGGTCGGCGCCGAGATCGAACAGATCGTTCTGAATCCGCCCCAGCATGGCATCGACGTCGGGTGCTTCGGCCAGATGCAGCCGAACCACGCCGATGGCTGCGTTGGTCTCGTCCACCGTGCCGTAGGCCGAGATGCGCAGATCATATTTCGGGCGGCGTTCGCCGCTGCCGAGCGATGTGGTGCCGTCGTCGCCGGTCTTGGTGTAGATGCGATTGAGTACGACCATGTTACAGTCCAGTGTTGGTGACCATCTCTCCCCTGGGAGAGCTCGGCGCAACGCGCCGGAGTAAAGGGTTATGCCCCATCGACAGACCGTACGCCCTCACCCGAATGTCTCGCTGCGGTCGAATTCGACCCAGAGGTAGGCGAGGCGACCCGGCAACCGCTAGCGTCCCATCAGCCAGACCGTGAACATCACGACGACGACCACGACGAATTGCAGCAGCACCCGCAGTCGCATCAGATTCTGCGAGCGGTTCGGCGATCCGCCCCGCATCATGTTGATCAGGCCGAGCAACAGCACGATGGCCACGGCCGCAACGCCAACGGGAAGAACGATCGAGCTCAGAAAGGATACCATAGGCGCTACATAACACCGCCACGCGCCGACTTCTATACGTCCACAACACCGTCGCGCAGCCCGTGCGCAACCAATCGACGATCCGGCCCTTAATCCGGTAATATCCCGGTCCAGGTTGAAACGCCTGGCCGCCCTTCCCTGTCGAGGTGACATGTGAGGTTCGTTCGCTACGTCTATCTCGTCGTGATGGAGGCGTTTTATACGTTCCTGGCCGACGACGGCTGGGCCATCGCCAGCCACATCGCGCTGTCCACCTTGATGGCGCTGTTCCCTTTCCTGATCGTGCTGACATCTCTGGCCGGCTTTTTCGGCTCCAAGGAACTCGCCGACCAGGCCGCTGAGCTGCTGCTGGAGGTCTGGCCGCAACGGGTGGCGGACGCGCTGTCCAGCGAAATCCACGACGTGCTGACGACGACGCGCGGCGACATCCTGACCGTCGGCGCGGTGCTGGCGGTCTATTTCGCCTCCAACGGCGTCGAGGCGCTGCGGGTCGCACTGAACCGCGCCTATTCGGTGGTCGAGCCACGGGCGTGGTACTGGCTGCGGCTGGAATCGATCGGCTACACGCTGGTCGCGGCCATCGCGTCGCTCTTGATGGCGTTCCTGATCGTGCTCGGTCCGCTGATCCTGGAAACGGCGCGGCAATACATTCCGTTCTTCGTCGAGAGCAACGAGTGGCTGCTGTTCTATGCCCGCTACGGCATCACGATCTCGGCGATGATCGTGGCGCTGTTCGTGCTGCATGCCTGGCTGCCCTGCGGCCGCCGCGGCTTCATGCAGATCCTGCCGGGCATCGTCTTCACGATGGTGGCGTCGCTGATCTCGGGCATCGTGTTCGGCCAGTACCTGGCGCGCTTTGCCAGCAACTACGTGTCGATGTATGCAGGGCTCGCCTCGGTCATCATCGCGCTGGTGTTTCTGTATTTCATCGCCGCGATCTTCGTCTATGGCGGCGAGTTGAACGCGGCCATCATGAAGTCGCAGATGCAGAAGATGACGTCGCCTCATGCAGCGCCGTCGCCAGATCGCGCGGAGACACGGGCTTGACCAGGAAAGTGTCGGCGCCGGCGGCGCGCGACGCCGCCTCGTCCTCGCTGCGCCCGGATATGCCGATGATCGGGATTCGCCCGAGCGGCGGCTGCAGCGCGCGAATGCGGGCGATCGCCTCGATCCCGTCGATGCCCGGCAGCACCATGTCCATCAGTACCGCGTCGAATGCGCCTTGCGCGACGCGATCGGGGGCCGCCTCGCCCTGGCCGATGAACTCGGCCTGGTGACCGAGTTCGCTCAGGATGGCGTTGAGGACCACGCGGCCGAACGGGTTGTCCTCGACGCTGAGCAGGCGCAGCGGCCGGAGCGGGCCGGTCGCGATGTCGCCGTCGGCGCCACGTGCCGCCGCCGGTGCGTCTCTCGCGACATCCATCACGACGTTGAGCGTAAACGTGGTGCCGCCGCCGCGGCGTTGCGACACGGTGACGTCGCCGCCCATGGCGCGCGCCAGTTGCCTGACCGACGACAATCCAAGGCCGGCACCGCCGAAGCGCGATGCAATGGAGACGTTGGCCTGCGAGAACGGCCGAAACAGGCGCTTGACTTCGCTGAGCTTGATGCCGATCCCGCTATCGGAAACCTCGAAGGCGACGGCGACCTTGCCCTTCGGACTGCGCTGCGACTTGACCTGCAGGGCGACGCTGCCCTGCTCGGTGAATTTCACGGCATTGTCGATCAGGTTCTCGACCGCGGCGCGCAAGCGAACGGGATCGCCGACCGCAAACGCCGGCAGCTTGCCGGAGATGACCACCGATGACTGCAGGCCCCTCGCCGCCGCACGGCCGGTCAGCGAATCGCCGGCATTGCGGGCGAGCGTGCGCAGGTCGAAGAAGTCCCGCCGTACCGCGATCCCGGGGCCGCCGCTGCGCGCCGCATCGACAAACAGCGTCGCCAGGCTCGCCAGATGTTCCGCGCCCGCCTTGATGGTGTCGACCCAGCGCCGTTCGCGCTCGTCGAGCTCGGAAGTCGCCAGCAGATTGCTGATTGCGAGGATACCGGTGAGCGGCGTACGAACCTCGTGGGCGAAAGCCGCCAGCGCCGTCTCGACCATGCCCGAACCGGTGGCGGCGGATTTGCGCACGGCGCGCACGCTCGCTGCGGCGCTGGAAACACGCTTTTTTACACGCCGCTTCTTGACTGACCCTGTGGTGCGCCGGGAGCGCCGTTTGGCCGACATCGTCCCCTTCCTGTACCGCCAATAGCATGGCACGCGACGGCAGCCGATGTCACGGAGACGTTTTCAACAACCCCCAGTAGTAGTACGGGTATCTGCAGGCAATCCGACGAGGCGGCGAACCTCTACCGGCGTGACACCTTGCCGGCGCAATTCGCGCAGCGCCGTGGCCTGGGTGGATTTCGAAAGCTTATGTCCCGATGCATCGGCGATGAGCCGGTGATGCCGATAGGCCGGTTGTGGGATACCAAGCAGTCGTTGAAGCAGCAGGTGGACGCTGGTTGACCAGAACAGGTCGCAGCCCCGCACCACGTCGGTCACGCCCTGCAGGGCGTCATCGATCACGACCGACAGATGATAGCTCGTCGGCGTCTCCTTGCGCGCCAGGATGACGTCGCCCCAGGCTTGCGGGGCTGCGATCACGACACCGTGTTCCCCGCCGGGGCCCTCGCCATCCTCGCGCCAGGACAGTTCTGCCGTGCGTGCCAGCGCCGCCTGCATGTCGAGACGCAGCGCATAAGGCAGGCTTTGCGCGAGCAGTTGCTGCCTCTGCTCCGCCGATAGCGACTTTGCCGCGCCCGGATAGAGCGGCGCCCCGTCCGGATCGCGCGGCCACGGCCCGGCCGCCTCGCGCTGCGCGACCAGGCGGGCGATTTCCGCGCGGCTCTCAAAGCTCGGATAGATCAGGCCTTGCGCCGACAATCCCTCGACGGCTTCCCGGTAGCGCGCGAAATGTTCGGATTGTCGGCGCGCCGGCGTTTCCCAGGATATGCCGAGCCAGCCGAGGTCTTCATAGATTGCGGCCTCAAATTCCGGCCGGCATCGCGTGATGTCGATGTCCTCGATCCGCAGCAGGAATTTTCCGCCCGCCCGGCGCGCGAGGTCGAAATTCAGCAACGCCGAATAGGCGTGGCCGAGATGGAGGTAGCCATTCGGGCTCGGCGCGAAGCGGAATACGGGGGTTGGCATCACTACGCTCTCGTCATGTCCGGGCTCGTCCCGGCCATCCACGTTTCGATGCCTCACGACCAATATGTCAAGCCAGGGTTAGAGTGAAGGTGCGAACACGTTCTACTCACCTGCTATGATTGGATGCCGTACGTTCGAAGATGTGGGTGGCCGGGACAAGCCAAAGACAAGCCCAGTCATGACGACGAGGAAAGAAAATGACCGTCCATCTCGGCAGCCAGTCCGATCTCGAAGACGCCATCCACGCGCTGGTGAGGCTGGACGGGCGGCTGAAGACGATTTTCGAACTGACGGGGATGCCGGCGTTGCGGCAGCGCGAGCCCGGCTTTGCCGGGCTGGCGGCGATCGTTACCGGCCAGCAGCTTTCGACCGCGAGCGCCGCGGCAATCTGGGGACGCCTCACGGCAGCGTTCGATCCGTTCGATCACGAAGCGATCCGCAAGGCGCGCGCCGATCGCCTCGGCCGGCTCGGCCTGTCGGCCGCCAAGATCAAGACGCTGAAGAACATCGCGCGCGAACTGGCCGCCGAGCGGCTGAACCTCGACGTGCTGGCCGAAGAGGACGCCGACGCCGCCCACCACACGCTGACGGCGCTGCACGGCATCGGGCCGTGGACCGCCGACGTCTATCTGCTGTTTTGTCTGGGCCATGGCGACGCCTGGCCTGCCGGCGATATCGCCATACAGGAAGCGATCAAGGTCGGCCTCGGCCTGCCGGCGCGTCCGACGGTCAAGCAGATGGCGCCGCTCGCCGAGCCGTGGCGCCCCTGGCGCGGCGCGGCGGCGCATCTGTGGTGGAGCTACTACCACGTGTTGAAAGGGCGTTCGGGCGTACTGGCCGATAAAGTCACCCCCGCAGCCGAACCCGATCCTCGCGCGCGCAAGCCGTGACGAAATCGATCACGGCGCGTACCGCTGGCAGATCGACCAGATCAGGGTGCGCCAGCAGCCAGAGGTCGGCGACGCTGACGAGCTTTTGCGGCGCGACGCGGACGAGATCCGGATACGACGCTGCGACGAAGCAGGACAACGTCGAGATGCCAAGACCGGCGCGCGCCGCGGCCAGCATGTCGCCCTGCGAGGAGCAGCGCATCACCATCGCGCCCTGCCGCGTGATCGTATCGCTCCAGCGTGCCAGACGTTCGTTCGACAACCGGTCGGCAAAGCCGATGACACTATGGCCTTTCCATTCATCGCGCCGTTCGGGGAGCCTGTGCCGCGCCGCGTACTCCCTTGAGGCGTAGAAGCCGGTGCCGAGGCGGCCGATCTTGCGACCGATCAAATTCTCCTCGCCGCTGTCCACCGGGCGCAACACCACGTCGGCCTCGCGCCGGCGCACGCTGGCCGGATAGGGATGGGTGATGATCTCGAGCTGGATATGATCGTGGCCGCGCAGGAACGGGCCGAGTTTCGGCATCAGCCAGTGCGAGGCGAGCGTCGAGCCGATCGACAGTTTTACGATGCCGCGCGCCTGGGCCCCGGTCGCGGAGACCGCGGCCTCCGCCCGTAGCGCCGCCGCGGCCATCGCCTCGACGTGTTCGCGGAACTTGCGGCCCTGTGACGTCAGCGAAAGACCTTCGGTGGAACGCGCGAACAGCGGAATGCCGAGCTGGCTTTCCAGCTCGGCGATCTTGCGGCCGACCGTCGGATGGCTGGAGCGCAGTCGCCGCGCCGCCGCGGCAAAGCTGGCTGTCTCGGCGACGGCGACGAAGGTCTTACAGAGGTCCCAATCCATCGGCTTTCCGACGTTCATTTCTGATGTGTCACC
Organism: uncultured Bradyrhizobium sp.; assembly: GCA_964609175.1. GTDB lineage: Bacteria > Pseudomonadota > Alphaproteobacteria > Rhizobiales > Xanthobacteraceae > Bradyrhizobium. Next base: position 18,405 of record CAZSRR010000006.1, read on the forward strand.
TGTTCAATATTGAACGACCGGCGCGCCTCGTCCAGCCCTATAATGCCCAGCAACAGGTGGCGCCAGGCCGGCGGCTCACGTGGCCCGGCGCATCAAATCAAGACATCAAGGGAGAGACCGAATGCCATTGCCCGCTTCGCTTGCCAATTCGCTGGAACTTCCCGTGGTCGGCTCGCCGCTGTTCATCGTGTCCGGGCCCGAACTCGTCATCGCCCAATGCAAGGCCGGCATCGTCGGCTCGTTCCCTGCGCTGAACGCACGCCCTGTCGAAAAGCTCGACGAATGGCTGACCCGGATCGAGAACGAACTCGGCGAGTACAAGGCGCTGCATCCGGAAAAGAAGGTCGCGCCCTACGCGGTCAATCAGATCTGCCACGCCTCCAACGACCGCCTGATGCAGGACATGGAGACCTGCGTGAAGCACAAGGTGCCGGTCATCATCACCTCGCTGCGGCCGCCGGTCGAGGTGGTCGAGGCCGCGCATTCCTATGGCGGCGTGGTGTTCCACGACGTGATCAACGTCAAGCATGCGCGCAAGGCCGCCGAGAACGGCGTCGACGGGTTGATTCTGGTGTGCGCCGGCGCCGGTGGCCATGCCGGCACGCTGTCGCCGTTCGCGCTGCTGCGCGAGGTCAAGCAGTGGTTCAAGGGCACCGTGCTGCTGTCGGGTGCGATCTCCGACGGCTGGGGCATCGCGTCCGCGCTCGCGCTCGGCGCCGACATGGCCTACATGGGCACGCGTTTCATCGCAACGGCGGAAGCCAACGCCGATCCGGCCTACAAGGCGGCGCTGGTCGCGCATGCCGCGAGCGACATCGTCTATTCCAATCTGTTCACCGGCGTGCACGGCAATTATCTCGGCCCCTCGATCGCGGCCGCCGGGCTCGATCCCAACAATCTGCCGGAAAGCGACAAGTCGAAGATGAATTTCGGCTCCGGCGGCAACATGAAGTCGAAGGCGTGGCGCGACATCTGGGGCTCCGGCCAGGGCATCGGCCAGATCTCGGACGCGCCGCCGGTCGCCGAACTGGTCGAGCGGCTGAAAGCCGAGTTCGCCGACGCCACCGGCGATTTTTTGAAGCGGGCGCGCGCCTGACCGGCGCTGCCCTCCGCACCGACGACAATCAAAGCCAAAAACAGAGGGATTGAAACAAATGAGGCTATCGCGCTCCGCGCTGGCGATCGCATTCGCGTTGCTCAGAACTGCCACGGCCGTCGCCGACGACGGCAACGAAATTCGCATCGGCCAGACTCTGCCCTACAGCGGCCCGGCGTCCGGCTTCGGCATCATCGGCCGGGCGCAGGAGGCCTATTTCGAGAAGATCAACGCGGAGGGCGGCATCAACGGCCGCAAGATCAGGTTCATCAGCCTCGACGATGCGTACTCGCCGCCCAAGACGGTCGAGCAGACCCGCAAGCTGGTCGAGCAGGACGAGGTGCTGCTGCTGTTCAACTCGCTCGGCACCGCCACCAACAATGCCGTGCATCGCTACCTCAACGGCAAGAAGGTGCCGCAGCTGTTCGTGCTGAGCGGCGCGACCAAATGGGCGGACCCGAAGAACGCGCCCTGGACCATGCCGGGCATGGCGACCTACCAGTCCGAGGGCGTAATCTACGCAAAACACATCCTGCAGACCAAGCCGGACGCCAAGATCGCCATTCTCGCCCAGAACGACGATTTCGGGCGCGACTATGTCGCCGGCTTCAAGCGCGGGCTCGGCGAAAGGGCCGCCAGCATGATCATCTCGGAGGCGAGCTACGAGACATCGGCGCCGACCATCTCCTCGCAACTCGCGACGCTGAAAGCGTCGGGCGCCAACGTGATGTTCGGCGTCGTGCTCGGAAAATTCACCTCGCAGATGATCAAGGGCATAGCCGAAATCAACTGGAAGCCGGACATGCTGTTCGTGCCGACCTCCGCCTCCTCGATCTCGTTCCTGGAGCCGGCCGGCCTCGACAATGCGGTTGGCCTGATTTCGTCCAGCAACCAGAAGGACACGCTGGATGCGCAATGGGCCAACGACGAGGGCGTGAAGGAATATCTTGCTTTCATGAAGCAGTATATGCCCAACGCCGACCTTTCGAATTCGAACTACGCGGCCGGTTTTCAATATGCGACGCTGATGGTGAAGGTGCTGAAGGCCTGCAACGGCGACTTCGGCCGGGCCAACATCATGAAGCAGGCGGCCTCGCTCAAGGACGTGTCGCTGCCGTTGTTGCTGCCGGGCATCACGGTATCGACCGATTCGGAGGATTATTTGCCGTTCCAGCAGTTGCGGCTGCGCCGCTTCGACGGCAAGAGCTGGGTGGCCTTCGGCGAGATTTTGGACGATCGCTAGGGCTGCTCTGAAAGAAGAGCGTCGGGAGGACGAAGTGACATCGATCATCAGCGGCGAACGCCGGATCAGCTATCCTGAGATCCACGCCCGCATCGCGCGGGCGGCGGCGGGATTCAAGTCGCTCGGCCTCGGCGGCGGCACGCCCGTTGGCATGATGCTGCGCAATGATTTTGCGTTCTTCGAAGTCTCTGCGGGGGCGGCGGCGCTGGGCAGCCCGGTGGTGCCGATCAACTGGCACCTGAAAGCCGAGGAAGTCGCCTACATCCTGGCCGACAGCGGCGCAAAAATCCTGGTCTGCCATGCAGATTTGCTGCCGCAGATCAGCGACGGCCTGCCCGCCGACGTGCGGCTGCTGGTGGTGACGACCCCGCCGGAGATCGCCGCCGCATTCAACGTTCCGCCAGCGCTGACACAGGTCCCCGACGGCATGACCGACTGGGACCGCTGGCGCGATACGCATGCGCCGCGGCAGGAAGCCCCGATCGGCAGCGCGCCGATGTTCTATACGTCCGGCACGACAGGCGCGCCCAAGGGCGTGCGCCGCAAGCCGATGACGCCGGAGCAGCAGGCCGCCTCCGCAAAGGTCGGCGGCATCGCCTATGGCGTCAAGCCGAACGAGAACCAGGTCATCCTGATGAACGGGCCGATGTACCATTCGGCGCCGAACTCCTACGGCATGCTGGCGTTCCGCAGCGGCTGCACCATCGTGCTCGAACCGCGCTTCGATCCCGAGGACATGCTGCAACTGATCGAGCGGCATCGCGTCACCCACATGCACATGGTGCCGACGATGTTCGTCCGCCTGCTGCGGCTGCCGGAGGACATCAAGAACCGCTATGATCTTTCTTCGCTGCGCTTCATCGTGCACGGCGCGGCGCCCTGCCCGCCGCAAGTCAAGCGCGCTATGATCGACTGGTGGGGACCGGTCATCAACGAATATTTCGGCTCGACCGAAACCGGCATTCCGGTGTGGCATTCGGCGGCGGAGGCGCTTGCAAAGCCCGGCACCGTCGGCCGCGCCATCGAGGGCGGCATCGTCAAAATCTTCCGCCCCGACGGCTCGCTGTGCGACGTCGACGAGCCCGGCGAAATCTTCATGCGGCAAATGTCCGTTCCGGACTTCGACTATCACGGCAAGGCCGAAGCCCGCGCCGAAGCCGGCCGCGACGGCCTCGTCAGCGTCGGCGACGTCGGCTATCTCGACAAGGACGGCTATCTGTTCCTGTGCGACCGCAAGCGCGACATGGTGATTTCGGGCGGCGTAAACATCTATCCCGCCGAGATCGAGAATGCGCTGATCGGCATGGACGGCGTGCGCGACTGCGCCGTGTTCGGCATCCCCGACGACGAGTTCGGCGAGCGGCTGTTCGCCTGCATCGAGCCGGAGGCGGATACGGCGCTGTCGCCGGCTGCCGTGCAGGAGTTTTTGCGCGGCAAGCTCGCGAATTTCAAGGTGCCCAAGGACATCCAGTTTCTGGACGCGATGCCGCGCGAGGCGACGGGGAAGATCTTCAAGCGCAAGCTGCGCGATCTCTACGCCGAGGGGAAGCTGCGGGCGATAGTGTAAATCGCCCGATACCGGCGTCATGGCCGGGCTTGTCCCGGCCATCCACGTGCTTGGTCGCCGTGGAGAAGAACGTCGTGGATGCGGGTGAAGCCCGGGCATGACGAAATCTGGGACGGCACCTTCCCCATCATTGCGAGGGGCGAAGCAGCGAAGCAATGACGGCATAGAGAAACGAACACCGTTTTAAACATCATTGCTGTTGCAAAACATTCACCGTCAGGCGCAAAGATTGCTGCGTGTGAAGCGCAGGGATCGAAAGCATGCCGTCCGTCGACTTCGTCGTCGCCCGCAATGATCAGCAGCAATGCAAGGTGATCGAAACGCTGCTGCCCGAAGCAGCCGCGTTGCCTGCCGAAGCGCTGCTGGTAAAGGTCACACGCTTTGCCCTCACGGCCAACAACATCACCTATGCCGTGCTCGGCGATCAGCTGAAGTATTGGCAGCTGTTTCCGGCACCCGAAGGGTTCGGCAACATTCCGGTATGGGGGCTCGGCGAGGTGGTCGTCTCGAAACATCCCGCGGTCGCCACAGGCGAAACGCTGTTCGGCTATTTCCCGATGGCGACGCATCTCGTCATCGAAGCCGCTGACGTTTCCAAACGCGGTTTGCGCGACGGCGCCGCGCACCGGCAGGGCATGGCGCCAGTCTACAACGCTTACACACGCATCAGCGAAGATCCGGCGTTTGCCGGCAGGCAGGGTGACTATCAGGCGCTGCTGCGACCGCTGTTCATGCTGTCGTTCCTGGTCGACGACTTTCTCGCCGAGAATGAGTTCTTCGGCGCGAAGGCGGCGATGCTGTCCTCGGCGTCCAGCAAAACCGCCTACGGGCTGGCGCATCTGCATGCGCGCAGCATCAAGGTGATCGGGCTGACCTCGCCCGGCAATACGGCCTTCGTCAAATCGCTCGGCTGCTACGACGACGTCGTGACCTATGGGCGCGTCAGCGAACTGCCGGCAGACGACCCGGTCGCGTTCGTGGACATGGCAGGCAACATTTCGCTGCGCGAAAGGCTGCACACTCATTTCGGCGATCAGATCAAATATTCCGGTCGCATCGGCCTCACCCATCGCAGTTCATCGCCGGATGAACCAGCGCTGCCCGGCGCCAAGCCCATCTGGTTCTTTGCGCCGGACCAGATCCGCAAGGGGGCCAAGGAATGGGGACCGGGCGGCATCGACAACCGGTTCGGCGCGGCGTGGTCCACTTTCGTCCCGAAGCTGGATCAATGGATGACGGTGATCGAGCACCGCGGGCCTGCAGCCGTTCAGCGCGCCTATATCGACACCCTGAACGGCCGCGTGCCGCCGGATCAGGGGCTGATCCTGTCGCTATCGGAATAGGCGACATCTCCTTCCCGCCCTTTCTGCCTGCCCCCTGTTGGGTATAGGCTGCGACCCAAGGGAAACGCCGCACAGACGGCCGACTACGGGAAGCGCGCATGCTCGACAGGACGGACGACATCTCGGTGGCCGCCGACAACTGGCTCGGCCGGTTCGAGGAGGCGCTGACGGATCCGGACGGCCGCGCGCTGGAGGCGCTATTCCACCCCGACAGCTACTGGCGCGACGTGCTGGCGCTGAGCTGGAATATCCAGACGCTGAACGGCGCCGACGCCATCGTGAAGGCGCTGCCGCCGCTGGCGCGCAAGATGCAGCCTGGCGGTTTCGCCGTGGACCCCGACCGTGCTGCGCCGCGCAAAGTGATGCGTGCAGGCACCGATGCGATCGAAGCGATTTTCAAATTCGAGACCAACGTCGGACGCGGCAGCGGCATCATCCGGCTGATACCTGACGAAGCCGACGGCAACCGCCTCAAAGCCTGGACGCTGCTGACCGAGCTCGGCGAACTGAAGGGCTTTGAGGAACAGCTCGGCGTCAACCGCCCGCGCGGCAATGCCTATTCGCGCGATTTCCGTGGGCCGAACTGGCTCGACCTGCGCAACGCCTCCGCCGCCTATGCCGGCCGCGATCCGACCGTGCTGGTGATCGGCGGCGGCCAGTCCGGACTTTCCATCGCGGCGCGGCTGAAACAGCTCAATATCGACACGCTGATCGTCGATCGTGAAAAACGCATCGGCGACAACTGGCGCAAGCGCTATCATGCGCTGACGCTGCACAATCAGGTGCAGGTCAATCACCTGCCCTACATGCTGTTCCCGCCGAACTGGCCCACTTACATTCCCAAGGACAAGCTCGCCAACTGGTTCGAAGCCTATGTCGAGGCGATGGAGCTGAATTTCTGGACCGAGACCGAGTTCGAGGGCGGCAGCTACGACGAGAAGGAAGGCCGCTGGACGGTGACGCTGCGCCAGGCCGACGGCACCAAGCGCACCATGCATCCGCGCCATGTGGTGCTGGCGACCGGCGTCAGCGGCATTCCGAATGTGCCGGAGATCGCCGGCTTGAAGGATTTTTCCGGTCAGGTCGTGCATTCCAGCGCTTATGACGACGGGGAGAACTGGAAGGGCAAGCGCGCCGTCGTGATCGGCACCGGCAACAGCGGCCACGACATTGCGCAGGACCTGCATTCCAGCGGCGCTCAGGTCACCATGTTCCAGCGCTCCTCTACTCTCGTCGTCAGCATCGAGCCGTCCGCGCAACTGGTTTACGCGCCCTATAACGAGGGCTCGCTCGAGGACAACGACCTGATCGCGACCTCGATGCCGCTGCAGCTCGCGCGCAAGAGCCATCGGCTGACCGGCAAGAAATCCAAGGCGCTGGACCAGGAACTGCTCGACGGCCTGGCGCGCGCCGGCTTCAAGCTCGACTATGGCGAGGACGATACCGGCTGGCAGTTCAAATACCTTACCCGCGGCGGCGGCTATTATTTCAACGTCGGCTGTTCCGACCTGATCGTGAAGGGCGACGTCAAGCTGAAGCAATTCGCCGATCTCGACACGTTCACGGCCGCAGGCGCCAGCATGAAGGACGGCGAGATCGTCGCCGCCGACCTCGTCGTGCTTGCGACCGGCTACAGAAAGCAGGAAGAGCTGGTGCGAAAGCTGTTCGGCGAAGCGGTCGAGCAGCGGGTCGGTACCATCTGGGGGTTTGGCGAGGAACAGGAACTGCGCAACATGTACACCCGCACCGGCCAGCCCGGCCTCTGGCTGATCGCCGGCGGCCTCGCGCAATGCCGGATCGGTTCGAAACACCTGGCGCTGCAGATCAAGGCGATCGAGGAAGGGCTGCTGCCGCGCGATGTCGGGCCGCGGGCGGCCATTCCATGAAGCAAACACCGTCATTCCGGGGCGCGAAGCGAACCCGGAATCTCGAGATTCCGGGTCTGGTCCTTCGGACCATCCCGGAATGACATCAGTGGTCATGGGGAGAAACACATGCCGGCAATTCTGGGCTCGGGCGAGCACCGTTACCGCGTCGTTGAAAACTGGGCGAAACTTCCCGACGGCTGGAGCCTGACGGATGCCGCGTCCGTCGCGGTGGACAGCAAGGACCGCATCTACGTTTTCAACCGCGGCGAACATCCGATGGTGGTGCTGGACCGCGAGGGAAATTTCCTGCGGAGCTGGGGCGAAGGCCTGTTCAACCGCGCGCACGGCCTGCACGTCGACGCCGACGACCATCTGTACTGCACCGACGACGGCGACCACACCGTGCGCAAGTGCACCACCGACGGCAAGGTGCTGCTGACGATCGGCATCCCGAACAAGCCGGCGCCGTTCATGAGCGGCGAGCCGTTCCACCGCTGCACGCATACCGCGCTGTCGCCAACGGGCGATATCTACGTCTCCGACGGCTATGGCAATGCCTGCGTTCATAAATATTCGCCGGACGGAAAACTCCTGAAGACCTGGGGAGAGCCCGGCACCGATCCCGGCCAGTTCAACATCGTGCACAATATTGCCACCGACGCCGACGGCTGGGTCTATGTCGCCGACCGCGAGAACCACCGCGTGCAGGTGTTCGACGGCAACGGCAAGTACGAAACCCAGTGGAACAACCTGCACCGGCCCTGCGCGCTGTGCCGCTGCGGCGGCAAGCAGCCGACTTTCATCATCGGCGAGCTCGGCCCGGGGCTGGCGGTCAACCGCAAGGTGCCCAATCTCGGCCCGCGGCTCTCGATCGTCGATGCCAAGGGCAACCGGATCGCCCGCCTCGGCGGCGAGAACGGCCCGGGGCTGGAGGCCGGCAAATTCCTCGCCCCGCACGGCATCGCCATGGATTCCAGAGGGGATCTTTACATCGGCGAGGTCGGCGTCACCGACTGGAAAACAAGCTTTCCGGACACGCCAATGCCACCGGAGCTGAAAATCAGCCGCTGCCTGCAGAGGCTGGAGAAGATTTCCGCGTAGGAAATTTCAGAGCATCTCGAACGGCGGCAACCAGACCGTCGTCGCGTTCACACCTCGCCGATCGCCTCGCGACGACGCTTGTCGGTTTCTTCCGCGTAGCGCCGCATGGCGTGAGCCTCGGTGAGAATCCCGACCGGCCGGCGCTCGCCGTCAGTCTCGACGACCGCCAGCGATTCCGCTTCGGCGGCGTCGAACACCGCGATAGCCTCCTGAATGTTCATGGCCGGGTGCAGCACGACGTCACGATGATGCAGGATGCCGACGAGGCCATGTGCAGCATCGATATCGGGTGCATGCGCTTCGGCGACCACCGCGAGGCCGACGTAACGACCGGTGCCGTCGACCGCGACGACCTGCGTCTTCGACCCCAGCGGAAATTTCGCCCGAAACGCCTTAATACTGATGCCGGCATCGACCGTGGCGACATCCGGGCGCATCAGGCGGCTCACCGTGAGATCGCGTATCCAGCCGACATCTGCGGCGCTGCGGATGGTCTCGCCGCGCAGATGCAGGCGCCATGTCGCAAACGAATAGCCGAACAATTCGCGGGTGATCTGGGTCGAGATCATCACGGCCACCAGCACGACCGTGGTGAGCCAGAGATTGCCGGTCGATTCCAGCGCGATGAACGACATCGTGAGCGGACCGCCGATCACCGACGCCGACAGCGCGCTCATTCCGATCACGGCATAGACGTTGGCATCGAGGCCGAGACCGGGACAGGCCAGGTCGACGCCGGCGGCGAACAGCCGGCCGCCGAGCGCGCCCATGAACAGCGTGGCGAAGAACAATCCGCCGCGAAAGCCCGTGCCTAGCGAAACGATCGAGGCAAGCGCTTTCAGCACGAAAACGCCGGCTATGAGCTGCAACGGCAGCGAGACGAGGCCAGAAAAATGCAGCGCGCCGTGCCCCGACGACATCACCTGCGGCGTCACCAGCGCCAGCAGACCGACGCAGAGGCCGCCGAGCGCCGGACGCAGCGGCAGCCACAGACGGGTTTTCGCCAACCCCGTTTCGCACAAGGCGACGCTGTGCATGATCGCGATGCCGAACAGCGCCGCCAGCACCCCGAGCACCGCCGCCAGTGCGAGGTCCTGTCCGGTCACGTCACCGACCGGGCCGACGCTGACGCCGAGCGACAGCGCTTCGAACCCATGTGTGACGAAATAGCCCGCCACGGCGGCGACGCCGACCGGCATCAGACTGGCCGACGTATAGCCGCCGATCACCAGTTCGAAGGCATAGAAGGCGCCGGCGAGCGGCGCGCCGAACGCGCCCGAGATCGCGGCCGCCGCGCCGCAACCAACCATCAGGCGCTGGTCGGCGCGGCGCAGGTGAAAACCACGGCCGAACGACGCGGCAAGCCCGCTCGCAAGCTGGGTGTATCCCGCTTCGAGCCCGACCGACGCCCCGACCCCGCTCGACCAGATAGTTTGCAAGGCCACGATGACGCTGCCGCGAAACGACATCCGCCCGCCATGCAGCGCGTTGGCCTCGATCGGGTCGATCTCGCGCGCGGGCCGCCAACGCAAAAGCACCAGCAGAGCCACGCCCAGCAGCAGGCCGCCGAGGCTTGGAACCAGCACCGCCCGCAACGTCTCGACGCTCGGCTGGCTGGAGAGCCGATCCGTGATGCTGATATTGAACAGCAGGCATGGAGGGCTGCGACCGCCACGCTCATCGCCAGTACCACCAGCCCGCCAATGGTTCCGATGATTGCCGCGAGAACCACCAGGCTGGTTTCATGAGCGCGAACGAACGCCCTTAGCCGGCGCGGTGCCTCAAGATAATTTGAAGGGGTAGTCATTCCTTGGGTCCGAACGCGGCCGAGCGATGCCTTTTCGGACCGGTTTAGCGGTCTTCGCGGCTTCGGCGCAACTTGTGGCGGGAGCGTGACATCAGCGGATAAGCCCCGGAATGCTCTTCACAATCCCGTCACGCTGCCTGTAGTATGCAGGGTATATGCTGCTTCGCAGCCAACGTGGGGGTCAGGAGCGTTACTTGAACGCACATGTCTCGCAGGGCGGATGGCCGGTGCTGGTGCTGAACGCGGATTTCCGGCCGCTGAGTTACTACCCGCTGTCTCTCTGGTCGTGGCAGGACGCGATCAAGGCGGTGTTCCTCGACCGCGTCAACATCGTCGAGCATTACGACCGCGCGGTGCACAGCCCGACCTTCGAGATGCAGCTGCCGAGCGTGGTATCGCTGAAATCCTTCGTCAAGCCGACCACGCACCCCGCCTTCACCCGATTCAACGTCTTCCTGCGCGATCGCTTCGTCTGCCAGTACTGCCACGCGCATGACGACCTCACCTTCGATCACATTATCCCGCGCAGCAAGGGCGGCCAGACCACCTGGGAAAATGTCGTCGCCGCCTGCTCGCCCTGCAATCTGCGCAAGGGCAACCTGACGCCGCAGCAGGCCAAGATGTTTCCGCGGCAGGCGCCGTTTGCGCCGACCGTGCATCAGCTCCATCGCAACGGGCGGCTGTTCCCGCCGAACTATCTGCACGACAGCTGGCTGGATTACCTCTATTGGGACACCGAGCTCGATCCGTAGGACATTCCTGCGACCCCGCTCCGCAGTCGCCGCCCTCGTTCGTCGTTCCTGGTCGCCGCCAGATCTTCGATTCCGTTCCCGCGTCAGCGAGCGGCCATGCAAGACGTCACAACCGATGCAAACGGTCAGGGACCGTCCCGTGAGAACGCACGGCCCAATCCGCCACAGCTGATCCGGTCGCTGACGCTGACGCACGCCGTCCTCTACGGGCTCGGCGTGACGATCGGCGCCGGCATCTATGTGCTGGTCGGGGCCGCCGCCGGACGCAGCGGCATGCACGCGCCGCTGGCGTTCATCGCCGCTGCGATCGTGATGGGGCTGACCGCGGCGGCGTTTGCGGAGCTCGGCACGAGAATGCCGGTCGCGGCGAGCGAAGCCGCCTACATCCAGGCCGCGTTCAATCGAAAATGGCTCAGCGGCGCGGTGGGGCTGCTCGTCGTCGGCGCCGCCGCCATTTCCGGAGCGACCATCAGCGTGGGGAGCGCCGGGTATATCGGCGTGTTCATCCCGCTTCCAGCACCATGGATCATCGCCGCGGTCGTCTTGACGATGGGCGCCATTGCGTGTCTCTCCGCCGTGCAATCGATCAGCTTTGCGGGGCTGATGACGGTGGTCGAGATTGGCGGGCTGCTGCTGATCGCCGTGGCCGCCTTGTTCGACCGCGGTCCGCTGATCTCGCGATTGCCGGACCTATGGCCGGCCATCGACGATCTCGCGGCCTGGAACGGGGTCGCGCAGACGACCCTGCTTGCCGTCTTCGCGTTCATCGGCTTCGAGCATCTGGTGAACATCTCCGAGGAAATGAAGAATCCGCGGCACACGCTGCCCTGGGCGCTCTTCATCACGCTCGCGGTCTCCGCGATTCTCTATGCCTCGGTGACCTGGATCGCCGTCACCGCGGTGCCGCCTGCGGAGCTGGCGGGATCGCCGGCGCCTCTTGCACTGGTATTTCAGCGCCTGACTGGGCTGCCCCTCCAGGTGCTGAGCGCGATTGCCATCGTTGCGACCGTCAACGGAATCATCGTCCATATGATCATGATCGGGCGCGTGCTTTATGGCCTTGCGGGTCAGGGAAATCTTCCAGCGTTCCTTGCCACGGTCAACCGCAGCAACGGCGCTCCGGTTGTCGCGACCATGTTCGGAATCGCGGCCATTCTGGTGCTGGCGCTCGCCGTGCCGCTGACGGGACTGGCCGAATGGACTTCGCGGCTGACGCTTGGAGTTTTTGCTTTCGTCAATCTCGCTCTGATACGGATCAAGGCCGTGGAGACGGCGCCTGCATCGGGCGCGTTGCTCGTGCCGATGTGGGTCCCGGCGGCGGGATTGGCGACCAGCATTTTGCTGATCCTCGTCGACCTCCACACATAGACGCTCGGCGTGCGCCGCGCGACGCCGATTCCGGGCGCTTCCTGCCCAACGCATCGTGCGATAGGATCGCCTGCCGACCGGATGGCTCGATGACGAATCGCGTGAGGTCCAGCCATGTCTTTCCGCAAGGACAACGACGACTTCGAATCCTGGCTCGCCGGGCATTGCGACGTCGTCGAAGACGACATCCGCTACAAGCACCGTCAGATGAAGGCAAGCGCGTTCATCTTCCTGCGCGCGACCTATTTCCGCTGGGCCCGAAAGATCGGAAAATGGTGCCCCGAACTGATGGACGCGCCGCAAGTGCTCGCGGTCGGCGACCTGCATGCGGAAAATTTCGGAACATGGCGAGACGAAGACGGCCGGCTGGTCTGGGGTGTCAACGATTTCGACGAAGCCGCCGTGATGCCCTACGTCCTCGACCTGGTTCGCCTCGCCACCAGTATCCGCCTTGCCGGCGATCTCGAGATCAGCAGCCAAGCGGCGGCAAGAGCCCTGCTGGATGGCTACAGCGAGGGTTTACGCACACCGCGGCCAGCGCTGCTGTTTGAAGGCGAAGCCTGGCTGCGTGACTACGCCGAGCCCGGCAAGCGCGAGCCTGAGGAATTCTGGCGCGAAGTCTCCAACTTCCCAAAAGCCCGGCCCCCGGCCGGCGTTGCCAAAGAACTGATTCTCCATCTTCCGAATGGCGTCGGCAAAACGAACGTCCGCTTCAGCCGCGTGCCCCGCAAGGGCATGGGCAGCCTTGGCCGGCCTCGCTTTGCCGCGGTCGCCTGTTGGAAAGGCGGTCACGTGGTGCGGGAGGCAAAGGCGCTGGCGCCCTCTGCCTGGAATTGGGCCCACGGCACGAAGCACGGCCCGCTGAATTTCGAGAAGTTGGCCAATGGGGATCACCGCGCGCCGGATCCGTTTCTGCGGGTGCGCGGCAAATTTGTCTACCGGCGGATCGGTGCGGACGCCCAAAAGATCGGACTGGGAAAGGATCCCGGCAAGAAGCTGGAGCGCAGGCTGGTGCGGGCGATGGGACTCGATCTCGCATCGATCCATGCAGCCGATCCGCGCGGCAGGCGCGCGATCCCGGCCGACCTCGCGAAGCGGCCCGCCGGCTGGCTCAATGCCGCCGCCAAGGCCGCCGCGGCGGCCGTTGAGCGCGATTATGAGGAATGGCGTAGCTGATACGCCCTCGACGCCGCGCTCATCTTCAGTCACAACATCTCCGCAAACAACAACGGCACAAAGGCCGGACTGCGGAGGATTTGCATGCTCATTCCGATCGGCGACGTCCCGCGCTGGTATACTGAACGCAAACCGAAAGACACCATCGCGCTCAGCCACGGCTCCGACACGCTCACCTGGGAACAGCTCGAGCGCAACGCCAATCGCCGCGCCCGCGCCTTTGCCGCCAAGGGGGTCAAGCCTGGCGATTTCGTCGCGATCGGTTTGCCGAACAGCAATCTGTTTTTCGAGACCACGTTCGCGGTGTGGAAATGCGGCGCGACGCCGACGTCGCTGACCTGGCGGCTGCCGCGCGGCGAAGCGGCCGCCGTGCTCGATATTCTGAAGCCGTCGCTGGTGGTCGGCGGCCAGGCGGACTGGAATGCGCCGAATTCGCTTCCCGCCGACTTCGTGCCTGAGGGCTTTTCCGATGCGCCGATCGACAATCCGGTGGCGCGCTACTGGAAGGCGATGACGTCGGGCGGATCGACCGGGCGGCCAAAGGTGATCCTCGATCACCGGCCCGCCGTGACCGATACCGCAGGCCCTGCGGCGCTCGGCATGCCGATCGGCGCGTCGCTGCTCAACCCCGGGCCACTGTACCACAACGCGCCCTTCATCGTTTCGCACACGGCGCTGTTCCACGGCGGGCGCGTCACCGGCCTCGTCAAGTTCGATGCCGAGGAATGCCTGCGCCTGATCGAGGCCAATCGCGTACAGTGGGTCAATTTCGTGCCCACCATGATGCACCGGATCTGGGCGCTGCCGGACGACGTGCGCAACCGCTACGATCTGTCGAGCCTGGAAATCGTGTTTCACATGGCGGCGCCGATGCCGCCCTGGCTGAAGGAAAAATGGATCGAGTGGCTCGGCCCCGAGCGCATCTACGAACTCTATGGCGGCACCGAAGCGCAGGGCGCCACGATCATTTCGGGCGTCGAATGGCTCGAACACCGCGGCTCGGTCGGCAAGATCGGCGACACTTCGCGCCTCCGCATCATCGGCGCAGACGGCAATGAGATGCCGACCGGCGAGACCGGCGAGATCTATTTCCTGCCCAATGACGGCGCAGGCTCGACCTATCACTATCTCGGCGCCGAACCGAAGCGCCGCGCCGACGGCTGGGAATCGCTCGGCGATATCGGACGGCTGGATGCCGATGGCTATCTCTATCTCGGCGACCGCCTCGCCGACATGATCCTGCGCGGCGGCGCCAACATCTATCCGGCGGAAGTCGAGGCGGCGGTGACGGAGCACCCTGACGTGCGCTCCTGCGTCGTCGTCGGCCTGCCTGACGCGGAATTCGGACAGCGCGTGCACGCCATCCTCGAACTCGACCCCGCCACCGACGTGCAGGCGGTGGCCGACGGCATGGCCGCTTTCCTCGCCGACCGCCTCAGCCGTTACAAGCACCCGGAAAGTTTCGAGACCGTCAGCGTCGGCCTGCGCGACGATTCCGGAAAAGTCCGCCGTACCCTGCTACGCGACGAACGCGCCGGCTGGCTCAAGGAAAGCCGCGATTTCCGGATTATCCCGGCTCGCACGCGAGCCCGCGCGGAATGAACGGGAAATGGCCCGGACACGCTATATTCTGGGTTTCGAGAGCGCTTCCATGCTGACGAACAGCGCCGTCGAAAGGCCGTTGGGTTCTCGGCCACGAGCACGCCTTGAGCGACTGCAGACCGCAAAGAATGGTTCATAAAGCCCGTTCCCGTGGGTCTCGCTCCGCCGCGGTATCTCCAATCCATGAGCGCGCGCCAGGCACTCCGCGACGGCCGCCACATAGGCATCATGGTTTGCATCGATCGGCTCGGGCCGTTCCTCGATCGCCCGCTACCTCGCATCCGCGTTCGCATGGAAGAGTCGAGAAACTCTCGAAGCGACGGATCGAACTTCTGTTCGCCGACCTTGACGCGACGGACATGCCGCCGACGGTACGTCTCCCGACGGGTCGAGCGCGATCTGCGATCTCGATTTGCCGCTATTTCACTGGTATAAGTTCTGCCAACTAATCGCGGAACGACCCGTGCCCCTATAAGGTCACACAGCGTTAGAACCGGAAGCCAATCGTATCGGAGCCTGATGGATGCCGTCTTTGACCGAATGGAAAGTACCTTCCGCCAACCAGCCGCGTGCGGGCGACTATGCTTTCGATCTCGACAAGGTGCTCTCGTCGATGGTCGGGCTGCACTCGATCGTTCCGCCGGATGCCCACAGTGCCGAGACGCTCGGCACCGAACGCGCCGGCAACGGCGTCGTGATCGATGATGGACTGGTGCTGACGATCGGCTATCTCATCACAGAAGCCGAAACGGTCTGGCTGCATCGCGGCGACGGCCGCGTCGTGGAAGGCCACGCGCTCGGCTTCGATTTCGAATCCGGCTTCGGCCTGGTGCAGGCACTCGGCAACCTCGATCTCGCGGCCTTGCCGCTCGGCTCTTCCGCCGCGACCCGGGTCGGCGACCGCGTGGTGGTCGGCGGCGCTGGCGGGCGCACGCGTTCGGTCGCCAGCCAGATCGTGGCCAAGCAGGAGTTCGCCGGCTATTGGGAATACTTGCTGGACGAGGCGATCTTCACCCATCCTGCCCATCCCAATTGGGGCGGCACCGGGCTGGTCTCGAATCGCGGCGAACTCATCGGCATCGGCTCGCTGCAGCTCGAACGCGAACGCGAGGGCAAGGCCGAGCACGTCAACATGATCGTGCCGATCGACCTGCTCAAGCCGGTGCTCGACGACATCAAAAAATTCGGCCGCGTCAACAAGCCGGCGCGGCCCTGGCTCGGCATGCACACCACCGAAATTGACGACCGCCTCGTGGTGGTCGGCATTGCCAGCAAGGGACCGGCCGCGCGCGCCGAACTGAAGACGGGCGACGTTATCCTTGCTCTCAACGGCGACAACGTCACCAACCAGACCGACTTCTACCGGAGACTCTGGTCGCTCGGCGCCGCCGGCGTCGACGTGCCGCTGACCGTCCACCATGAGGGCGTCACCTTCGACGTCGTGCTGAGTTCGACCGACCGTGCGAAGCTGCTGAAGGCGCCGAGACTTCACTGAGCCAGGCTGCCACGAACGAGACCCCATCGGTGGTTCCGATGCGGAAGCCACATGGAAAGTAGAGCACGTCGATGAGTGAGGCCGTGGTGGACGACATCGTAGCGGTTCTGCCGCCGCTGCTGCAGTCGCTGGAATCGCTCGGCTTCATCGCGCGCTACCTCAACCCGCCGGATTTCGACCGCGTGATGCAGACGGCGGGCACGCCGGACCGGGACTTGCACGCCATCCTGCCGCGGCTCGCACAATGGCCTGATGATTTCGATCACATCCGGACGCCGCTGCAAACTGCAGGCGAAGCCGTGCTCGCCGCGTTCGCGGGCTTGCGCGCCGTGCAGAACGGCCGCGGCGATTTCGTCAGCCTGTTTCGCGCGCTGCGTTACGTCCCGCGCGCATTGGAGGCGCTGTATGCGCTGTCGGCGAGATTACCGCCGGTCAACCAGTTCTTCGTCGATCCCGCGCTGCATGGGGACGCCGACCTCACGGCACGGCTGGCGGCGCCGGCCAACGACAACACCGGCGTGTTTCACCATCACAATGAGCCTGGCAGCCGCGGGGGTTTCTCGCTCTATGTTCCTGAATATTACACGTCCGAGCGGGCGTGGCCGCTGGTGATGGCGCTGCACGGCGGCAGCGGTAACGGCCGCGGCTTCCTCTGGAGCTGGCTCCGCGACACCCGCAGCCGCGGTGCGATCGTGGTCGCGCCGACCGCCACCGGCAGTACTTGGTCGCTGATGGGCGACGACACCGATACCCCGAACCTGATGCGCATTCTGGACGCTGTACGGGCGCGTTGGAATGTCGATGCGAAGAGGATGCTGCTGACCGGCATGAGCGACGGCGGAACCTTCTGCTACGTGAGCGGCTTTGATGGCGCTTCGCCGTTTACCCATCTCGCGCCGGTGGCGGCCACGTTTCATCCGCTGATGGCGGAAATGGCCGATGCGGAGCGGCTGCGCGGTCTGCCGGTCCATATCGTCCACGGCCAGCTCGACTGGATGTTTCCGGTGCAGGTGGCGCGGCAGACCAGCCAGGCACTGTCGGCGGCGGGCGCCAAAGTGACCTATCGGGAACTCGACGATCTCAGCCACGCCTATCCGCGCGAGATGAACGCGGAAATTCTGCAATGGCTCATGGCGGCGCCCGGGGAGCCTGCTTGACACAATCAAGTCTGAATTTGTTTCTATGTGTCGAATGACTTAGCAAACAACGTGGGGGCGTTGATCAGAACGGTTCGTTGAACCGCGACAGGATGCGTCATGCCCTCCAACGCCACCCTTGCCGCTCCGGCGGCCACCACGCGTGCCTCCAATTCGCTGCTGCTCTCGAAGGGCGTCGCACGACTTGAGGCCACGCTGAAGCTGACGACAGCGATCCTCGCGCTCGCCGCCGGCGTCTACACCTATCTCGGCGTCCGCGAGCTGCTCAACGGCAGCCCGACCACGGTGTTCTTCGCTGCCGTCATCTATTCGGTGGCCGTGTCGGTCGGCATCTATGCGTTCTGGGTGTTCCTCATGCATTTCATGCCGCATGTGGTCGACCGCACCGGGCGAGCGCTGATGTTCGGCTGCATGCTGCTGGGATCGCTGATGATCGTCGCGATGTCTTCCTGGCTCAACGCGTCGGCACTGGCGGGCGCGGCCGCGATCCAGCAGCATCTTGCGATCACGGTGCAGAACTACACCCGCGATCTCGACACCGCCAACAGCAACGCCATCGCCGCCCAAGCGCTGTTGCCGGATATCCAGCTGGCCTCATCGCGGTTTTCCAGGCTGGCCGACGCCGAGCGCGCGGGTTCGCTGACCGGTACCGCCGGATCCGGCACGGTCGTACAACTGCTGACGCAGATGTCCGGGCAACTCGACAGTCTCGGCCAGGAGGTCCAGGCATCCGGCAAGCGGGTCTCGGGATTGTTCGAACAGGGCGGCAAGCACCTGGCGAAAATGCGCGAGCTGATTTCCGACCGCGGACCGATCTCAACGCGCAGCGACGCCTTTGCCACGGAATCGCTGGCGCTGAGCGGTGTGATCGCCAATCTGCAGCAAACGTCAGTGGCTCCAGCCGTCAAGCGCGCGGCAACCTCGCTGTCGTCGGGCTTCATTGCGCCAGCCGCGGGCGGCCGCACCACCGATCTCGCGGACCGGCAAACCGCTGTGGTTGGCAAGGTCGAGAGCTCGATCGCGGCGCAGGCAAATTCGCTGGCCGAGGCCGCCGACAAGATTCTGGCGTTGCCGCGCGTCGAACCGGCGCGCTTCCAGGCGATGTCGCCCGCCGAAGCCGTGCTGCGTTACGCCGGCGATTTCATTCCGAGCTGGGCCGGCGCAATCTCGATCGATCTGATGCCGGCGGTGCTGGTGCTGATCCTGTGCGTGGTGCACGCCGCGATCCGGCGCGAAAGCATGCCGGCCTTCAGCGCTTCGGACTTGACTGCCGGCGAACTCGTTGCCGCCCTGCAGATGGCGCGCGAGGTCGAAGAAGCGCGACGCGCGGTGCCGGCCGAAGCCGGCGAGCCGACCGCGGAGGTGCAGCCGACCGAAACGGCACCCGCCACCGACGAAAATGTGACGCCGTTGTCCACCGCCCGGCAAACCAAATAGGTCGCGCCATGCGGATATCGGCGGCCATTCGACACCATGTGAACGCCTTTCTCGCCGGCAATCCGGACGAGGCCATCTTGCGCTGGATTTTTGGTAGCGTCGTCACCGTCACGGCAGTCGTGCTGGCCGCCGACCTCGCCGGCACGAATGGATGGATCGACACGCCCGGTCCTCCGGCCGAGGTCCGGACTGATACTCCGTCACCGGCCCTGCCCAGCCTGCTGCCGCAGATGCCGTTGCCTCCGCTACCGGATGGCGAAAAACGCCTGACGCCGCGGCCACAGGCGGACGGTTCGATGGCCAAGCCGATGACCTTCGAACTGATGGGCGGTGGCAAACTGATGGCAACCGGCACCATCACACCGGGGATTTCCGAAGCCTTTGCCGCCGAGGTCGCCAAGCGCGGCGACTACATCAAGACGGTGGTCTTGAACTCGCCGGGCGGCTCGGTGAGCGACGCGCTGGCGATGGGGCGGTTGATCCGCGAGAAAAACTTCGCCACAGAGATCGAGCCCCGAAAATACTGTGCCTCCTCCTGCCCGCTGGTGTTTGCCGGTGGCGTGGAGCGCCGCGTCGGCGACAAGGCCGTGATCGGCGTGCATCAGGTGGCGGCCGTCGGCCAGGCCGGCGCCCTGCCCCGCGACGAGATGAATGTCGCGCAGAACATCTCGGCGCGATGCCAGCGCTATCTCGGCGATATGGGCATCAACCTGCAGGTCTGGGTGCATGCGATGGAGACACCGCACGACAAGCTGTTCGTGTTCAAGCCGGACGAGTTGAAATCGCTCAATCTGGTCACGGCAGCGACGCCTCTCCCGCCCGCCGCCCCGCCTCGACCAGTGCCGGGCAAGGTGCGGTCGTAGCTTGCGGAACCAACCTCGGGATACCGCGTTGTCAGGCGCAACGGAGGGATTTTGTCATGCAGACGTTTGTCGGAATGATCTTGGGTGCGCTGCTGCTGGTGTGCGGCGTTTATGTCTACGATTCCATGCAGACGTCGAGCGTCGCGAACGGCCAAGTTGCCCAGGCCAATCGGACCATCGTCAACTGGGACGTCGCAAACGCCGACTGGAACAAGCTGAAGAACCGAGCCCATGACGACTGGGTGAAGATTTCGTCGAAGTAATTCAATCAACATTTTCGCTGATTGGACGCCGCCGTGTTTCACGGCGGCGTTATGCGTGTCAGTTGCTCTTCTTCGCCTTGCGCGCATCGGCAATTGCCATTTCAAATTCGGCCATGCTGAGAATTCCCGGCACGCGGAACTTGCCGACGATGAAGGACGGCGTTCCCTTGAAGCCGAACCCGATCGCCTGGGCGTGGTTGCGGGCGAGGATGGTGTCGATCGCGCCGGCCTTGGCCGAAGCGTCGCGGTTCAGGCGGTCCATGTCGATGCCAGCGCCGGCCAGCAATTCGCGGATGCGAGGTTCGGTCAATTTCGAGCTGACGCCGATCATCGCGTCATGCGCGGCCATGTATTTGTCCTGATACTTCGCCGCCAGCGCCATTCGCGCCGCAAACTTCGAGACCTCACCGAGAATCGGCCAGTCCTTCAGCACCAGGCGAACCTTGCCGTCATCGTGTACCACCTGCTGGATCTCGGGCGCGATCCTGCGGCAATACGGGCAGTTGTAGTCAAACCATTCGACGATGTTGACATCGCCGTCGGGATTGCCGGTTGCGGGCACATCGGGATCGCGCAGCACCTGCGCCTCGTTCAGCACGTCGTCCATGCGCTGCGCAAACACCGGACGAGACATCGCGCCAAGCAGCGCGACGCCGCCCATCAGGCCGAGCGCTCGCCGCCGGGTATACGCCGCGTCCGTCGAGGCAAGATCATTCCATCGCTTCATCTGGGTCTCACCGACGGGCCACCCCGTCTACTTCAGGAAAAAGGACATGTTACGCGCCAGCATATAGAGCGCCACCGCAATAATGACCACGGCAAACACGATATTGAGCGCGCCGCGGCGTTTGGCCAGATGCCGCGCCGCACGCGTGCCGACCAGCCCGCCGGCGATGCCGCCTGCCACGAAAACGCCCGCCAGCGTCCACGACACCAGCCCGGACCAGGCATAGCTCGCGGCCGTCGTCATGCCGAACGCGGTGACCGCGACCAACGAGGAGGACACCGCGTTCATGATCGGCATGCCGGTCGCCAGCATCATCGCGGGAACAATCAGGAACCCGCCGCCGATGCCGAAAAATCCCGACAACGTCCCGGTCGCAAGGCCAAGGCCGACAATGGCGGGAATGTTAGACATTGACGCCTCGACGTCGGGCAGGCCGACGCGCGAACGCGTCTTCAGCATCAGCAGCGCAATGACGATCATGACCAGCGCGAACAGCGCCAGCAATTTCTGGCCGTCGACCATCTTGCCGAGGATCGAGCCGCCGAACGCGCCGGCGACGCCGGCGGCAGCGAAGATCAGCGCGACGGACCATACCACCGTGCCGCCGCGCGCATGGTTCGACAGATTGATCGCAGCGTTCGCGGCGACCGCGATCGCGCTGGTGCCGATCGCGACATGCGGCTCGGCCACGCCGACCACATAGACCATCAGCGGCACCGCGAGGATCGATCCCCCGCCGCCGACCAGGCCGAGCGAAAAGCCGACCAGCATCCCCGACGCCAGCCCCAGTGCGCCCTGCCCGGCCGTGATCATCAAGTTGAAAGACTCAGTTGCACGGCGGCAGCATAGAAGGATTTTTCGTCGTAGGCCATGCCGGCAGCATAAAGATGCATTGGGGCAGGCGGACGTGTCTGCCCACTATTCGCGGGCGGCCAGGGCCATCAAGGTACCGCTCATGGTCGCAATCAGCGTCTCGGTCCCGTCATGCGTGGCGTAGGCGCGGGCTTCGCATATCGTCAGCGTCCGGCCGGGCTTGACCACGGTGGCACAGAAGGTGAACCGCTCGCCGCGCGCGGGCGCCAGCAGATTGGTCTTGAATTCAACGGTGAGAATGCCGGTCGACGGCGGCATCAGCGTGAACGCGGCGATGCCGCAGGCGTTGTCGAGGCCCGCGGTGATGATGCCGGCATGGATGAAGCCGTGCTGCTGGGTGTATTGAGGAGAATAGTCCATCGCCAGATCGACCTCGCCCGGCTCCAGCCGTGCGATCGAGATACCGAGGGTCTTCATCGCCCGCTGCTGCTCGAAGGTCTCGATCGCTGTCGCGCGATAGTCCGGATTCTTAGGTTGAAAGCGTGCCATCTCATGCCATCGCCGGTTCGAGCTGGCCTTCCGCCATGCTGCGAATCGCAGGTAAGAACGGGACGGCTTTCCGGGCCTGCCGATCCATGTGGACGCCGAGGAATTCGCAGGTCGCGGCGACCTCCCCGGTTTCGCCGTTGCGCATCTCGTGCACGAAGCGGATCGACCTGTCGCGGACTTCCAGCAGCCGGCTCCTGACCTCAACGATGTCTCCTGCCACAAGCTCGCGCTTGTAGACCAGGGTCTGCTGCACGGCGGCCATGCCGCGGCCGGCTTCGCGCAGATAGGACGGCGTCAGCCCGAGCCTGGCGAACAGATTCCAGTTCGCCTCGTCGAACTTACCCACATACCACATGATGTTCATGTGCCCGACATGATCGCACTGCCAGGGATAGACCGTACCGCGATAGGTTGCTTCCCCTTCCATCGTTCGCTCCCGCTCCTCGATCTTG
Organism: uncultured Bradyrhizobium sp.; assembly: GCA_964609175.1. Taxonomy (GTDB): domain Bacteria; phylum Pseudomonadota; class Alphaproteobacteria; order Rhizobiales; family Xanthobacteraceae; genus Bradyrhizobium. The sequence continues at coordinate 41,084 of CAZSRR010000006.1, forward strand.
ATACGGTAGCGTATCACGCCGCGCCCGGGCTAGCAATACGGCACCGTATCAAAACGCTTCGAGGCCGCACGATGAACGACGCCAGGATCGACGCCAGAGCAAACGCGCGAGGAGAGGTGCGGAGCGAAAGCTGGATCCAGGCCGGCCTGGAGGAAATTGCCCGCACCGGCGTCGAAGGCGTGCGGGTGGAGGTGCTCGCGAAGAATCTCGGTGTCACCAAAGGCGGCTTCTATCGCCGCTTCCGCGACCGCTCTGCGCTGCTGGAGGCCATGCTGCAGACCTGGAGCGCGGGGCGGATCGCGGCGATCGAACGGCACACCAGCCTCGACGGCGTGTCGGCACGCGAGCGGCTGCGGGCACTGATCGCGCTCTATTCGGAACGGATGAATTCCGAGGGCATGGCGGTCGAATTGGCGATCCGGCAATGGGCCCGCTCCGACGAATTGGCCGCCGCCGCTGCGGCGAGCGTGGACGCGGCGCGGCTGAAGAGTGTCGGGTTGCTCTACCGCGCCACCGGCCTGCCTGCGGAAGAAGCCGACGCGCAGGCGTTCCTGTTCTACTGCTTCGTGTTCGGCCAAAGCTTGCTGTTTCTCGAACGCGGTCCACGCAAGCGGGCGCAGCTGGTGGCAAAGTCGGCCGAAACGTTGCTCCGCGAAGCGTAGGCGCGGCCGAAGCATTTGGCCGCGCCCTGGTCGGATCGCGACTTAGGCCTGCGTGCCCTTCAGCTTCTTGTTGCATTCGCTGTAGTAGCCGCCGCCCTTCTGGATCCACTTCATTCCGCCGTTGCCGTTGCTGGCCTTGTTGGCGTTGTACTGATCGAGGCAGGTGTGCATCCGCGCCTTGCTCGCGCTCTCCTTGGAGTATTTGGAATCGACCGTGTTCGGGTAGACCGTCGGGCCTGCCGGCGCGGCGGACGCCGCAGCCTCTTTTGCGGCTTCCTTGGCTTCCTTCTTCGATGGCTTCGTGGCGGCTTCCTTCGGCTCAGCGGCCGGAGCCGCAGCGGGCGCGGCGGCTGCCGGCGCCGCCGTAGCGGCGGCGCCGCACTGGGCCTTGCGGAAGTCGTTCCACTTCTGCTCGCCGAGCGTACCGGCAGCTTTCGCCGCCTGGTATTTGGCGCTGCATTCCTGCGGGGTCAGGGCGCTGGCCTGCGAAATCATCGCCAGCGCAGCCAAACCCGACACCGCAATCGCGCCCAATATTCTAGCTTGTATGGTCATCCCTGGTCTCCTTGGGGGCAGTCATCTGCGGGCGTCATCCTAACGCAACCTCAGCTTGCGGCAACGTGGCAGGCATGCGCTCCGGTAAAAATATTGTAGCGTCCCGGAGATGGGGCGGACTTTCTCGTTCATCCCGCGTTCAGCCTGCGCGGCCTGCAGTTTGTGCAGGGCTTTTGCAGACCGCTTTTGCCGGCACTGATGCTGCATTGCTGCAATCGCGCGACGCATTTGTCTGACGACGGCGGATTTGCCATAAGGCGGTGTGAGCCTGATCCCCGCCTCGATGTCCGCCGCCCTTGCCGACCGCGCCAAGATTCGTGGCACGTTCGAGACGCTCGTCATCGGCACCGTCGGCGGCCTGCTGTTCCTGTGGTTGAATTTGCCGGGCGGACTGATATCCGGCGCGATGGCGGCCGTCGGCATCGCCGCGCTCGCCGGGCGGCCGGTCGTCATGCCGCCGATCTTGACGCAGACCGTGCTGGTGCTGCTCGGCATCACGCTGGGCTCGCTGGTGTCGCGGCAACTGATCCAGCACATGAGCGCCTATCCGCTGACTATCGGCCTTTTGGCGCTTGCAACATTCTGCTCGACCTTCGGCTCCAGCTTCTATCTGCAGCGAGTCCACGGTTGGGACCCGACCTCGGCGCTGCTGGCGGGCAGCCCCGGCGCGCTGTCGCAGATCACCATGCTCGCCGCCGAAAAGGGTGCCGATGTCGCTGCGATCGCCGTGGTGCAGACCATGCGCGTGATCATCCTGACGGCCGCATTGCCGCTGGTTGTGGTAGCGACCGGCATCTCGCCGACGGCGCCTCTGGTGGTGGCCAGCCTAGTCGCCTCGCCGTTCGAACTCGCCATACTCGGCGCCGCTGCCGTCGTCGTCGCGCTGCTGCTTCGGCTGGCAAGATTTCCGGCGAGCTGGATGTTCGGCGCGATGCTCGCTTCCGCCGTGCTGCACGGCACCGGATGGATCGAGGGCGGGCCGCCGCCCTGGATGCGCGGCGTGGCGCTGGTCGGCATCGGTGCCGTGATCGGCACCCGCTTTGCGCGAATCAGCAAGAGGACGCTGCTCAGCCACATCAATGCAGGGCTCGGCTCATTCGCCGTCGCCATCGCGATCTCGACCGTCTTCGTCACCGTGATCGTGCTGGCCACCAATGTGCGCCTCGCCGACGTCGTGGTGGCGTTTGCCCCGGGCGCGATGGACGCCATGCTGGCGCTGGCGCTCACGCTGCATATCGACCCGATTTTCGTTGGCGCCCATCACCTGTCGCGCTTCGTGTTCGTCTCGATCACGATCCCTGGAATCGTGCATCTGTTCGGACGGCCACAGGAGGACGTCGACGATTGATGCGGCAGGCGCGCTATCACGCGCTCCGCTTGGCCGCGACGATGCCGAACAGGGCCAGCACCGCCATCAGCAGCGAGATCAGCAAGTTGTAGCCGGCAAGCGAGAGGCCGAGAAAGCGCCACTGGACTTCGTCACAGCGGATCACCTTCACCGTGTCGAGCCGCTGCAGCAGCGTGCCGGCACTGCCGAGATCGACCACGGGCCCGGAGCAATCGGTCGGCCCCGGCCAGAATTTCCACTCCACGCCGGCGTGATAGCCGCCGAGCCAGGCATTGGCGAGCGAGGCAAGCAGCAGCACGGCAAACCCGGCCAGCAGCAGCGGCCTCGGGGCTCCGCGCGCGGCGGCAAATGCGGTCAGCAGAGCCAGCGGCACGGCCAGATAATAGGCGTAGCGCTGTTCGAGGCAGAGCGGACAGGGCCGGATATCCAGCACAAGTTCGAAGAACCAGGCCCCCGCCAGAGTCGCGACCGCGACCGCCGCGATCAGCAAAGCCGCGACCGTCGCCGGATCGGCGGCAAGGCGGGTCGGCGGGGAATGGGCAGCGGCTGTCACGGGCTTTCTCCGGAGCAAATCCATGCTCAAACAGGCATTAGCCTCCTATCCTGCCGCCGCGAATGTGTCGAGCCACGCCAATTCACATCCGCGCGGGTTGACCCGCGCATGCCGCCCGCTATATTCCGCCCGCTTCGCCGCACCGGGCAATCGCCCCGCGACCGAAGGCCCCTGTGGCGGAACTGGTAGACGCGCTCGACTCAAAATCGAGTTCCGCAAGGAGTGCTGGTTCGATTCCGGCCAGGGGCACCAACTGGGCTGTTCAAGCCCGTTCCAAAGCGTCCGCAACCGTCCGCGCAGTGCTCGGAAACCCTTGAAAAATAGACACTTCCACGTACTTCGGTGTTCGTCACCGTTTGTTCTCATCCGATCCCAGCCGTCCGATTTGTTGGTATTTTTGTTGGTATCGGGAGAACAAACGTTCACGGCGACTTTCGCTATTCCGACGAAGGGAATTGAGCAGATGGCCCGCAAGAACGATGGCGCGTGCGCTAACCCCAAGCAGATCAGGACCGACGTCGACTGCCGCGCCGCCCGACCGAAATTCGACAGGGGCGCGTGGAGCCCGGCCAAGATTTCCGACGTGACCGGCGGCGGCCTCTATCTCTTCGTCACGCCGGACCAGAGCAGGCCCGGCAACGCGGCTTCCAAACTCTGGCGGATGGGCTACCGCTTCCACAGCCGTCAGAAAACCTACTCCATCGGCCCTTACGGCAACGGCAGGGATGGCACGTTCTCGCTCGCCGACGCGCGGCGCGAGCGCGACAAGGCCAAAGACCTGCTCAAGGACGGCAAAGACCCGAGCACCGAGAAGCAGCTCGACAAGCACAGGCAAGCGGCCGCCCGGCCTTTCGAGCAATGGGCCGACGAGTGGCTCGCGAAGAAGAAGGTGGAGAAAGTCAAACGCGGCAGGATCGTCGCGGTGCGCGACCCCAAGACCATCGAGGTGCTTGAGCTCCGCGTCGGCTACGTCAAGGATCGCTTCGGCAAGCTGTGCAGGCAGGACATCAAGCGTCCGGACGTGCTCGCTTTCATGCGTTCATACGAAGCCGAGGGAAAGCTGGAAACCCGCGACCGTGTGCGCAGCATCGGTGAGCAAATCTGCAACTATGCCGATGTCGAAGGCGACGGCTACAATCCATTCCGCAACCTGAACGGGCAGATGATTGCCAACATTTCGACGCCGCGTCCCGGCGTCACCGAACCACGTGACGTGACGCGCGTCTTCAAGCTCATCAGTGCACCGTGGACGAGAGCGAGGTTTGGTGACGTTGTTGGCCTTGCCTTGCGCTTCGATGCGCTGACCATTCCCCGTCCCGGCATGGTCAATGAAATGGAGTGGAGCGAGGTCGATTGGGATGCCGAACGCTGGACTATTCCAGCCGCCAAGATGAAGACCGGTTGGGACCATGTCGTGCCTTTGTCACGGCAGGCACTCGCAATCCTGCGCAGCGTTCAGAAGCTGACCGGCCATCGCCGGTACGCGTTTTCCTGCTCGAAGGACGCGCCGCTATCAAACAACACGCTCAACAAGCGCTTGCGGCTGCTTGGCGTTGACACCAAGACTGATCATTGTGCCCACGGATTCCGGACCACCTTCTCGACCCTGTCTCACCACGAAGAAATCAACGACGCCAAGGCATGGGATGGCGATGTCATCGAGCTGCAGCTCGCGCATCTCGATAACTCTACTGTGGAAGGTCTCTACAAGAAGCACGGACCGCTCGCGCTGATCGGCTCGCGCACGAAACTGATGCAGCATTGGGCTGATCGGATTGACCACTGGCTCGATCCCAAGAAGGTGATGCCGATCAAGGGAGGCGCGCAGGCTTGAGTCACCTATCATCAAGCTGGTTAGTGTTGCCCAATTCAATCCGTGGCAAGCTCATGTGATAGTCGTCGACGCTTGTGCATCTCGTGCTGGAAGCGGATCGATTTTTAGCGGATCTCGACAATCGCGCTCCTGATCTCGACGATGTCACCGGCCGCATTTGAAGCGCTGTCAAGGTCGCGAAGTCTGCCGGACGAAGAGCGAAATCTGCGGTGTGAAATAAAGGGCCAATATCGATTGATCTGCGCGCTGTAGGAGTCGAGCTCAAGGTCTCAACATGCTTCCTCGCTAATGGCGTGCGTATGGAACGTGGGCAGTGTTTATGACGCAAGCGCTCTCAATCACCTTCTCAGCACAGCGATAGGGTGCGGGGCTCGACGCTTTGGCCGCCCCAGAGGCCGGGAGGAGGGCGGCAAGTTTGAGTGATCGCCGCGAACACGACCGGATCGATAGCGAAACAGGCAGAGTTTTGAAGAGCAGCGATCCCTTTGCCGCCGCCGTCCGGGCCAACCGGATGTCCTCTACAATTGCGTCCAGTCAGAGAACACTGGTTTGACGATGTCGCAACAGAAGCCTAGCGGGTTACTTTCATTGGGTCGCTGGACGGCTAAGGCGTGAATGGCGAGCAGACTTATCTTTGCCCTTCCACAGCAAGGCGCAGCGCCTTTGGGAGGCGCTGCGCTTTTCCGCCTGAGTTAGCGCGCCAACCTCCGAAGGTGGAGGTCACATGTTCGAATCGGTGTCGGGCGCGCCCGGCAGGATGCAAATCAGCATCGGCAGCGACGGCACTCCTCGGCTAGAGTTCCTCCGTTTGTAACGATCGAACTGCCAGGCGGGGGGCGCGCTTGATCGGCCCAAAGGGCAGGCCGCGGTGCGTTACGACAAGTGGCTCTTTGCTTGTTTCAGATACCTACTCACGGGAATGTGAGTAATTTTGGCAACGCCCGACGCTGCTCACTTTCTCAAGGCGTTCGGCTGCACCGGTAAACGGAGGGAATCGAGAGACACCGAAATAGAGAGTTGACGATTCATCGGCTCGGCGCACGTCAGTCGAACGTCTCAGCCGACAGGCGAAACGCGTTCACCCTTGAGGCACCGTCAGCCTGATGGATAGCCCTGGAAGACATAAAGCTCGGCGACAAAGGATAAGCAAGAAGCGATATCACTCAGCACCATAAAATGAACGGTTCAAGCGGCCAGCTCTCGCATCTTACCGCGTTAGTTGAAAATCCCGGCTTCGCGCCAACGGCGGCCACAGAAGCGCGCGAATCACGAGCGGCATCCCGACGGCTATAGGTACCAGCCAGTACATGAAATGAGGCAGGTCCTTCCAAAGCGGCAGCTGCTTTCCATTGTCGACGTAAAAAGCAACTAGCATCAGAATGTACGACAGGCCCATCCCTGCGATATGGAGCCTGACCCAGTACCGCCAGTGATGCCGGAGTGCTGAGCGCCCGAACCAAGCGCACGCGAACGACATCGCTCCGAGAATGAACAAGTGATAGTTTTCATCCCAGCGCATAAGCGACAGGAACGTCGCGGAAGCGCTGAGCGCCAGCGGGCACCAGAAATAGGTCGTTCCGAACTTCGAATGGCGCCCGCGACGCTTCTCGCTCAGCATTGCGATTGCGCCGATCGCAACACACGCGATACCCAAGGGGATATGCACTCCGAGAACCACCGCCAGAAACACGGGATCGGTCGAAGGAATTTCAATGCCAGCCACGATGGTCGTTTCTCCGCCAGTCATGGCATTACTTCCAGCTTGCAATTGACCATCGACTTCGCCGACAAGGCCGGTCGTTTGACAGCAGGTCCTCCGGCGCCACATACGACGCAAAGCACACAGCAACCGGCGAGGACGGCGGCATAGCTCCCCGTCCAATCGACGCTTGCCGCGAAAGGCAGCGGTCCGAATGCCGCACCGGCAATGCCGAAGACGAACGACACTCCCCTGATCGCGCCAAGATGGTCACGTCCGAAATACTGCGCGTAACCGGCAGCGTTGATGGCTTGCTGCGAGCCGTACGCCCCGCCCAGGCACAGCGCGTACAGCACGCTAATGACGATCCCGCTGCTAAACGCGGGGAGAGCTGTCGCCAACGCGAGCATCGCCATCGCAAGCGGAACCAGCCGCCGAGGCTCGTAGCGATCCAACAGAAATCCGGTGCCGAGCGTGGCAACAGCCTGAACGCCGGCAAGAAGCGACAGCAGCAGCAGCGCGTCGCCGTATGCAATTCCGGCCGTCTGCATGATTGAAAAGTGATTGAGCAAGAGTGCGGTGCCAATGGCGTTGGTCAGAAAGCCGGCCGCGCTCAGCAGCCAGAAGACGCCGGTGCGAAGCGCTTGTTCCCGGGTGAATGAAGGCTCCTCGCGTGGTTTTTCTTCGCTCGGTGCCAGCCCGGCGTCCGTGCTGAGGCCGAACTTTTCCGGCCGATCCCGAAACAGCGCGGCAGTAACCGGCAGAAGGGTAAGTGCGACCAATCCGGCAAGGCCAAGATAGGCGCCTCGCCAGCCGTAGAGTGAGATAAGAACATCGATGAGCTTCGGGAAGACCATGGCACCGGCCGCCAGTCCGAGACTGGCCGCCGCGGCGGCAATCCCGCGCCGCCGCACGAACCACAGATTAACAACCTGCTGGCTGACGAGGCTAAGGCCGCCGATCGCAGCGCCACGCAACAACGCGAAGCCCACGAGCAGCATCATTGCGGATTGAACTGTCGCCATGAATACGCAGGCCAAGGCGAGACCACCGGCGATTATGGTCGCCGTCAGGCGGGGGCCACGCCGGTCGATCCAGCGGCCAATCACGGGCGCCGGCAGAATCCCTGCCAGCGTTCCAACTGCATAAGCGATGGAGGCCGAGGTGCGCGAGATGCCGAGGTCGGCAGTGATCGGATCGAAGAAAACCGAGACGCCTGCCGTCTGGCCGGGCAGTGTCATGAACGAGCCGAAGGTGCCCGCCCCCAGTACGATCCAGCCATAGTGGACAGCCGAAGACCGTGGGCCCACCGCCAACAAGTGATCAACTCGCCCGGCGCGTTGCCGCCGCCGGCAAGTCACTCTCAAAGCCTTCGCAGCAATGCTCGCGCAAGAACTCCATGATCGCGTCCATGCGGTCGTACTGAGCGCGACAAAGCACCGTGCGCCCGATTTTTTCCTGGGCGACGAGGCCAGCGCCAACCAGCCCGCGCAGATGAAAGGCGAGCGTGGAGGCTGGGACGTCGAGACGGGTTTGGATATCGGTGATGTTGAGGCCGGGCGGTCCGGCCCGAACCAGGAGCCGATAAATGTCCAGCCGGGTCAAATTGCCCAGTTCGGCGAGACAACGCGCAGCGAGCTTGCGATTCATGCTCTCATGTACTGCAGACTCGAACGAATTGCAACTATATTCCTAGTTTTATAGTTTTTATTGGCCGCAATCGAGCGCTCACGAATAGCGCCGCTTTCCCCGGGGCCATGGGAGTAATTTGCTGCGGCGCCTAGATGTCGGTTACTGGTTCATCGCGTCAATTCGCGGCAACGCAGCACGCGGATGGCTGAGCCGCGCTTATAGAAGCGGACCTATAAGTACGCACCCAAGCCGTTGCTCACCCGGCGCAGCACGACAGCTTGGCGACGTCCTTGCCGAACGACAGCGCCGCGAGCTTCAGGCCCTCGACGGTGGTAAGATACGGAAAGATCGTATCCGCGAGGTCCTCGACGGTAAGGCCCTGCCGGATCGCAAGCGCCGCGGTCTGGATGCTGTCGGCCCCCTCCGGCGCGAGAATATGCGCGCCGAGCAGCCGGCCGCTGCCGGCGTCTGCCACGAGCTTGATGAGTCCACGGGTGTCGCGGGCGGCGAGCGCACGCGGCACCTGGTCGAGACCGATCATCGAGACGCGCACGGCATGCCCGGCCACGCGCGCCGCGGCCTCGGTCAGCCCAACGCTCGCCACCTGCGGGTCGGTGAACACGATGGCGGGCATGGCGCTGTTATCATAGCGCAGGCTGTCGCCGTTAAGAGCATTCTTGGCAGCGAGCTTGGCGCCGTACGCGGCCATATAGACGAACTGGTCGCGGCCGGTGACGTCGCCGGCGGCATAGATGCCGGCCCCGGTGGTGCGCATGCGGTCATCGACGACGATGCCGCCCTTCGGCGAGACGGCGATCCCGTGTTCGGTGAGCCCAAGGCCTTCGATGTTGGGCGCGCGCCCGGTGGTGATCAACACCTGATCGGCGTCAATCGTGGTGTTCTGTCCGTCGCGCGAAATATCGAGCGCAATGCCGTTCTCGGCCTTCCGGATCGCACGGTAGGCGATGCCGGAAATCACAGAGATCCCTTCGTCCTGGAAATATCCCGTCAGCGCTGCGCCGATCTCGGGCTCGGCCTCGGGGAGCAGACGAGACCGGCACACCAGCGTCACCTTGACGCCCGCGCGGGCGAACATCTGGGCGAGCTCCGCCCCGATATAGCCGCCGCCGATGACGAGCAACGACCGTGGTAGCTCCTCGAGATCGAGTGCGGTCGTGCTGGTGAGATACGGCACGGCCTCGATGCCGGGGATGGCGGGTATCGCCGGCCGCGCGCCGGTCGCGATGATGACCTTGCCGGCGGGAATGCGCGCGCCGTCCACCTCGACACCACCTTCTATGAGGCGCGCCGCTCCTTCGCGATAAGCAATGCCGTTATAGGCGGGCAGCAGATTCGTGTACTTGGCGTGGCGCAGTTCGGAAACGAGGGTGTCCTTCTGACGAACGGTGCTGCGCCAGTCGGTCAGTTCGGCCTCCGCCGTGATGCCGGCAAAACGTGCTGCTACGCGCGCGTTGTGAAGCGTCTCGGCGGCTCGGATGAGAGTCTTCGACGGCACACAGCCGATATTGACGCAAGTGCCGCCGATGGTGCCGCTGCCGATGAGCGCCACCTGCGCGCCCTGATCGGCAGCTGCGATGGAGGCCGAGAAGCCAGCCGAGCCGGCGCCGATGACGACGAGATCGTAGGCGCCGCCATTGCGACCGTTCGTGCGAAAGCGGTCCACCACGACAGCGCGCTTCGATGTCGAGCCGACCGACGACTGTGCCGCCGTATCGAGGCCGGCGAGGCTCGGCCCGAACAGAGCGCGGCCAGCCTCCAGCCCTTCCTCGACCGACAGCCGAAATCCGGCCTCGTCCGCAGCCTGTTCACGGCGCCAGGCGGAGAGATGGTCGTCCGAACAGAAGAAGGCGGTCGTCGCGCACAGCGAATTCGCAGCGCAGGCGCCTTCATAACGGACGCTTTGCCACATGACCGACGTCTTCGGCTCAACGCGAGCCAGTATCCGACCTCGATCCCGTGTGGTGACCCGGATTGGCGCACCACAATGGCGGCAGCGCGATGCAATCGTGATATCGCGATCAGTCATGGCGCCAATGCCGAGTGCATCGACCGCGCACATTGCGTTGAGAACACGTCCGTCGAGTGTGACCCGGTGGCCCGCGTCGCTATCGGTGAAGGGATAGGCACCGACGATCCGCTCGCCGTCGAGCACGACCAGATCGCGACGGCGGAGCTCTTCGAGCAGAGTCCGGACGGACGTCTCGTTCAACCCCGCTCGCTCCGCAAGCGCGCCCGTGGTCGGGGCTCGTCCGTCGTCGGAGTAGAGTTCGAGCAGCGCAACGCGAACCCGATCCGTGGCGGGATCGTAGCCCCTCCAGCGATCGAACACATGGTCGGACCCGACCATCGCCTGCAGGGCATCCTTGACCGCTGGTGATGCGACCACGGACCAATCCGGAAACGTCACGCCCGGCCGCACGGCGTAGCTCGGGAGTGTCGTGGATGCGGAAGCTGCAAGCTTGTCGCGAGACGAGGAGGATGAGCAGCAATCGTTCATGGCTTCACGCCTTCGTTGTGAATTTTGGTGTCGCCGCAGTCGGCTTTTGCACGGCGACGATGGATAGCCCACGCGACGAGACCGAAGCACGCGATCACCAAGGGAAGCACCACCAGACCCGCACCCGCCAGCCATGCGCCGAGGCCGGCCAGTGGCAGGACTCCGGCGAGAACCGGCGTCGCACAACAGATCGCAGCGAGGACGGCACCAGCCGTGCCTGCACGGATCAGGGCGCGGTCATTCACTTCAACTGCCCTGCTTCACCGGATGGGCCGGATAGCCCGCGTTCATACTGGCGGTCGCGATGGCGTCCGGGCTCGTCCTCGCGTCGTCGAAGATCACGGTTGCGGTCTTGGCACGGAACGAAACGGCGACCTTTGCGACGCCGAGGACCCCCTCCATCGAGCTCTTCACGATGTAGGGACACGAGGCGCAGGTCATATTGTCGACAGCGAAGGTGATCGTGCGTTCGCCGGCGAATGCGGTCGACGCCGTCATCATCGAGGCGATCAGGGTGAGTGCGCTCAAATATTTGTTCATCGGACGGGTCTCCTTTTGGTGTCAGGCGCGAAGCAGCAGCGGGGCGATGTAGTCGAAGGCGAAGGCGGCGATCATAAGCACGGTCGCGATCCAGAGCGCGAGCTGGACGAGACGGTTGGAAATGGGGCGCGCGCAAGCGGCGCCCTTGGTGCAGGCTCGCCGCGGCTTCCAGTAGACGAGATAGAAGCCGTAACCGAGAAGGCCTGCGGTTCCGGCGACGAAGATCGGTTTGTAGGGTGCAAGCGCCGTCAGATTGCCAATCCAGGCACCACCGATGCCGACGCTGAACAGGATCAGCGGCACGATGCAGCAGGACGAGGCGGCGAGCGCGCCGAAAATACCGCCAACGGCGATCAGACGCTGCCGTCCGACCTCGCCGCGCTCGGACGCGGAGGGACCCGCCGCACGAGGCGCCATGCTTGCCGTTCCGGATCGCGATGCGGCCATGTCCACTCTCTCTTCCTTGTCGAAATCCTAAGCGTGCCGTACCATGCGGTCTGTAGTCGCTACAGGGTCAAGAAGGATTTTGCGATGCGCGATCACGCCGTGGTGAAGGGTATGCAGCGGGCTGAACTCGCCCAGCGAACGGGCTGCAATCTGGAGACGGTGCGCTATTACGAGAAGGTCGGCCTTCTGCCCGAACCGCCGCGCACAACGAGCGGCTACCGCAGCTACGATACGTCGCATGAGCGGCGCCTTCGCTTTGTGTTGCGGGCGCGCGAGCTCGGCTTCTCCCTTGATGAAATCCGCGAGCTCTTGCGCCTCGTCAATGAGCGCGACCAGCCCTGCGCAGAGGCACGCGCTGTCGCAGCCGCGCATCTCGACGACGTGCGAGCGAAGATCGCCGATCTGAAACGCATGGAGCGGGTGCTCAAGGACGTGGTCGCGCGATGTGCTGCCGGCACGCTGCCGGAATGTCCGCTGATCGAAACGCTGTTCCGGGAGCGTGCCGTCGACTGACCCTATCCGGTCGGAGACCACGAAAAGACCAGTTTGGCTCCCCCGACGATCGTTTCGGCGACGGTGCGAAAGCCTTCGGACAAGTCGGCGCCAAAATGGCGCCGGCGCGGCACTGGATCCTCTGGAGCTGCGCCTGCAGCGGTGCCAGGGTGAACGAGTCCACCTACCTACCCATCCACCCACCGACCTCTACCACCCGCTCTTAGAACCCCTTCCTCTCCGCGCTTTGCGTGAGAACTTGGTAGGCAGCACCGGAATGAAGACGGCGATGAGATGCAGGAGTGGCCGACAGTCGGTGTGACCCTCTAACGAGATCTCTGCACCGAGTCCCGTTTGGATCTCCTTAACAGACATGCGTTTGGATTGCTCGCACGTCAGTTTCGTGCCACAGAGGAGGTCGCTCCTGCGGTCGCTCAGCATCGCGGCTCGATCATCTTGCTGATTTCCTCGGGCGCAGCAAAAATCACGTCCGCCCGGTCGCCCATCATTCCTGCAGGCACGAGGGCCGGTGCGCCGCTTTGCGGCCCGTCTTTGCCGGAATCGGTTTTCAGGCGCAGATTGCGCTCCCAAAAGGCGCGGGTCTTGCCATCGGCCATGGTCACTCGATAGGTGTCCCGACAATATGTGATTGCCTTCACCTGCATGTTCGATTCCAGGTTTTTTAAATTGGGGTCGCGGCCGCCGCCCATCATTCCTCCCATCATCCCGCCCATACCTCCCATTTGCCCTTGAGCTGTCACCTGCGGTTCAGCTTCCGGTTTTGTTGCTTCCTTCAGAAAGGCGAGCAGGTCGGCACGGTCCCGCGGGTTCTTGATGCCGTTGAATGGCATTTCGTTGCCTGGCACCATGCGGTCGGGATTGATCAGCCAGCCGTCCAGCGAACGATCGTCCCAGATGATACCAGACGATTTGAGCGCATCGGAATAGCGCTCGAAGCTCTGTAGCGATCCGGCGTTGCGTCCCCACAGACCGGCAAGACTAGGCCCCGTCATATTTCGGTCGGCCTCCAACGAATGGCATGGCGCGCAGATGCGAAAGGCGCGCTGCCCTCGCGCGACATCGCCCGACTCGGCTACCGCCGAAGGCGACAAAACCATCGTCGAAAGCGCGATGATAACGAACCTGTTCATGGCCGAGCTTCCTTGTTTCAACTCCGCGGGTACTTGATCAGCGCCGCGGCAGCGAGAATCAACACAATCGCGACCAGCAGCCAGAGGAGTCCCATGCCCACATCATCCCAGGCATCATGTTTTCCATCATGGGCTCACCCGTCTGCAAGCAGCGCAGCTTCTAGGACGACCTGCACGCCGCGCATTTCATGCACATGAGCATCATGAATGTGCACGGGAGCGACTCCATGACGCGAAAAACCTCGGCGCCGGTCAACCAATTCCAGTTCCAGGCAACACTCAAGGAAGCGGTGCTTAGTGAGATCCCGCCCATGCCTGTGTCGTTGTTAAGATCATTGGAATGCTCTCTTGCTGCGATGATGGGAAATGTGAGGGGTTACGGGAGGTAGACGATCATCCGCAACCCCTTGTGCTTCAAGCGGCGTCAATGGACGTCGGCCGGAGCCCCTTACTGCGACCTAGCGGCTGAATGTATCAACGGCCCTTCGGACCGCCCTGATAGCGGAACTCCGATCCGCGGCCGGCGGTCGCAGGCGCCGTACGTGGCGCTGCCCGATCGTAGGCGAACGCGGAATACGGATCGGTTTGCGAAGCAGCTCCGATCGGCGTGCTCCGCTTGGCCTCGTTCGGCCAGTAGCTCTTGTCGGTAATGGTCGAGCCTGCCTGTGCCGTCGCGGAGATCGCCACGAGCGGCAACAAGAGGGACATCGTAAGAAGGTGTTTGGTTGACATGTTCCGGCTCCATGATGGTTGGAAGCGCCGTGGTGTGCGCCTCTAACCATGAGTTCGGAGCCAAATGTCAGCCGGTTACACGCTCACGCCGACGTGAAACCGACCTGATACGTCATTCACCAACGCAACAGCCGTGGTCCCAATGTCGCGCCCGCGAGAGTGCACAGCACAATTGTTCCACCGTACCAGACGGCAATAAACGGCAGCGAATCGTCGGTGCAATGGAGCGCATAAGCCATCGCGCTCACGCCCCCAGCGACGAGACCGGCAAAAGCACCCGCGCGCACGAGATTCGTCGGTGCCGCTCGGCGCACGGCCCAAATTGAAGCGGCAAAGGGCACGATGGCAATGACCGGAATGGAAAGGAGGCATTCCAGCCATTCATCGCCCACGATCATCCGGTCCCAATGCGCAGGGGGCGCAGACGCAAGGCTGATTGCGGCAAGAATCACAACGACGACAAACGGCACGGCGATGAGGAAGAGCGACATCCTCCGTTCACCGCCGGGGCGAGCCAGTCTCATCAAGTAGGTCATCGCGAGACCGACGACCCCAATCGCGAAAGCCAGCTTGATGGTGAGATAGATCAGCGCACGGATTGTCGTCAGGTCGGGGCGGAGGCCCAGGCCGGCAAAAACGATGCCAAGGGCCGCGATCGCCGCCGCGGCCATTGCGACATAAAGCGTTCGGACAACCGCGTTGCGGTCGACCGGCTCAAGATTCGCACTCAGAAGCGCAATCAGATCATCCGTCTTCATGTTCCCGTTTCCCGGGCAATCGATGCAGCGAGCGCTTTGAGCCCGCGATGAATATTTACTTTTATGCCCGACTCCGACAGACCGCATCGTTCCGCGGCTTCGGTCACGCTCAGCCCATCAAGTTTTACGGCCATGATCGCGCATTGCATGCCTTCTGGCAGCCGCTCCATCAGCCGCCTGATATCATACGTGCTTTCGGCGTCGGTAGTGTCATCATGTGCCATGACCTCGTCGGCCTCGTCGATCGGCACCTCGGCGAGCGACGCGCGATTTCGGCGCAGAAAATCGATCAACTTGTAACGCGCGATGGCGTACACCCAAGGCGTGAGTGGCTCCCGCGGATCATAGGTATGCCGCTTGATGTGGATCGCCAATATGGCTTCCTGGACCAAATCTTCCGCCTCCGCTATTCCTCTGCCGACTGCGACGAGTTTGGCCTTGTAATAGGCACGCAGGCGACGGCTCAGCCGATCGAGCAGCGAGCGGTGCGACGCCGCGTCACCCTTGAGGCCTGCAAGCATGAGGGCCTTGAGTTCGATTTCGAGGGTCGTCATGCCTGCTATCTCGTTAGTTCGAACGTCCGGCGGATTTGGTTACAGTCGGCAGACTCGGGAACTTTTCGCGGCCCGAAAGGGGAAGCGATCGACGGCGGGGGCCCCACGGAATCGTCCGTATTCTTCAGCCCAAATCCCTTTACCAGGCCGAAGATCGCCGGGATCACGATCAGCGTCAGCAAGGTCGAGGAAATCATGCCGCCGATCATCGGCACCGCGATGCGCTGCATGATCTCCGAGCCGGTGCCGCTGCTCCACATGATCGGGAGCAGCCCGGCCATGATTGCCACCACCGTCATCATCTTCGGCCGCACGCGCTCTACCGCGCCCTCCATGATGGCGTCGTAGAGATCACGCTTCGTCAGTGGCCGGTTTTCAGCGTCGCGGCGGGCCCTGATCTCGTCCAGCGCCTGGTTCAGGTAGATCAGCATCACCACACCGGTTTCGGCGGCAACGCCAGCGAGCGCGATGAAGCCGACCGCAACCGCTACCGAAAGATTGAAGCCGAGCCACCACATCAGCCAGAGCCCGCCGACCAGCGCGAACGGCAGCGACAGCATGACGATCATCGTCTCGGTGACCGACCGGAAGTTGAGGTACAACAAAAGGAAGATGATCAGAAGCGTCGCGGGAACGACGATTCTGAGTCTTGCCGTGGCACGCTCGAGGTACTCGTACTGGCCGCTCCACATCACATAATAGCCCGGCGGAAACTCGATGCTGGCCCGCACCGCGTGCTGGGCGTCGGCGACGTAGCCGCCGAGGTCGCGGTCTCTGATGTCAACGTAGATGTAGGTCGCGAGTTGGCCGTTCTCGGTCCGGATCGAGGTCGGCCCCCTCGCCGGAGCGACCTTTGCGACTTCGCCGAGCGGAACGGCGCCGCCGCCGGGCATCGGCACCAGCACGTCGCTGGCGATGGCGAGCGGATTGTCCCGGAGATCGCGTGGATAGCGCATGTTGACGGAGAAGCGCTGGCGTCCCTCGACTGTCGTCGTGACAGTCTGCCCGCCCAGCGCCGTCGCGATGGTATCCTGGACGTCCTGCACCATGATGCCGTAACGCGCGAGCGCCGCCCGGTCCGGCGTCACCTCGAGATAGTAGCCGCCGATGCTGCGCTCGGCATAGGCCGATGAGGTGCCCGGCACCGCCCTCAGGACCTGCTCGATCTGCTTGGCGAGCTTGTCGATCTCGACCAGATCGGCACCGATCACCTTGACGCCGATTGGGGTGCGGATGCCGGTCGACAGCATGTCGATGCGGGCCTTGATCGGCATGGTCCATGCGTTCGATACGCCTGGAAACTGCAACGCCTTGTCCATCTCCGCGATCAGGCCGTCGATCGTCACGCCCGGCCGCCACTCCTGCTTGGGCTTGAGATTGACGACGGTTTCGTACATTTCCGACGGCGCCGGATCGGTTGCGGTCGCGGCCCGGCCCGCCTTGCCGTAGACGGACGCGACTTCCGGAAACGACCGGATGATCCGGTCCTGGGTCTGCATCAGTTCGGCGGACTTGGTGACGGAGATGCCCGGCAACGTCGTCGGCATGTACAGCAGCGTACCCTCGTTCAGGTTCGGCATGAACTCGGTGCCGAGCTGGCGCGCCGGCCAGACGCTTGCGGCCAGCACGGCGAGAGCGAGGATCACGATCAGCGTCTTGGCGCGCATGACGCCCTTGATGACCGGCCGGTAAATCCAGATCAGGAATCGGTTGATCGGATTCTTGTGCTCGGGAACGATCTTGCCGCGGACGAAGATCACCATCAGCGCCGGCACCAGTGTCACCGACAGCAGCGCGGCGGCGGCCATGGCGAAGGTCTTTGTGAAGGCCAGTGGGCTGAACAGCCGTCCTTCCTGCGACTCCAGCGTGAAGATCGGGATGAACGACACGGTAATGATCAGCAGGCTGAAGAACAGCGCCGGCCCGACCTGCGCGGCCGCCTCGATCAGGATAGTCACCCGGGACTTTTCGGGCTCCGCTCGTTCGAGGTGCTTGTGGGCATTCTCGATCATCACGATCGCTGCATCCACCATGGCGCCGATCGCAATCGCGATGCCGCCGAGGCTCATGATGTTGGAGCCAAGCCCCAGCAGTTTCATGGCGCCGAACGCCATCAGCACGCCGACCGGCAGCATCAGGATGGCGACCAGGGCGCTGCGAACGTGCAGCAGGAACACGATGCAGACCAATGCTACGACGACACTCTCCTCGAACAGCGTGTGCTTGAGCGTGTCGATGGCCGCGTAGATCAGGTCCGAGCGGTCGTAGACCGGAACGATCTCGACCGATTTCGGCAGGCTGGAGGCGATTTCCGCAAAACGTTTCTTGACGTTCTGAATCACATCGAGCGCGTTGACGCCGAAGCGCTGCAGCACGATGCCGCTGGCGACCTCGCCCTCTCCGTTCAGTTCGGTGATGCCGCGCCGCTCGTCGGGGCCGAGCTCCACCCGGGCGACGTCGCGCAGCAGCACCGGCGTGCCGTTGCTGACTTTCAGTACGATGTCGCCCAGGTCGTTGATCCCCCGCAGATACCCCTTGCCGCGGATGACGTATTCGAATTCGGACAGTTCGACGGTGCGGCCGCCGACATCGGCGTTGCTGGCGCGGATCGCATCGCGCATCTTCTGCATGGTGATGCCGAGATCGCGCATGCGCTGCGGATCGAGAATCACGTTGTACTGCTTGACGAAGCCGCCGACGCTCGCCACTTCCGCAACACCTTCGGCCTTGGCGAGCGCAAACTTCAGATTCCAGTCCTGGATCGCGCGCGTGTCGGAAAGGTTCAGCTCCTTCGATATGATGGCGTATTGGTAAACCCAGCCGACGCCGGTCGCATCGGGACCGATGGTCGGCGTCACCCCGGCCGGCAATCGCGACGTCGCGCCGTTGAGAAATTCGAGCACCCGCGAGCGCGCCCAATAGATATCGGTGCCGTCCTCGAAGATGACGTAGACGAACGAGACGCCGAAGAACGAGAAGCCGCGAACGACTTTCGACTTCGGTACCGTCAGCATCGCCGTCGTCAGGGGATACGTGACCTGGTCCTCGATGACCTGCGGCGCCTGACCGGGATACTCCGTATAAACGATGACCTGCGTGTCGGAGAGGTCCGGGATGGCGTCCAGCGGCAGATGGACGAGCGCGTAGATACCCGCCGCGGCAGCGAAGCCGGTGCCGAACAGGACCAGCAGCAGGTTACGGGCCGACCAGGCGATCAGGCGGGCAATCATTGCTGCGCTCCCTCGGCAAAGCCCTTGAGAGCGGCCTTCAGGTTACTCTCCGCATCAATCAGGAAATTGGCGGCAACGACGACGGGCTCGCCGTCTTTCAGCCCACTGCGGATTTCGATCAGTCCCCCGCCCCGACGGCCAACCTTGACCTCGCGAGGTTCGAACCGGCCCTCCCCCTTGTCGACCAGAACGGCCTGCCGAGAGCCCGTGTCGAGCACAGAGCTTTCGGGGACCGCCAGGACGGGCTCCGCGCCGCCGATCTCGATGTCGGCATCTACGTACATGTCCGGCAGCAACGCGAGGTCTGGATTGTCGAGTTCGACCCGAATACGGGCTGTCCGTGTCTCGCGGTTGACCTGGGGGTAGATCACCGAGATTTTTCCGGAGAAGTCCCGCGTGGGGAAGCTGCGCGCCCGAACGGTGACGGGTTGTCCGACCGCAAGCGAGCCGAGATCGCGCTCGGCCGCGTCGATCATCGCCCAGACAACCGACGTGTCGGCGACGCGGAAGAGCACATCGCCTGGTTGAGCTCGCATGCCCTGGATCGCGTTGCGCTCCAGCACGATGCCGTCACGCGGGGCCGACCACTCGACGGTCACAGGAACGACCCGCGTCCGCTCGATCGCGGTGATCACCGCGTCGGGCACGTCGAGGTTCATCAACCGTTGCCGCGAGCCACGTCCGTAGGAGGGTTCGCCGGCCGTGGTCCTGGACGTTAGTGTCGTCACATACTCGGCAGCGGCACTGGAAACAGCCGGACTGTAGACCTGCATCAAAGGCTGCCCTTTCTTAACGGCCGTGCCAGTCGTGACGTCGGCCACCGATTGCAGGTATGTTTCCGCGCGCATCGCGATGACCGAGACACGGCGCTCGTCGAGCTGGATCGTGCCGGGCGCGCGCACGACCGTCCGGATCGAACGGAGGGCGGCCGGCTCCGACTTGACGCCGGTGCGCTGGATCTTTCCGGGTGAGACCTTGACCGATCCATCGTCGCTGTCCTCGCCCTCGTAGACGGGGATGTAATCCATCCCCATCGAATCCTTTTTGGGCGTCGGCGACGTATCTGGAAGGCCCATCGGGTTCCGATAGTATTTGACCTTACGCTCCCCGGAAGATTTGGCTGTCGCTGCTGACGGCGCTGCGGGTGTCTCGGAATCGAAATTGACGTCCGCGCCGGAAGGCACGGCACGATAGTCTCGGCCGTCCGGAGTCTTTCGGGGGCCTCGCGAATAGAACGGCTTGCCATCTGGGTCCTGGTAATAGATCGCCGTGCCGGCGGGCTCGGCAGCCGCCGAGGCCGACATTGCCATCGGCCCGGCCCCGCGCAGCGCGAGGACGCCGACGAATGCGCCGCCGGCCGCCGCGACGATCGCGACGGCGGCTGCGCCACTTAGCAAGGCGCGGGTCATTTCTGCGCCGTGATGACGAGCTTGTTTTCGACGGTGCCGGTTTCGCCCTGGACCTTGGCGCCGAGCGAAAGCTGCCAGCGGCCCTCCATGCCGAACGTGGCCTTAAACTTGTAGGTGCCTGGCTCAGCTCCTGGAACCGGCACCACTTTGGTCGCCATCTCCTGCATGCCGTCGGGCGCCATGTCTAGGCGGGTCGCGAAAATGACGGCCTCGGGCACGGGTTTGCCTGTCTTGGTGTTCATGAGCCGGACCGTGATCACCTTGTCGGGGCCGGCCTGAACCGTCTGGTCGATGAGCTCGAACTTATAGTCCTTGATGTCGGCCAGAGCGGCCGTACTTGCGCCGCCTACTACGGCAGCGAGCAGCGCTGCCCAGATCGGGCGCGCAAAATGGAACGACTTCATTGCTTGATCCTCGATTGTCCTGGACTTGCCGCAAGACGCGACATGCATCGTCCGCGCGCTCGAGGCGCGCGACACAAGACGGCGCCCGTGCGCCGGTCAGGCCAAGTTTCGAGGCGGGTGATCGGGAGGAGGAGTGTCGAGACCGACGAGCAACGGATCGTCCAGGCCCGCAAGTTCGGTGTGCCCGGCCAGGTGGACGACAATCGTCGCGAAGGCGTGATCTGCCATGACGTTCTTCAACATGCAGATCGCAAGAAGCGGGCAATCCTTGCAGTCGTCGGTCTGCTGCTCGTCCGGACAACACGGCATGTGGGCCGGCATTGTCATGTCGCTCGGAACGGGTCCCGACAGCTGCGCTGCGGCTGCCGGCCCCAGCGGGGCAACGGCCAAGCCGGCGACGACCAGCGTCGCGATAATGGCGCGGATGACTCGCTCAAGCTTCATCATAACAACATCACATGCCACGGCCGACAAGGGAAGACAGGCCGCCGATCACAACTTGGACATATCCTACAATGGTTCTCAAAACTCAGCAGGAAAAACAAGTATTTAGCAAAGTTTTCATTAACCTAGCGGGTCCTTTCCGATGAAACGCATAAACTTTCGCGCTCCGGACGGGCCAAACAGGACGACGTCATAGGCCACGGGTTTGCCGCCCTCCATGCCTGGGGATCCGACCGGCATTCCCGGCACCGCTAGTCCGATCGCGTCCGGTCGCTCGTTCAGAAGCCGCTGCAACGCCGCCGCGGGAACGTGGCCTTCGATGACGTACCCGCTCGCCTCGGCGGTGTGACACGCAGCGAGCCCGGCTGGCACTTTGAGGCGTCGGCGGATGTTCGTCAGATCTCCGGTTTCCTCGACTTTCACGTCGTATCCGGATTCACGCAGATGGCTGACCCAACCAGAGCAGCAACCGCAGTTTGGATCCTTGTGCACCAAAATCGAGGATGCCGCCTCGGCGCCAAATGAAGGCTTCAGGAGAATGGACGAGCCCATTCCGACCAATAGGGTCCGGCGTGATAACCTGATCCGCATTTTTCATCTCCTTGGTGCAGCTCCGTCAACGAATTGTGGTCGGGTGCAGCTCGGCGGACGCGTGGGCAACTTAGCATATGGGCCTGCCGTCGGGCTCCCAACTCCGTTCACGAATACGACAATGGCCCAGACCTCAGTTGGTCGGTCGGGCCGGCAGGGCTCATTTGATGTGGCGGATTGGCTGTAAGGTCGGGCGCTTCCTTCGCCGATCTGCCGAACCTGCAATTCGATGATTTTGTCGGCAGACTTACAGGCCCCGATGCGCTCACGCTCGCTGTCATGACGGCGGTCGAATATATGGAGGCGGACCAAGCTTTATTTTGGTTTTGGCGGCGGCGGATTCTATCGTCACCACCATGGTCACTACCATCCATCACCACTAACGTTTTAGCGGACCATTAGCAGAACGAAGCTGCGGCCACGGCACCTGAGCGATTCCGCTCGCCGACGACGCTTCTAATCGCGGAGATCGGGAAAACTCGTGCGGGGCTTGGCCAGGCGAGTTTTTCTTGTCGCCAGTACCGGAATCAAAGATTGATCAGGCCATGAGATCGGGGGGTACAAATCGAGTTTTTCTGCAGCTGAGCTCGATACAGCCTGCAGCAATAATTGTAGCAACAGGGGTGGATTGGTAGAAGGTCTATTTTAACGATCTCGTGCGTTGGAACCCAAATGCCAGGCGCACCAAGTTCTTTGCAGCATTTTATCTGCAACCAAATGCCCATCCATCTGGATAGTCGCAAGTATACCCTTTGGTTGGGCACGAGGCGATCTGTCCCAAATTGCGGCGGGTCCGCACTCGGACGGACGCTTCAGAATGGCGTTGTACCAAGCATCTCACAAGGAGGGCTCGGTATGAAAATGGAATGCCCATAGCTCTGATTTTTGGTCTTGCAGTTGCATTCCCCTCGGCCTGTGTTGCCCACCACGTTGGTGTTGGTCCGGGAGGTGTGACCGTAGGCCTCACTCGAAACCATGATCGTCACCGTGACCGCCACCATTGACCAGCCGAGGGACATCCCCCGATCACTAGCATGACCGCTCCGGTGTCCACATCCTTGAGCATCATCACCACGTCGACCGAGGCGAACACCACTATGACACAACTCGTCACGATCGACATTAGTGATTAGGAAGAACCGGCAGGCCGGATCATCTCGGTTGATTGGTGTTATCGACAAAAGCTCGCCCGGCACTGGCCCGAGCGAGTTTCGTCGTCCGCAAATCAATAGCGGTAGCAGACATTGATCGAGCCGTAGGGGGTCCACTTCCAGCAGCTATTATGCACATGGAAGTGATGGCCATGTCCGTGGTGACCATGCCCGTGATGGCCGTGGCCATGGCCATGGTGCCCGTAATGGCCGTGGTGGCCGTGACCTCCACCGTGCCCGCCGTGTCCACCGTGGCTGCCATGCCCACCGTGACCGTGACCGCCGCCAGCGAAAGCCTGACCGGGGATGGCCAAAGAGGCAGTTGTCAGCGCCAGAGCAGCGACAGCGGCCGTAATGATCTTCTTGATCCTAGCCATGGACGTCTCCTGGGTTGCGCAGCGCGCGGATCGCTCTGCGATGAGCCAACCTAGGGGAGCTGAGTGCGATACGACGTGATACTGATCACACAAGAGCTGGGCGCTTGGCATCAGGGAATTCAAGCTCGCGTGAACCTGCTCGGTGCTACTTGCCGAACTTGGCCTGCCCCGATTTGCCCTGTTGCGTCCTGAGCATCAGCGTAATCGCGGCATTGGGAGCAATCGGCTTCTTGGCTTCGCCTTTCATTGCATCTCCCGAAGGTGAGAGGTTTATGGTTTCGCGCTCCGAGCCGCTTACAACGAGAACAGAGCCCGTAAAACCATTCGTGGCAACCGGCTTGCCACCTTCATCGAGGATATTGAATGTGATGGAATTGCCTGAGGTCATGAGTTCAGCGTGCATACCGGCAACATCCTCCATTTGGCCGCCGTTCGGGCCTTTGGAGCCGTGAGAATGCTGCGCGAATGAAGGCGCCGACCAAATCAGGGAAAGAACGAGGATGACCACGTATTTCACGTCGAGACTCCATCGGTTGTGGGTTGAGGTAGCTCGGCTCTCTCGCCGGTTTCGCGGCGAAACAGCACGTAAAGTGCCGGCAGAACGAGAAGCGTGAGCAGCGTCGATGAGATGATTCCGCCGATCACGACGGTGGCGAGCGGTCTTTGGACTTCTGCACCGGCCCCCGTGGCAATCGCCATCGGCACGAACCCCAGCGATGCAACGAGAGCCGTCATCAGCACGGGTCGCAGCCTTGTCAGCGCACCTTCCTGGACCGCATCGACAAGGGCATGTCCTTCCCTGCGCAGCTTTTCGATGAAGGTGATAATCACCAGGCCGTTGAGCACGGCCACACCGGATAGCGCAATGAACCCGATGCCTGCGCTAATCGAGAGTGGGATATCCCGCAGCAGAAGCGCCGCTATCCCTCCCGTTAGCGCAAGCGGAACGCCGCTGAAGACCAGAAGCGCGTCCGCTGCGGAGCTCAGACTGATGAACAGCAGGAGGAAGATCAACAGCAGCGCGATCGGCACTACAATGGTCAGCCGTTTTGCGGCGGAAACGAGCTGCTCAAATTGGCCGCCCCATCCGATCCAGTAACCCGCCGGAAGCTTGACCTTCTCCCCGATCTGGCGCTGCGAGTCGCCGACGAACGATCCGAGGTCGCGCCCCCTTACGTTGGCGGAAACCACGATCCGCCGCTTGCCGTCTTCGCGGCTGATTTGATTGGGACCCTGGGCGATATCGATCTGCGCAAGCTCGGACAGTGGAGCGTATCGGATCTGCGCAAGCGGTGAGTTGCCCCACAATGCACGCACCGGCGTCGATTGGCTTTCCTGAGGAGGCAACGGTATCGGTAAAGACCTGATGGCCTCGACATCCGATCGAAGGTGTTCGGGAAGCCGAACGATGAGTTCAAAACGCCGGTCGCCCTCGAATACAAGTCCCGCACTTTTTCCGCCGACCGCAATCTCCACGAGGTTCTGGACATCGCCGACGCTAATTCCATAGCGAGAAAGCGCCCGCCGGTTGAGCTTGACCGTCAGAACCGGCAAACCGGATATCTGCTCGGTCTTTACATCCGCTGCGCCCTCGATCGTCTGCAGGACGGCTTGCACCTGACCTGCGACTTGCGCCAGAACGCCAAGATCATCGCCGAAGATTTTCACGCCGACATCGCTGCGCACGCCCGAAATCAGTTCATTGAAGCGGAGCTGAATCGGTTGCGACAGTTCATAGTTGCTGCCGGGGATTTCTTGCGAGGCTTCTTCGATATCCTTCACGATGGCCGATTTGGGTTTCTTTGGATCGGGCCATTGGTCGCGGGGCTTCAGCATGACGTAGCCGTCCGAGATCGAAGGCGGCATGGGGTCGGTCGCCACTTCGGCCGTGCCGGTGCGCGCGAACACCTCCTTGACCTCGGGTATCTTGAGCAGGCGCCTTTCAAGCATCTCCTGCATGGCGACCGATTGCGTCAGGCTGGTTCCGGGCATGCGGAGCGCCTGCACCGCGACGTCGCCCTCATCCAGACTTGGAATGAACTCGCCGCCCATCCGCGTGGCTGCGAATCCGCTGATTACGATCAGCGCGGCCGCAATGAAGGCTACCAACCCGCGGTTCTGAATAGACATCGAGAGAAGCGGAACGTAGACGCGCCGAGCACCGCGCATGAACCAGTTCTCATGCTCCGAAACTCGCCCCGTCACCAGCAAGGCCACCGCGGCTGGCACGAACGTCATTGAAAGAATGCTGGCGCCGAGAAGCGCCATCAGCACCGTCAGAGCCATCGGCGTGAACATCTTGCCCTCGACACCCGTGAGCGTCAGGACCGGCAGGTAGACGACGGCGATGATCAAGGTGCCGAACAGGCTGGGGCGTATGACCTCCCGAGAACCTGCCAGTATGGTCGCAAAACGCTCCTCGCGGCTGAGAACACGGCCCAAGCGGTGCTGCTCGGCCGCGAGCAGCCGCAGGCAATTCTCGACAATGATGACTGCACCGTCGATGATGATGCCGAAATCGATCGCGCCCAGACTCATGAGGTTGGCGCTGACCTTGGTCTGGAACATCCCAGTAATGGTGAAAAGCATCGAGAGCGGAATGACCAGGGCCGTGGCGATTGCCGCTTTGAAGTTTCCCAGAATCAGGAACAGGATGATGATGACGAGAAGCGCGCCTTCGAGAAGGTTCTTCTCGACGGTCGCAATGGTCGCTTCCACGAGGTGGGTTCGGTCATAGATGGCCCGAGCGATCACGCCATCCGGTAGCGAACGGCCGATCTCGCTGATTTTTGCGCCGACCCGCTGAGCAACCGCGCGGCTGTTCTCCCCGATCAGCAGCATGGCCGTCCCAAGCACGATTTCATTGCCGTCGAGCGTTGCGGCCCCGGTCCGCAGCTCCTTTCCTTCCCGCACCTCCGCTACATCAGAGATGCGAACCGGCAGGCCGTTTCGCGAACCGATGACCACACTCTTGATTTCCTCGATGTTGGCGACCTGTCCCGGGGTACGAACAAGATACTGCTCCCCGTTTCGCTCGATGTAGCCGGCGCCGACGTTGGCGTTGTTGGCGGCGAGCGCCGTCATGATGTCGCGGAAACTGAGCTTGTAAGCCATCAGTTGCGTCGGATCGGGTAGCACATGAAACTGCTTCTCAAACCCGCCGATGGTGTTGACCTCGATGACACCGGGCACGTTCCGCAACTGCGGCTTGATGATCCAGTCCTGTATGGTGCGCAGGTCGGTCGGGCTATACGGCTCGCCACTGGCGTTGCGGGCCTCCGGCTTTGCTTCGACGGTGAACAGGTAGATCTCGCCGAGGCCGGTGGATATCGGCCCCATGGCGGTTTCTACCCCGGCCGGTAACTGGTCCTTGACCTGCTGGATGCGTTCATTGACCAGTTGCCGGGCAAAATAGATGTTGGTGCCGTCCTTGAAGACCACCGTCACCTGGCTCAGCCCGTAACGCGACAGTGACCTGGTGTTTTGAAGATTGGGCAAGCCGCCCATGCTGGTCTCGATCGGGAATGTTATCCGCTGCTCGACTTCGAGCGGCGAATAGCCAGGCGCGCTTGTGTTGATCTGCACCTGCACATTGGTGATGTCAGGGACGGCATCGATGGGAAGTCGCGTGAAGTTCCACGCACCCAACGCAGCCATGATCAGGACCGCGATCATCACCAGCCAGCGCTGGCGGATTGAAAAGGAAAGGATGCCGTCAATCATCGCGCGGCTCCGAAATTAATGGACATGTTCGGCCGTTCCCTTCGCCATCTCCGCCTTGACGATGAAGCTGTTTTCGGCCGCGTACGTCTCCCCCTCCACGACACCGAACGTGATCTCGACCAGCTCTTTGTCGCGATCCCCGATTTCGACATCGCGCACTTCGAACTTTTCGCCGTTGCGCACGAACACCACGGTTCGGTTCTCCACTGTCTGGAGCGCCGACGACTTTACGGCGACGTTGACCTTCTTCGCCGAAAGCGTGAGCCGACCCGTGATGAACAGCCCAGGCCGCAGCCGCTGCGCGGAATTCGCCACTACGGCTCTGGCGAGTGCGCTCTGAGTGTCGCTGCTGCCAACAGGCGATAGATAGGCCACCTTGGCCTCTATCGGCGGTTCGCCATCTGCCGGATCGATGAAAACCTGGTCACCGATGCTGACTCGCTTCAGGTCGCGTCGGTAGACCGAAAAGTCGACCCACACTGTTGAAAGGTCTGCGATCAGGAATGCTGATTTCTGTTCGGATACGAACTCGCCCAGGGTGGTCTGCCGATCGATGACGGTCCCGGCAAGCGCCGCCTTTAGCTCGTAAGGCGTCAGGCTCTGGTTGCTTTCGACGATCGCCAGGACATCACCCTTCTGGACGACATCGCCAATGCGCTTGCGCACTTCCCGAACGATTCCAGGGAAACGGGGTGTGACCTGGACCAGCGATTCCTGGTTCGGCTGGACAATGCCGTTCAGTAACAGGCTGTCGCGGAGCACGCCGGATGTGGCTTTAGCAAGCTCAATGCCAGCCGCCGCAATCTTGGCGTCGTTCAATTTAACGCCGTCGCTGTGTTCCTCATGTGCCCCGTGTCTCCCATGCCCTCCATGTCCCTTCCCGGATGTTTCGGTTGGTGCTTTCGACGCAGGCTGGTTCATCACCCAGTAACCGCCATAGGCGAGCCCGGCCGCGACAAAAATGAATATCGAATAGCGAAATACTGCCTTGATCATCTTTTGCTGCTCTCGCGGATGAGCGTAAACGGGTTGCCGACAAGGCCTTCGATGGTTGCGATGGCGACATGAAAGTTTTGCAGGGCTTCCTGTTCGCGCAACAACGCCTGCAATAGCGATCCGCGGACGTCGAGCAGTTCGAGCAGGGTGAAACGGCCTTGCGAATAGCCGCTGAACATCGTCTCGGATGCGCTCCGCGCGTTCGGAATAACCGAGGATCGCAGCAGCTTGATTTCGGCCAAGGCGCCGGTCAGCGTGTCATAGGCTCGGCCAACGATGCTGATCAGGACGAGCTTGTTGATTGCCCGTTCCGCATCGGTCTTCGCGAGTGTCTCTTGGGCCGCGATGATGTTACCGGTGTTCTGGTCGAAGACCGGGATCGGAATCGAGACTCCGAGCCGGACAGCGTTGTCGTTGGTATCCTGGAAGTGGCGCCAGCCGGCGTAAATGCGCGGGTCTTGGATAGCCTTCAGGCGGGCGATGAGGAGTTCGGCATTGCGCTGTGCGGCTACAGCGGTCCAGCGCAGCAACTGCGGATTGGCCTCAATGGCCTGCAAAATGGATTTGAATGATGGCGGCTGACCAATATCGGTGAGTCGCCCGACGGCGTTGCCGAATCGGGGGGTGCTGTCACCCATGAGGATTGCGAGATCACGACGCGCGAGGGCCAATTGAGTCTTGGCGCGTTCGCGCTCGACGCGGAAAAGGTCGGCGGCAACCTGCGCCCTCAGCGTCTCAGCCGGCGATGAAGCACCCTCCTGGACACGCCGTTGCAGCAATGGAATGAGCTGGTCGAAGCTTGCGATCTGCTCGTCGAAAATCTCGATGCGCCGCTGCAGACTGATGATGGTAATGAAGGCAATCGCCGTCTCGGACAGCACTTCCAATCGAGTTGCCCGCCGCTGCCAGACGGCTGCGCCGATCCCTGCCTCGCCCGCCGCGATTCGCGCCTCTCGCTTACCGCCGAGTTCGACGAGTTGGCTAAGCTGAAGATTGGTCTCGGCCGATCTGAGGCCCTTGTAAGGTCCCGACCCCAACGCATTGTCCAGTTCGAACGAAACTTCCGGATTTGGGAGCACACCGGCTTGAATTCGGTGGCCGCCCGCGATGCCGATGTCGCGCTCAGCCGCGTTCAGGCGCGGATTAGCTGCCAAAGCGCGCTGAAGCGCTTCCGGCAATGAGATGGCACGCGAGGAACGCTCGGCAGCCTTGACTGGAATTGTAAGAACAAGCAATGCGCACGCCAGGCGCAAAGCCGCTTTGAAAGAATGCATAATGCCGACCCGAAACGCGAACGACGACGCGCAGGATCACCTGCGCGCGGCTTACCGTCTTCAGGTCAGTTGCTTGGGGGGCGGCGTATCAAGCCAGGGATGGTCTTCGAGCAAAAGCTTGGGTGTCACCAAGCTCAACCCGATCGACCGGTCCGATCGGGTGGCAACCGGAGCAAGGACCGGCATCAGAGCTGTTGCATATATGTGGCAGTGCTCGGCAACAGCGGATGGTTTCTCTGAAGAGTCGCCGTCCGACCCATCAGTGGCTGCCACACTTATGCCAGCCGAGAATGTGGCCGGTAAGTTTTCACTCGCATGCTCGGTCGCATGGACCAAGCCAACAAATAGGTAAGCGAACGCAAGGAACATCATGAACGCCCGGCGAATGCGCGGCGCTCGCAGTCTCAGAAGTTTCTGATCAGACTGGTGTCCCATGGGTCTCGGTTACCAGATTTGGCTGGGTAACACTATCACATTATTAGCCGAACAAACGGCTTTGAATGATAGAGACAAACAGCCTGCAGTCGCCGCCCATCCCCAATTTTATCCCTTGGGATGAAGTTCCTGTACAAGGCCCAGGGCGGCATGGAAAGACCTGCTTCTGTAGGGCTTCTTCTCTCGCTGAATCGGATTTCTTTCGCAATACCCTCCTTGGAGAACTGGTCAACGATCCTTAAGGGGTGATTTCAAAGAGGCTGGAAAGCGCCGCGCCCCAATCAGATCTCTTTAGCTTCGCCGAGCGCGCACGATGGCGACCTGCCCGAGTATCTCCGAGCAGGTTTTTACGCGGTGCGCCCGGTCGAAGCCAGCCTGCTCAATCAAGTTCAACCATGTGCCATCTAGATGCGCCTTGGCGCTGTCCGGTCCGAACAGGTGACTGGTGGCGCGCAGAGCGGTTCCCTTCCGTGGTGTGGACGGGGCGTCGAAATCAGCGAGGTGCAGCGTGCCGCCGGAACGAAGCACGCGCCGCATTTCCTTGAGAAGCGCGACCTTCTCATGGGGGTGCAATGTATGCAGTGCGAGCGCGCAGACCACTTTATCGAACGAAGCGCCGCTGGCTTGGATGCGTCCCTCAGAACAGGGTAAATGATGCTCCAGGTTGCTGAGGGTAACGAAGGCGCTTGAAGCGGTCGCCTTCGGGTGAGCTGCCGTGAAATGCGCCGTCGGATAACGTCGGGCAAGCTCTGCACATGAACTGAATCCTTCCGCGCTAACCTCTAAAATGCGCTCTCCCGCACGCGGTGCGACAGCTTCAATCAGCTCATCGCGCCACGCACCGGTTTTGAAAGCGGAGCGATATCCTGCGCCCAGCGTCATCTGGAACAGGCGCAAGTACAGCCGCGTCGCGAATGCTGCAACGCGCCCCATCATTTCGCTGTGGCCAGGGTCTCAATAACGCGGCACTCAGCCACGCGGCCATTCTTGCACGACTTCACCATGCGGTCCAACTCATCGCGCAGCCTCGTGAGGCGTTGGATTTTGCTTTCGACTGCTGCGAGCTGGGTGGCAGCCAGGCGCGATGCGGTCTTGCATGAACGCTCTGGCTGCCCCTGCAGCTTCAACAGCTCGCGCACAGCCTTGAGTTCAAAGCCCAGCTCGCGCGCGTGACGGATGAATGCCAGACGCCGCACATCGTCGTCTCCGTAGATCCGGCGCCCGTTCTCGCCGCGCTCGGCCTTCGGCAAAACGCCGGCACGTTCGTAATAGCGAATGGTTTCGATGTTAACGCCAGCGCGTTCGGAAAGGGCTCCAATCGGGATCATGCGAACGTCCTTGCTCCTGTAGTCGCTACAGGATGTAACTTGAAAGATGACGAGCGACAACCCCGAGCGCGCGGACTTAGAAGCCCTGGTCGCTACGGGAGCTAAACCTGTTCCGCTGAACGAGGAGAATGATGATGGCGACAACCGAACTGGCTGCCCCAGTACGCTACCGGGTAACCGGCATGGATTGCTCGTCCTGCGCCTCGAAAATCGAAGGTGCGGCGCGCGAGATTGCTGGCGTGCAGGATGTGCGGGTGTCGATTGCCTCCCAGGAGATGACGCTGCGCTCCGATGGGAACGCGGCGACGCTGCCAGAAGTTGAGCGGACTGTCACTGGGCTGGGTTACAAGCTCGCACGCCTTGAGGCGGACGAAGACGACGATAAGATTCCAGACCTCTCCCATGTGACCCCCGCCTACAAGCGGGCGTTGTGGATCGTGATCCTGCTCAATGCCGGATATGGCGTGGTCGAAATCGTCGGCGGGTATATCTCAGGCTCGCAGGCGCTGAAAGCGGATGCGCTCGACTTCATTGGTGATGGCCTGATTTCATTTCTCGGGTTAATGGCCGTTAGTTGGGGGCTTGCCGCGCGCGCCAAGGCCGCGCTGCTGCAAGGCATCTTTCTAGGCATGCTGGGCATTGGTGTGCTGATCGTAACGGCTTATCGGGTGCTGGTGATCCAGCAACCCGAAGCGGAGGTGATGGGCATTCTCGGCCTCATCGCACTCGGCGTGAACGTGGTAGCGGCAATGGTCCTCATCCCGCATCGGCGCGGCGACGCCAACGTTCGCGCCGTCTGGCTGTTCAGCCGAAATGATGCCATCGGCAATGCCGCGGTCGTGATTGCGGCGGTGCTCGTGGCATGGACACAAACTCCGTGGCCGGACCTTGCCGTTGCAGTGATCATCGCCGCACTGTTCCTGCGATCGGCATGGTCGATCATCCGCGATGCGAACGAGGATCTGAGTGCGTCAGCACGAACTGGCTTATCTTGATCCCGGTTAAGCGCGTCGAAACGACGCATCATGGACGCTTCGGCTCAAAGAGCCTTAGGTGTGCCGTTCAGCCGACGTTCACGTATTGATTTCTACGCTCAGATACTGAAATCCCGATCGGAGGAAAGAAAACATGTCGCGAAACATACTTTGGGTCGCATTGCTCGGCGCGTGCCTGGGATTCGGCTTAAACACTTCAACCAGCCAGGCTGCGCCGCTTTCACCCACGCCGATCGCCGGAGATAATCCACTGGTGCAGGTACAATATCACCACCATCACCGGCGCCACCATCACCACCATCATCGCCGCCACCATCACCACTTCGTTCCGCACGTTCACGTAATTCCCCGCTTCCACCACCACCACGGGCACCACCACCATCATCGGCGCCATCACCACCATCATTGAATTTGCGGTCTTCGGGCCTATGAGCGAACGGCAGCATAGAATGTGCTGTCCGGTCTCGCAGCTTCGGTTTTGTTGGTGGCAGCTGGTGACACATCTATCAGGATAGCCAGAGGCTGCTCGCACGAGACCCATGCGACCAGGGAGCCGCCGGCCGATCTGTTCAGCGGCCTTTCTCGACCTCGAATTTTTCTGCCGGACGAACTTTTCCTCTTTTGCGCAATTGAGAATTGGGGGCGGCGGTCCGAAATACGGAGGCTCCCAATGCAAGCTCAGGAAATGATCAGCACCCATCCTCAAGTGCGCGGACAAGCCAATGATGCGCTTATCCGCTGCATCGAGGAATGTTACTCCTGCGCGCAGACCTGCACCTCGTGTGCGGATGCCTGCCTTGCGGAAGATATGGTCAAGTCGCTGACGCAATGTATCCGACTTAATCTAGATTGCGCGGACGTCTGTAACGTAACCGGCAGACTCGCAACCCGCCGGACTGGGTCGGATGAAGAAATGATCCGCCGGATGCTAGATACCTGCGCAGCAGCCTGCCAACTTTGTGGCGACGAATGCGACAAGCATGCGAGCAAGCACGAGCACTGCCGGATTTGCGCCGCAGCGTGCCGCGAATGCATACAAGCTTGCGAGCAGGCCGGACGCAGCATGGCTCATTGACAAGCGCCGCAAGGCTCGCGAGGGGCGTCCTAAACGCTCCTCGCTCTGTCGATACTAGATCAGCTTACGTCAGGTGCCACTCGGGTTGCGTTCCCTGGAAGATGAGACTGCTTCCCTCAGCGCTGATATCGGGATCAGCGACAAAGGCTCCGCCTTCAACCGCATTGAACATGAAATCATCCTGAGCCAGTTGGCTTTTGTTGATACCTTCTACGAAGACCGATCCATCGCTCCAGCTTACCAGCACGCCAGTGTGACCGTCTCCATGGGTCGAAACGGCATCCGAAACTGTCACCTCACTCGGCATGATGTCGGTAAACGCAAAGTGGTCGAAGGCACCCGGTCCGGCGTCGAACCCAGCAACGATGACATCGTCGCCGCTGCCATGCGAGACGACGAAAGCGTCGGCACCGTCTCCGCCGTTCAGGATGTCGTTCCCAGGTCCACCATCGACCATATCGTGACCGGCGCCCGCGCTGAGATTATCGTTCCCCTCTTCACCCATCAGATTGTCGGCCATGGCGCCCCCATACAGGCTGTCATTTCCGGCGCCACCGCGAAGATCATCCTGCCCATCGCCACCGCCAAGCAGGTCATTGCCGTCGTCGCCAGCCAGATGATCGTCCCCTGCCC
The DNA here is from genome assembly GCA_964609175.1 of uncultured Bradyrhizobium sp. Lineage (GTDB taxonomy): Bacteria > Pseudomonadota > Alphaproteobacteria > Rhizobiales > Xanthobacteraceae > Bradyrhizobium. The sequence goes on from CAZSRR010000006.1 coordinate 74,624, forward strand.
CGCCGTAGAGGCGGTCGTCACCGCCAAGCCCGAAATAGTGGTCATTTTGGGTGGTCGCCTGGAATGTGTCGTTCCTACTGTCGCTGCCGAACTTCACCATGAACTCGTCGAACGAATCCTGGAACTGCGGTGCAGTCTGGCCCGAAGCGGAAGGTGCCGCCTCGTTTCCTTCGTCCTTTACGAAGTGCTCGGCAGTGACACGATGAGCATCGCTGCTGGCCGGATTGATCAGATGACGATCATCCGCGAACATAAAGTCGTCCTGCGCAAGATCCGTTTTTTTAACGCCCTCGAGCAATACCGAGCCACTGCCGTTCTCGGTGAGCCAGCTGATCACCACACCATTAGGGGTGTCCTGAAAACGCAACTGTTCGGGTTGGATGTCCATAACCGCCAAATGATCGAACATGCCCGCCCCGGCGCGAAAATCCTTGATGACGTCATGCCCGCTATCGGGCGAGATCATGAACGCGTCGGCGCCTAGACCGCCGACAAGGACATCGTTGCCACGGCCACCCTCGAGGTCTCCATGTCCTGCGCCCTCATTCAAATAGTCGTTACCGTCACCGCCCATAAGCGTGTCGGCGGCATCACCGCCAGAGAGCCGGTCATTGCCGACCCCACCAACGAGATGGTCTTCTCCCATTCCGCCGGAAAGCCGATCATTTCCCTTGCCGCCGATCAGGTCGTCACCCATGCCGGCACCAGTCAGCGCGTCGTTGCCGCGGCGACCAAACGCTATATCCATCTTGGCATCGGAGCCCTCATAACGGTTTGGGTGAGAGTTACCAACGAAGAGTTCGTAGTCACCGAAGGTCTGCCTCCTACCGTCACCGCCGTCGCCCGGCTTCCACTCATTACCACCTGATCTGTTGCTCATCGATAAACTCCATCGGTTGAGCCCCGACTGATGCCCGACTTCTTCCGTAGGGTCGGTATCTTACCCGGCGTCCGAACGCATACGTCGGAGTAAGGTTCCTAAAGGCTGAAGACACTTGTTCAGTAGCCGACAAATCACTTACTAGGCTTCATGCCCCACGGCTCGGCGCCCTGCATCGAGCCACATTGATGCCCGCACGATTCTTGTCGCGGAAATCTCCTAGGACAATGTAGGCAGAACGGGTCCTGTGCAGCGCGATCATCACCTGATGAGGCCATCTGTCATCATCCGCCTTCAAGCCTGCACTTTCGCGCGCGATATCGAGTGGCAACTGCTCCCAGCTATTCCACGTCGGCGAGACGCCGCTTTTGCACTGGCAAGGAGCCCGACAACGTCAATGAAACCTCTCATCGCAACTTCGCTTGCCTTACCGCTTTTGGCAATGTCGGCGTCCTCCTACGCAGGCGCGACAGTTTCTGACAAGCGGTATTTGCCGAGTGAGGCCAGGCCGAGCGCATATGTCGTCGGCCCACAGAGTTCAGCGTTCGCCTGGGAGCAGCCCGCGCCACGGCAGCTCCAGGTCCCGAGGAAAGTGCGGCACCACAAGGGTGGTTCGACGCCTCGCTTGTAACCTCACAATTCCACAGGAGAGTACGATGCGTCTTCCGATATGGTTATATCGGTCCTGGGCGGGGTTTCGGCGCCTCAGTTGCGCACGCGCAGATCTTTGATCCGAGTTATCCGGTTTGCATTCGGCCCCACGCAGACGACGACCTTGACTGCCACTTCACCTCGCTACCCCAGTGCGCGCTGACGGCATCGATTTTGGCGCCGGCCCGGCATGTTCGACCATCTGGCTGTCATGGAAATCGAGCCCAAGCAGTTTCGGTTCCGTGATACGAACGGCCGGCGATGCCCGCGACATTGGAGCCTGATGCAAAGCCGTTCTACAAGGACGCTTCTGGGAGTTCTAGGCGTGAGGTGCTTGCCGCTACCGCCTATCGCGCAGAAACTGGACCCAGAACATTTCGCCTTTCAAACTCCTACTCGTTGAGGCGGGCGAGTATTTTCTTCATTTGGTCGATCTCCTGCTGCTGTCCCTGCATGATCTCGCCACAGAGCTTCTTAAGTTCCGTATCGGTAATCGTCGCCCGACCGCACATCAGAATCGCGCCAGCATGATGCGGGATCATCGACTTAACGAACTGCACGTCGCCAACCGCCGTCTGCGCCCGGATGCCGAGGAAAAAGATCACGAGGGCAGCAAGGGCGACACCCCCAAAGATCACGTTGATTCTAATGTCCGGATACATTGCGCGCATCACAAGCAATTCAATGACAACCATGGGGGCGGCCATCAGTCCTGCCATGTAGAATTGATTGATATTTGGATAGACGTTCGCGAAGCGATCGACCATCGCATACATCAGGATAAACATCGCGACAAAAGACAAGGCGGTCATTATCGCGAGATGACCATAATGCCGTTTGTGCATAACCGCACCTCAAGCGCCGTGCTTGGAGAGCCCTCTATAGAAATCCATGCCATCAAACGCCGCGCTGACATACTTGTTCCTCCTTGTTCCTCGCTTTCAGAGGGAAACGGTACTGAACTGGCGACCGCGCCTAAGCTGGAAGTGCGGCCACTATCCCTAAGCGCTTCGCCCTATTAGGCTGCGGGGCTGCAGCAGCGCGGCCCGCCAGCGAGACGACGGCGGTTTGGTAACGCTTCTTCATATTAGCCTCTTTTTGACTTCGTTGATCGTGCGCTTCGGCCGCATCACGCGGCCTAAAGCCGCCGCGGCGCCGGGAGGCTTGACGGGTCCCGGTTTGCTGGGCCGCCGCCCTCGCCCGTGTGATTCTTTGAGCTAGATCAAGGGAGCCGGCAGCCAAGTGTCCTTTGCTGGTTACCAAAGTGAAAGCCGAAACTTCGCCATTCCCAGGATCTCATGGTCGATCCTCATTTCGCTATTTCTCACGCGCACCTGCCATGGTGGTTTGTTGCGGGACCCCGGCAGATCGACGTGCTATTGGTCATAATGGGAGTGTTCCTGATACTGTTCATTTTCTTATTTGGCGTCCTGATGTTACGGCTGCATCACTTGCCGGAGCACATCGCTCAGAAAGAGCAGAAGATCCAATATCAGCTCGTTGCGACGTTAGGGCTTCTTGCGATGTTCACTCATCAAAACCTATTCTGGATCGCCGGCTTGCTGCTGGCCATGATCGATCTTCCCGATTTGTCGAGCCCACTAAACCGAATAGCGAATTCGCTCAAGCGCATGGCTTGGAGGAGAACGTCGGGCCCTCAGCGGAGTCAGGTCTGACTGGGAACGACCCGCGCTCTTCTATAGGACGGCCAGATAGCGCATGAACGGTTGGCTTCACTATTACTACCGAACAAGACACTTTATATTTTTCAGCTTTGCCGCCCTCCCGCTCCTCGCGCAGAAAAAATTGGTAACAGCGAAAGGCACGATTACGATTATTGGAATCGAGAGCAGGCATTCAAACCATTCGTCGCCAGAACGCCAACGCGGTCGGAAACTGCTTCATCGGCCGATCAACGTTACATCCCGCAGACTCGAATCACTAGGCTCGCGCCTCCCGGCATCCCCTCATGTGTGGGTGGCGACCCGCGGCTGCTCCGCATATTTGTGCGCAAGCCACGACGAGATCATCGCAGGCAGGAAGCCGGAGAGGCCGTGCAGGATGAACTGCACCACGCCGCTGTCCGGGCCGCGCAAGCCATGCAGCAATTCGCCCGCGGCGAACCCCGCCGCGGCCACGATCAGCATCCGCATAAGCGGGTGTATCTTCCTCACCTGGAGCAGAATGTCATCGATCGCCGCAACCATCAGCGCCTGCACGACGAGGAACAAAAAGCTGTGCGGAAACGTCCCGGCGAAGATTACGAAAAAATCTCCGACCTCTTGCCAGTTCGTTTCGGTCCAGTATCCCGAAGCAACCGTCCTCGCAAACAGTAGCAGCAGCCCGCCGAAGAGTGGGCCGACTGTGGCGAAGATCAGATACCGTTTCACGCTGTCTTCCTCACGTCCGTACACTCACATACGGCGTGCCGCGGGAAGCGCCTCATGCGTCGGTGAACAAGGATGCGCCGTCACCGCGCACTATTGATACCGTTGGTCGCATTGCGCAGACGCCATTCCTCGGCGGACTTCGCTATCTGTATGTGCGAGTTTGATTTCCGAACGGCACAGCGTTCGGGAACCAGGGATTCACTCCGCAGTAGGCCTTGCGGCCTGACGCGGTGGCTTGGCATTGCTGGTAGCTGGCGAAGCTGCAATCGCCTGGGCTACCGGCAAAGTCATCGCCTTGGATGCAATAGCGATAATCGCGGGCTGCGCCCTGCCTGGCCTCACTCGGCCAATAGCTCTTGCTTGTGATCGTCTCGCCCGCGTAGGCCGTTGCGGACACCGCAACCAGCGGCACCAGGAGTGAAATCGCAAGAATACGTTTCGTCGACATGGTCCGCCTCCATCATTGCGGGAAGCGCGCGATGCGCCTCTGATGATGAGTTCGGAGCAACTCTTCCTGCGGTTACAAGCTCACGCAGACGTGAAGCTGGGCTGCCAGGGACCTTACCAACGCAACAGTCGCGGCCCCAATGCTGCTCCCGCCAAGGTACACAGCACGATCGTGCCGCCGTACCAGACCGCAATGAACAACAATGAATCGTCGGTGCAGTGCAGTGCATAGGCCATCGCGCTGACGCCACCAGCAACGAGACCGACAACGGCACCTGTTCGAACAAGGTCCGTTGGCGCCGCCCTTCGCACTGCAAGAATGGTAATCGCGAAGGGCACAATTGCGATGACTGGAATCGACAGCAGGCATTCAAGCCATTCATCGCCAAGGACCATCCTGTCCCAGTGCGAGCTAGGCGCCGAACCAAGGCTGATTGCGCCGAGCAGCGCGATTGCGGCAAACGGAATCGCAATCGCGAACGGTGGCATTCCGCGTTCGGCGCCAGGACGAGCGAGCTTTGTGAGATAACGCACCGCCATGCCAATTACTGCAAGCGCGAATGCTACTTTCAACAACAGGAAAGCAGTGGCTCGGCTTGCCGTGAGGTCTGCGCGGATACCTAGTCCGACGAGCACGAAGCCCAGCGCGAGTGCCGCTCCGGCAGCAACGGCGATGGTAATCGTCCGTACGACCAGTCCGCGCCCCGTCGGTCCGACGTTGGTGCTGAGTATGGCAACCAAATCATCTGTTTTCATCTTTGGTCTCCCGCGCGATAATAGTCGCCAGTGCCCGTAACCCACGATGGATATTGATCTTAACACCGGACTCCGAGATTCCGCACCGCACTGCCGCCTCCGCTACGCTTCGTCCCTCGAGCTTCACGCACTTAATCGAGCACCGCACTTTTTCCGGCAGGCGTCCCAGAAGCATTCTTATGTCGTGAGAACTCTCGGCATGTACATGGTCGTCCTGAGCAAGGACCTCGGTACCCTCATCGATCGGGACGCTCGCAACCGTTCGGGTCCTGCGCAGATAGTCGATGAGCTTGTATCGCGCGATGGTATGCACCCAGGGCGTAAATGGCTCCCCTTCGTCGTAGGTGTGGCGCTTGAGATGGATCGCCAACAGCACTTCCTGCACCAGATCTTCAGCTTCTGTCGTACCGCGCCCAAGGCGTCCGAGTTTACCTTTGTAATAGGCTCGCAGCCGGCTGCTTAACCGTTCGAGCAGTAACCGATATGACACCGCGCTGCCATCGAGACTGGCCACCATCAATGCCTTGAGTTCCGTTTCACTGGTCGTCACCCGGCGTCATCCCCAGTTATTCGCCGCTGGAGCGGTTTCGGTTACAGGGGCGTTCGCCCCTTGGTTAAAAATCATACTGTCCCACGCCGACGCGGATCTGAATGACGCCTGCGCGGAATCCCCTCCGGCGACTCAACGCCTGCGCCATCGCGATCTATCCTGTACTCATGCACTATGGTGCCGTAGCGCGCCAACGCCGACCGGTCAGGCGTCATTTCGAGTTTTTGGAACTGCGCTTCCGTCGGCGTCGTGATCCGATGCGTAAATTCAACTGCCCACTTCCTCACAGCCGGAGGCGAGGCGGCGCTGTTCGTTCGGGCTGAAGACGCAGAACGCTTCCTCGGCGACCTTCCTTCGCTCGATCCAAAACTCGAACATCCACTTGCCCGGGACAAACTCTTCTTCCTCGATGAACTGGAAGTCGCGGTAGAGGACTACGCCCGTGGTGATTTCAAGCCTATAACGGCTTTCCAGACGGTGCTCGCCGGTTGCGCGATCGAGTAGGCCCGGCGGTGGGTACCGTGTGACCAACTCGACGGGCACACTATGCCGCCCGCCGCTGCCCGCAATCAAGTATCGCAGACCGAATCGCAGGTTGCGGCGCAGCGGAATGTTCGAGGTCGCTTTCACCAGCCTTGGATTCTGCACGCGCCAGATGCCGCTGACTGGTGCATGCGAGACGGCTTGTGCATCGAAAATTCCTTTCTGCAAGATCTGAAGCTTATAGCTTTCATGAGGTTGAGCAAACGCTGTGCCGCCCGCGACAAGCGCAGCGATCAGGGGGATCGACATTCTGCGAGAACCCATGACCAGCCAGCAGCAATATTTGGTAGCGGTCGCCTTCTTGAAAGATAACATCCGGACCAGGAACGCGGCCGCGCTCTGGTCAAGCCAACGTATTCGCTTTTGCCGGATGGGAGACGCCGTGCTCGTCCGCCGAGGCAGACGAGAAGAGTCGGAGGAGCTTCCAGCAGGAAAATTGCGTACCATCAGTTACCGTGGTTCGAGTTCGTCGATATTGCGGGGACCCCGCGAAGCGGCAGGCGATTGCGGTCCGCTTTCAACGCCGTTGCGCGGTTCAGTACTGTTCTCGCTGTCCGATGCCCCACGTCCCATTTCGTATTGTGAGCCCTCAGCTGCAGCGATCTGGCGAGCTTCTGCGATCTCCATCACGCACGCCAGCTGGCCGCAGCGAAGAGGATCTCGGCACCGGCGGACTCGGCCGTTTGTCCAGTTTCTTTGACCAGGATCGATAATAGGCAACTGCCGTCATCAGTCCAACTCCGGCAATACTGACAAGGATTTGCGCGAAAAGCGTCTCGGAGACCACATCGAGCAGGAAGTGGCCAACGAACGAAAGTAATAAGCCGATACAAAATACTTCAAGCGACCGCTGACCACAGACAATCAACGGCCGAAGCCAGCGCGATTGCAGACCGGGCCAATCGATGGGCAGAAACCGGATGACGAAGACCGCGATGACGATAAAATGCACTACACGATAAGGCGCGAGGTTCGTCTTGTCGTTCGGATTGAAGCCGCGCACAAGCCATTCAGGAAAGAGCTGCCCGAACGCCTCAAAATGACCCGCCAGTGTCATCAACAGCGCGAAAATCAGGTATGCCGTTCCGATGACGACGACCGCCGGTGACCGGATGATCGTCCGCATCCTCGTGGCGCCGCCGAGTGCGCTCCAGGCGCCTAACATGAAGAGAAATTGCCATGTGAAAGGATTGAAATACCAGACGCCCGACGGATAGGCGGGAAGATTCCATTCGAACTGTCGGGCTGCGAGATAAAGTGCGAGCGACCCTGCGATCGTAGTGTCAGGCCGTCGGAGCATCAGCCACAATGCCGGCGGACAGGCCGCCAACACCACGATATAGAGCGGAAGAATATCGAAGTTGAAGGGTTTGTATTTCAGCAACAATCCCTGTGTTAACGTGCGGACCGGATCATCGGTGAGCCCCGCCACGTTAAACTCATCCAGAAGGTGCGGTTCGTTGTACGTTTGTGCAGCCCAGTTGATCACGGCCAGGTTGATGACGAGCAATACCAGGTGAGCAACGTACAATTGCCAGGCTCTCTCCAACAAGCGGGTTGTTCCGGCAGTGAAGCCTTGCGTCAGCATGCTTTTAGCATAGACGATGGCCGCCGCGTAGCCTGCAATGAAAACGAAGAGCTCCGCGGCATCGCTAAAGCCGTAGTTTCTCGTCGTGATCCACATCACGGCATTGTTCGGAATGTGGTTGATGAAGATTGCCCAGTTTGCCACGCCCCGGAAGAGATCGAGGCGTAAATCACGTCCTTCGGCAGGAGGAAGTGCACGAATAGTCATGAGTTACGGACAAGCCTTCTAGCAATTTTCTTCGAGGTCTGGAAAGAATGCTGACGCCATGCGCGGCGATCTCATCATCGGTGCTTCCAGGTCGCCGACAGCAGTCGATGTTCCCACAAGGCGCTCGAGGTCGCGAAGACGTTGTATCCGACCCACGCGTGCTTTTTGATCCGGTTTAGTCTGTCGATGCCATCGAGCCGCATAAACCGGCACCGCAAAGGATCAAACACGAAAACGCTGAGAGATAGTTCGTTGATCAGGTGACGCGTGATGCCATGCGTGCGGTCCGACCCGTGCTCTTCGCAAATGACCACACAGTCCTGCTGCATCAGCCCTTCGGCGCCAGTCAACGCTTCGATTTCGACACCTTCCACGTCGAGCTTGATTACGATCGGCATCGTTGCGTCAATGAGTCCCCCGGCAGCAAGGCTATCCAGAGATACGACGGGCACGGCGTCAGGCTCGTTCTGTGTCAGCGCGAGCGTTTCCATGGCTTCATGTCTTGCGCCCGTGATGCGCGCGAATCCGCCGGCCTTACCTCCGATGGCGGCATTGAGCCAGCGGAAACGATCGCTGTTCAAAAGAGCATTGGTCCTGAGCCGTTTGGCGTTTTCGGAGGATGCTTCGATTGCAAGGGTCTGCTGTCTGCCAAACGGCCTGCTCGACGCGAGGACGGACCAGTAACCGAAATTTGCCCCGCAATCGATAAACGAATATCTGAGGTCTACTGCGTTCCTCAAGAAGGCTTCGATCTCTTCTTCATAATCGTATCGCGGGTTGAGCATTCTGCTCCAATAGCCGTCGCAGAAGGGAAACGCGAAGGCGGCATCTTCATTCAATCTGACGATAATGTCGCGTTCCGCGACGGCGGTCGCAACCAGCTTGCAACCCAGCCTGTAGCCGCGATGTCCGAAAGGCCGCGTCAGGACGGACCCCGCCTGCAAAGCCAACACCGCGATGCGGTCGATCACGCTGGATCCAGTCAGCATCCCGGTTCCGCGATCGAAAGTGAGCAGTCGTTGGGCCGCAACTCCGTCAGCCTGGCGCAACGACGTCTCCATTCGTTTTCCTCGGCCCATTTGCTTCGCGATCGGCGCCACGAGCACGTCAAGTCAGGCGGCGCCGATCGTTTTCTCCGCTACTTGCTCTTCTGAATCTTGGTGACGGTGATGCCCGCTGGGGCTCTTTCCGCGTCGAACTTCACCTTATCGCCGACTTTCACCTGCTTGAGCATCGCAGGATCCTGCACTCGAAACACCATCGTCATTTCGTCCTCCATATCGAGACTCTTGATGGGACCGTGTTTCAGCGTAATTTTTCCCGCAGCTTCGTCGATCTTCTTGACCTCGCCGTTGGCCATCGGTGCTTGCGCGAATGCGCTGGCGCTCGACAAAGCGAGCGACAGCCCGAGGGCGACGGCTGTGATTTTTGCAGTCATCATGTTCAGTTCCTTGATGAGGATAAATTCGCGATCATTCCCCGTCTTACTTGGCTTTCTGCATCTTGGTGATGGTGACACCTTCCGCGGCCCGTTCAGCTTCGAACCGGACTTTATCGCCGACCTTCAATTTCTTAAGCATCGCTGGGTCCTTGACGCGCAAGACCATCGTCATTGCGTCCATATCGAGGTTTTTGATTTGACCGTGCTTTAGGGTGATTTTTCCTGCGGTTTCGTCGATCTTCTTAACCTCGCCATCGACCATTGCGCTCTGCGCGAAGGCGATGCCAGCGCCGTGGACAAGGGAAACCGACAGGATTACTGCTGCCACTCTTTTGATTTTCATTTCCAGCTTTCCTTCAACTGAATCGCTTGGACTACTTAACGACAACTGTGCCAACCATCCCGGCCTCCCGGTGACCCGGGATCAGGCACGAATATTCGAACTCGCCGGCCTTAGTGAATTTCCAGACCATCTCGTTAGTTTTCTTTGGAGCAAGCCGCTTGCCGTTCGGATCGTCATGCTCCATGTCAGGATTCTTCTTCATCTCCTCGCCGTGCTTGAGGTTTTCCGCCGTTGTCGCGAGGATGAATTCGTGGTCCAGTTCGCCGTTGTTGCGGAGCATGAATTTCACCTGTTCGCCCTTCTTCACCTGAATTTTCTCCGGCGTGAATATCATCTTGCCGTCCGCCTCGCCCATCGTGACCTGCACGATCCTGGCTGGCTTCTTTGGATCGCCGGGCACGCCGGCGGAGAACACCTCGTCATGGCTGTGACTGTGACCTTTAGGGCCGGCTCCGGCCCAGGCTGCAGCGGAGAAAAGCACCGTTGCGACGAGCGCGATGCCGGTTCGGTCGAGAGTCTTCATAGTCTGTTTCCTTGCTGTTCGTTTGAACGGATGGATCTCGTCAGTGCTGATGCATGCCTTTCATGCCTTTTCCCTTCGCCGCTTTCATCTCGGTCGGCTTTCCCGACTCCTTTGGCTTGTTCTCCCGCGGTGCTTCCGTCTTCGGTGTATCGACCTCCCAGGCGACCGTGCCCTTCGGAAACTTGTACGGACCCGGATCCTTGTAATCGTCGCGCGCAAGCCCTTCGCGGATCTTCATGACCGTAAACATGCCGCCCATTTCGATCGGGCCGAACTGCCCGGTCCCGGTCATCATCGGCAGCGTGTTGTCGGGGGCCGGCATTTCCATCTCGCCCATCGCCATGCCGCGCTCGCCCATGACCATGGCGTCGGGCGCCAGCTTGCCGACCGCTTTGGCCAATTCCTTTCTCGATACGCCGATCAGGTTTCTGACGTCGTGTCCCATCGCATTCATGGTGTGATGCGACTTGTGGCAGTGAAACGCCCAGTCGCCCGGATTGTCCGCGAGAACGTCGAACGCGCGGATGGCACCGACAGGAACATCGATCGTGGTTTCCGGCCATTGCGCGGTTTCGGGAACCCATCCGCCGTCGGTGCAGCTCACGGCGAAATTATGCCCGTGCAGATGAATGGGATGGTTGGTCATGGTGAGATTGCCGATGCGCACGCGCACGCGGTCGCCAAGCCGAACCGGCAGTGGATCGATGCCGGGAAACACGCGGCTGTTCCAGGTCCACATGTTGAAATCGGTCATTTCGTTGACCTTCGGCAGATAGGTGCCGGGATCGATCAGGTAGGTGCTCATGATGAAGACAAAATCGCGATCGACCGGACGGAACTTGGGGTCGCGCGGGTGCACGACGATCATTCCCATCATGCCCATCGCCATCTGGACCATTTCGTCCGAATGCGGGTGGTACATGAACGTTCCGCTGTGCTTCATCTCGAATTCATAGACGAACGTCTTGCCGGGCGGGATGTGCGGCTGGGTCAGTCCGCCGACGCCGTCCATGCCGCTCGGCAAGAGCACCCCATGCCAATGGATTGTCGTATTTTCGGGCAGTTTGTTGGTGACGAAGATGCGGAGCTTGTCCCCCTCGACCGCCTCGATGGTGGGACCCGGCGACTGGCCGTTGTAGCCCCACAGATGCACCTTCATGCCTTCAGCGAATTCGCGCACGACCGGCTCGGCGACGAGATGGAATTCCTTCCAGTCGCCGTTCATGCGCCACGGCAGCGTCCAGCCATTGAGCGTTACGGCGGGCCGGTAATCCGGCCCGCTCGAGGGATAGAGCGGCGGTTGCATGGTCGCCTTTTCCATGATCGGCGCTTCCGGAATGCTCGCGGCCTGAACCCGGCCGCTGATCGCCGTTGCGCTTGCGAGCGCCGTTGCCGTACCAAGAAAACTTCGTCGGGATAACATGACTCTCTCCATTAGTGTCCGGCTCCGCCTGCCAGCGCAGTGATTGGGCTACGGGGTGGCCGTTGCGCTTCGCCTCCGCCCCCGCCTCCTCCGTTCACGACGGCCTTCAATTCGGACTGAGCGAGCCAGAACTCGCGTTTGGCATCGATGGCAGCACGCAAGACCGCTATTCGCTGTCTCGCCTCGGTCAGCAAGGCGAACACATCGACCTGCATGCTGCTGAAGCGCAATTTCATTTCTTCAGAGATGATGTCGCGCAGCGGCACCACTTCGCGCTGATAGTGCGCGGCGATATCGTAAGCCGAACGATAGACCCTATAAGCGTCGCGCGCCTCCGAGCGGATATTCACCGCCTTCTCGGTCAACCGGTTGAAGGCCTGGTTGTAGGTCTCGGCCGCCTGCCGGACGCGAACCTCGCCACCGTCGAAGATCGGAATCTGGAATGCGATATCGAACCCCCGCTCCCGGAACGGAGGACTTTCGGGATCCGTGATCTTCTTATCGATTCCGGCCACGTCCAAAAGCGTGACAAAACGAGTGGCTTCGGTGAGGTTCAGGGACCTGGCGAGAGCGCCTAATTCGATGCGGGCCATCTGGAGGTCGATACGATGGGAGATCGCATTCACCTCGATTCCGGGCAGCGAGAGTGGCCGATGCGGCAGCGCTGCGAGTTTTCGTGGAAGCCGAAAATCGATCTCGCCACCCCACAGCCCAAGCAGGCGGATCAGATGCTCCCGTGCAGTCGTCGCATGCTGGCGAAGCGTCGCCAACTCGGCCGTGGTCTCGGCGTAGAACGCCTGCTCCCTGGCCTGATCGAGTTTGTTCAGCGAACCGGTCTCGCCAAGTTTCAGGGCAAGCTGAGCCGTAGCCTCGGCCGTCGATTTCGCGTCTGTCAATAACCCTACCAGTTCGTTGGCGGCGACCGCGCGATAGTAAGCGCGTCTGACGTCGGCGGCGAGCCGGAGCGTCGCCTCGGCCGCGCGCAACTGCGCCTTCTGGAATCGTTGTCGTGCGATTTCCGACCGGAACGGCAAGGTCGCCAAGGCTAGAATGTCGCCGACGATTTGTCGCTCGATCTCGAGAGAGCCGTTGCCTTTAATGCGAGAAATCGCGAAAGTCGGATTGGGCGGCAGGCTTTCCTCGACAAACTCGGCTTCGGCCAAGGCCAATTCGTTGTACGCCGCCTGCAGGCCCCGATTGTTGAGCAGCGCGACCTGGACGGCGGTGTCCACAGTCAAGGCTCGGCGAAGAAGGCCTTGGACGGCGCCTCTGGCCCACTCTGCGTCATCGACCGTGCGAATGGACACCACATCCTTCTTGATGACCTCGTCGGCAACGGTGGCGACGACGTTCATTCCGCGATCGGGCGAGAAGGATGCGCATCCCGTCAAAGCAATAGTTGAAAGAAGCGCAGCCACATACGCCGGCTTCAATCGAAGCCGACCTGCTGCTAATAGCGCGATCCGAAAATTACGATTCATTGTTCGCGCTCCTATCGGCCAGACTTGGGCGCCGGAGTGACGCGTTCGTTCTGCAGGCGCCACGGAGCCGGAGCCGTTGGGCGAAGGCTGGTATAAGGAGCAATCGTCGAACGATACCCCACTTGGGCGACTTTGACGCCGGGGTCCGCAGGATCGGCGCCAATTAGCGGAACAGTCGCCGGCATGCATCCTCCAAGGGTGACGGCCGTGACGGCCACTCCCGCGAGGAGAATTCCGGATCTACATCTATTGAATTGTCCCACCACCGAATGAACGGCAGCGAAGTTCGCCCCAAACTGCGCAAGCATGACTTTTCCCTGAACTGCCGATGAATCACAGGCACACGTGCCCACAGCGGGCGCGGCACCAGATTATTCCGTCAGGTCAGGAAATGGGAGGGCGGTAGTGCCGAGGGGGCGCGTTATCGGCGATGCTCCGATAATTCTCTGAAGCATATGTAGACGTCGGCGCCGTAGGTTTGACGATGTCGACAATAGTAGCGGGCAACGCACTCAGGCATACTGCGCCGCAGCATTGGGCTCCCGAGGTCTTATGCGGTCCGTTAGTGGGAGCCGGCGCTTTGTCGGCGACATACGCTGCATCTTCATGGTCACCGAATTGGGCAGAATGCACATCACCGGTTGGATGTTCATGCACATGACCGCTTTGATGGACGTGTTGCGCCGAACCTTCGCTAAGCCCATGAACGTGCACAAGGCCCAGACCATGGGCCTCACTAGTAAGACAAGCTGCCGCCCGCAGCCCGTCCGAAAGCGCGAAGGAGATGCCCGGCGCAAGCACGCAAAGCGCGTAGACCAGGGCGAGCAACCACCCTGCCTTCAATCGCTTCGCTCTCGTCAAAGGCAAAAACATTCAGTTCTTTGTCTCAATATCTCGCAAATCAGAACACGCGGCGCGGAGAGCCTACGCGGAAACGCTTTCGCCGCCAAGTGCAACCTTTCCCTCTGGAAAACTTTCCGGGGGGTAGCTCAAACTGGCTGCGGAGCCGACGACCGCCATCAGTCCCCCAAACTTTTTCCACTGCTCCCATTCGACGCCGGCTGCCGGCTGGCGGCAAGATTTTCTGCACCGCTCGCCGGTTTATGAACAGACGATGAATTGATCTGCCATGCATTGTTCAGCCTCACGCTGCGACGATGAGACATGATGCAAAAACGCGGCCTGACACAAACATAACTAGATCTTCCGTTCTGGCGTGACAGCGCTGAAGCGCCAAGCGGTTCGACATAACAGGCTCCGAGTGGAGTCTTCGCCCCAAGATGAGGGAAAAATGCGTCGTCTAATTTTAGCAGCCATCTGTGGCGGCACTCGCCGGCGCAGGATCGCTCGTCAGCACGCGTGCAGACGCGATGCCGTCAAATGGGGGACTGGGCGCTTCTGTTGCACATGAGCTGACCGAACAGGTGCATCTGGTATGTGAGCGACGATGGAACGGGTATCGTTGGGTCCGGGCCTGCTACGAAATGGGCCCCGGCTACTATTACGGTGGCGGACCGAGCATTTACTTCGGTTTTGGGGGCGGAGGATTCCACCATCATCATCACGGCCATCACGGCGGCCATCACTTCGGCCATCATGGGGGCCACCATGGAGGCCACCACGGGCACCACGGCCACCACTAATGCCCTCGACGAATGATTCCATCGGCCGAAGCTGCGTGCCGCGGGAAGGCGCGCAAACCATTTGGGTGGAATTAGTTTACGCGGCGGATCACGCCCGCGCTGGGAGTTCCGCCGCGGCGATGAGTGGATGAACATAAGCTTAGGAACCGCCTGGCTTCCGTCCTTGGCGGCCCGAAGCAGTGCTATTGGGCGTCCGTCAAAACCAATCGTTCCATCTGAAGCTTGAATCGCAGCCAGCCCGGACCCTATTGCGCCGCAACGTTCCCGAACTTGTCGAAGTTGTTCTTCGCATTATACCCGGAGTCGCGTAGATTTCGGAGATACAGCGCGCGGTCGCTGCTACTCACATCGTCCGGCGAGACGATCGGCGGAGACGCACGCACACCGGCAAATGCGTTCATCGGTTGGCGTTGCGTCCGCTGCGCGGCCAAAGCGATAGAAGTGGAGAGGGTGAGGATAGCAAGACTAACAAGAATGCTTTTGGCCATAGTCAGCTCCTGTGACGTACCTGCCTCAGGGATTAGTTCGGAAAACAACGGTGACTGGTTGCAGGCTCACGCGGATGTGAAACGGTAATGCCTGGCGATCAACGCAGCAATCTCGGGCCAAATGCCGCTCCTGCCACCGTACAAAGCACGATCGTCCCGCCGTACCAGATGGCGACAAACGGCAACGAATCATCCGTGCAATGAAGCGAATAGGCCATGGCGCTGATTCCGCCCGAAGCGAGGCCGGTAAAAGCACCTGTTCGGACAAGGTTGGTCGGCGCTGCCGTTCGCACTGCCGCGATGACAAAAGCGAAAGGTACGATCGCGATGACCGGAATCGAGATAATGCACTCGATCCATTTGTCACCCATGACCTTCTTGTCTCAGCGCGTACTTGGCGCCAACCCGACGCTGATTGCAGCAAGCAACAAGATGCCTGCAAATGGGATGATGACCCACCCCGAAGAGGTCTTACGTTATCTACCTTCGCGGTCGCCGAAGCAAACTGACTTGGATTCGGCGATTTTGTCTGGCGACGGACTCTGTCCTGTTATCCTGGCCTTCACGTAGGCGAAAGCGTACGTCACGATGGAAGCCGGGTCTGCCCAATAGTCCGCCTTCTCGACTTCAACTGCGAGAAGTGCAAGTTCGGGATCGTCAGACCCGCTTGGAAACCAAACGCGCAACCCTTCGAACCAAAGCTGTTTCAGTTTCTCTTTGTCCTCGACGATTTTCGCCCGGCCCGAAATCGCGACATACTCGTACTTCTCGGGTTTGACGTAAGCCACGAGTACGCGGTCATCATCGCGGATTTGGCGAAGTTTCAACGATTGGCGGAACGTGAGGAACCAGAGCGTGCCATCGAACTGCTTCTGAAGGCAGCCCATCGGCCGCGCCTGAAGCGCGCCATCCTCATCGACCGTTATAAGCAGCGCGGTATGAGCGTCCTTGATGAGCTCCCATACCTTAGCCTGATCGCTTTGAGACGATGTGTGCTCCATATCACGACGTGCTCGCTGCAAGCACCGCTATAAATCAAGCACGCGCACCGTCTTCGGTTCCAAGGAATCCGCGATCTTTAGTTCCAAACAGCAACTCACCGGCAGGAAGCGCGTTTCAGCTGGGATCGGGAGTGGGAAATGGCCTCCGGAAGGGTAGGAGCGTAATCATGGCCGCGCCTCTCTCAGGGCGTTCCGATCGCAGTTTCCGGAACTATCGGCCTCCGGCGCCGACACCACACGCCAAGCAGCTCGGCCTACTCCGCCTCATTTCGACGCTGAGGCGCAATCCTCTCGAGTGCTGGGCAAGGGAACATTTCGAAAAGCTCGTCGTCGCCGGTGGGTTGCCGGTTGGGCATGCGGTTATCATCAACCATCCTGCGGCCATCCGTCGGGTGCTTCTTGAGAACGCAGCCAACTATCACAAGGATGCGCTTCAGCGCCGTGTACTGTCAGCCGGATTGGGCGAGGGCCTTCTCAGCGCCGAGGGCCTTCAATGGCGTGCCCAGCGCCGCACGGTCGCAGCTCTATTTGCGCGGAGAACGATCACACAGTTCGCCCCTGCGATGATGGACGCCGCCAACGCATTGGTCGAACGCTGGCACCAACGCTGTGACGTAACACTCGATGTAGCCGCGGAGATGGCGCGCCTGACGCTGGACGTCCTGGAACGGACCATCTTTTCGGAGGGTTTCGGTTGCAACGCCGAAGAGGCACGGCGCGCAATGGTCACCTATTTCAACACGGTCGGCCGGATCGATCCTCTCGATTTGCTCGGCATGCCGAACTGGATCCCCCGGATCAATCACCTGAGGGTGCGATCGACCCTGCGGTTTTTCGAGCGGTCTATCGAAGACCTGATAGCGGCCCGCCGCCGCGGTTTGGCCGAGCGAGGGGACAGCGGGCCGAATGACATCCTCGCGCTTCTGCTGGCTGCGCTCGATCCCGATACCGGCGAGCGCATGAGCGAGGCGGAGGTCAAATCGAATATTCTGACCTTCATCATGGCAGGCCACGAGACCACGGCAAACCTGCTGAGCTGGTCGCTCTTCCTGCTGTCCCAATCCCACGAGTGGCGGCAGCGCGTCCAGGCTGAAGCGAACCGTGAAATCAATGGCTCGGTGATGGATCTCGCTGAGCGCCTCCCCGAAACGCGCGCAGTCATCGAAGAGGCAGCCCGGCTCTACCCACCTATTGCTGCGATAAGCCGGGTGGCGATCGATGCCGACGAGCTTGCCGGCGAAAAGATCCCCGGAGGGACGTTGGTCGTGATCTCGCCTTACGTCCTGCACCGGCACAGGCTGTTGTGGCCTGATCCGGATCTCTTCGAGCCCAGTCGATTTCTCAGCGAAAATCGTTCGCTCATCGACCGCTATTCCTATCTGCCCTTCGGGGCCGGTCCGCGCACGTGCGTCGGATCGACATTTGCATTGCAGGAAGCCACGATCGTGTTGGCCACCGTCATAAAAAATTTCAGCTTGCAGCTCGCTCCATGTCACAAGGTGTGGCCACTGCTGCGTGTTACATTGAGGCCCGCCGGGGGGCTTCCAATGATTATCCGCTGCAATCGATAGGGCCGACCGCGGACGGGCAGTCCCGCGATCGTTCGCTAGTTAGAGCGTTTTCCAGCGAAGTGGAGACCGGGTCGGTCAAGAAGGCGCGTCATTCAAAAATCTAGAGCCCCAATCCGATCGGAACGGAAAGGCTCTAGTCATTCACCGAACGTGGACTTGGCGTCAGCCCACTAAGCGAGAATTTTTTCAGGAGTCGCGGCATGGCCCCGGCATATGACGCCGGCAGGCCGATCGTGTGAACAAGATCGAGCGTAGCCGCGGCCCCATGGCCCTTTTTCAGGAACCATCGAATTCGATCGCTCACGGCATAGGGTATTTCTTCGAATTTCTGTTCGGTCACGCTGAACCGGTCTCCAACCGAAATCGTCCCCTGATCAAGGAACGTGCCGAAGACGCCACGCTTGTGCAGAATGCGATCGAATTCCACAAGCTTCAGTATCTTTTTGCAGGGTTCGCAATGAAAAGTCAGGCGGATCAGGGCTCGACCGATTTGCACGACCGTGCCTGACGGAAGCTCGTAAAGGGAATCAAAGTCGACGACGATATTCTCACGTAGATCACCAGGCCTGAGCCCGCATTCCGCGGTAACCGATTGCGAGGCGATCAGCACCTGACGGAAAGGAGCGCAGGCGACGTTATTCTGGATGCCTCGTTCATCGTAGGCGATCGTCCGAACAGATTCGAGCGCACCACCATGGGCGCCTTTGACAAACAGACTTGTGACGGTCATCCCCCCTCCAACTGCTGATGCTATCCTGGCGGCTGCTTACGGCGAAAGAGTGGTGTCCGGAAGGGTTCCAAGAAGAGGAAGAGCCTTCGGGACACCTAGGTCTCGTTCGGTTCCCAGGAAGAAACTCTACGATTCGACGTGGCGGCAGGGCGAAAGGCCGCCACTATCAAGGCTGACCGAGGGGAATGATTAAGCGACCTTATTGCACGCTGCCACGCGGCCAGACTCGAACACGCAAGACCCAAAAGATGCCCTTGAGCACACGGCGGTCATTTACACGCCGAAGCCGCGCGGCTTGTTCGGCAACCTTCGCTTGATGGCGGCCCATTCATAGTCGCTGAGTTCGTAGCGCATGATTCGAGACTCCGTTTCAGAGCTTTGAATCACGTCCACGGGGTCACCATCAACCCGCGATGGCCCGTCGCGGGGCCGCTAATCTCTGAACTAAATTACACCGCCTTCGGGGCATAGCAGACATTGGTCAAGTGGCCGAACAAGCTTGATTTATAAGTACGCGCCCTGGAGGCGTAATCCTTCGTTTCAAAGGAAAGGAAGAATTAACGACCTTTGTCGCATTGAAGAAATGCACGCTCATCACAAGCACACCTGAGTTCAAGCGGCCAGCCTTGAACTCGGATCAAGCCTAGCGGTCAGCCCAGCCAATCACGCCCATCAGTTCCGTTATTTTCTGGCGCTGATTGGCCCTATCCCCGCTTGCAATTGCGTGTTCGACGCAATGGGACACATGCTCTCTGAGCACTTCCTCCTCGACGCGCCGCGCGCGGCCCGCACGGCGGAGATCTGGGTGATATCGATGCAATCGCGGTCCTTGTCGACCATCTTGGACAGTCCGCGGACCTGGCCCTCGATCCGGCTGGGGCGCTCTTGACAGGATGCCTTGATGTCTTTTCGCATGCGGCTTTGTATACCCCCGCATGGTATGCGTTGTTGCAAGTGGCAATGGAGAACGAGATGACGAAGACCGATAATGCAGATGTAGGCGGCGCTGCAAAGGCCTCCAGCTGCTGCGGCGGTCGTCACGATCACTCCGGTCACGCTCGCCGTGAGCATCACGCTGAGGCATGCTAGGACGTCCGCGACCGTACGGAGATGCAGCCCACGGAAGAACGCGTGGCACGAAAACGCCAAACCGCTATATTAAGCACGCCTCAAAAACCTAACTTCGACAGTACAGCGGTCTGCTCAGCCGCGGCGGGCGCGGACGATGGCAATGCGGCCGACTATCTGAGAAAAGGTCGTCACGCGCCGTACCCCGACAAAGCCTGCCTGCTTGATCAGGTTCAACCAGGTGCCGTCGAGATGAGGGGCTGCGGTCTCAGGGCCGAACAAGTAGCTGGTGCCACGAAGCACGCGATTCTCTAGCGGCTGCGCCGGCTGGTCGAAATCGGCAAGGTGCAGCGTGCCGCCGTGCCGCAATACTCGCTTGATTTCTTTGAGGAGGGCGAGTTTTTTGTTCAGCGGTAAGGGATGGAGCGCAAACGAGCAGATCACTTTGTCAAATGATGCAGCGCGACAATCGACACTGCACTGATCCCCGCGCAATAGCTCGAGATTGATGGGGGATTTCAGTACGCTTTTGCTTGATCCCGTAGGGTGCATGGAAGAAAAGTGTACTGCGGGATACTGACGGGCAAGCGCAGCACCGGCGCTGAAGTCGTCGGCGCTCACCTCCAGTATCCGCTCGCCTGAATGTGGGGCGGTTTCTTGTATCAGGGATTCGAACCAACTTCCCTCCCTGCGTATCGTTAACCGATAGCCCCACTTGAGTGTGAGCTTAAACAAGCGGACTTGCAGGGAGGTAATGGACGAAGAAGGTCGAGCTATGGGCATGGTAGCGTGGACCGGTTGGCGAATGAACGAATTGGGTCGCGGCGCTTCGACGGCAGTCGCAGGGCGCTCTGTGGGATGCCGATGGCAAAGTGCCCAGCCATGTCGTGCACAGGAGACTTCCAAGCAAGCGACTGCGATACTGTGGGACGATTCGCAGAGCTGAGCGGGAGGAGGACCACCGCCCCTGAACCGAACGCTCTGGTGAGATCCTCACGCATCCGTGAAACATCTTCAACGGGTATTTGAATTACCTTCCTTGGAGGGCGTTTTTAGCGTCTATCGGTTCGTCCTTCCAGACTGGATGCCCGTAGCGAATTTTGATCCGCGGAGGGAGATTTCTTGCGGTTGATATCGTCTCACATCGCAAAGCACCGCTTTGATCTAGGCCAATCCATGAGCATCGGAGCCATCTGAGCTTGCCTGAAGGAGGTTATGCTGCGAAGCGGAAGCACCGAGCATTGCCTACCCGCTGCCTCGCCTTCCCCCCTCGTCATGTGCCGTTGGCCCCCGCGCCCCTGCAAGGTTGATCGTTTCAGTTGAACTTTGCCTGAACGGTGCTGCCTGTCGGACTCGTAATCTGAACAGCTCCTTTGGGCTCGCGCGGTACAGTCACTGTGGCTGTGCCGGACAGCCTGTTCTCACCTGCCGGAGCAAGCAATATGCGCTGCGCACTTCCGTCCACCACAAAGATGGCGGTTCCCTTGTAGCCTTCGGTGAACACGGCTTTGTCGCCGTGGTCTCGCAGAAAAACATCAAGGGTGTTACCCTTCGCGACAACTTCCACATGGAAGCCACCAGCGTCGGCCTGCGGCCCGCCATTTGCTCCAACCTTCGGGGCGTGCGCCAATACGATGGTGCTCGCTCCAATCAGCAGAACTGCGGTGATCATTGTCTTCAGCAGCATTAGACTCTCCTTCATAACTAGAATGCCTCCGCAGAGGCGGTGGATGATGAATTCGGTGCTTCCTTTTGCGACGTATCCGCGAGCCGTTTCAACGGCTTCTCTCCGAAACGGAGGAACAACAGCGGCGTAAGCAGCGTGTCGAGCAACGTCGCGCTGATGAGACCGCCGAAGATGGTCACCGCCACGGGGTGCAGGATTTCCTTGCCCGGTGATGCCGGATCGATCATGAGCGGGAGCAACGCAAAGCCGGCAGACAAGGCGGTCATGAGGACCGGCGTCAACCGATCAAGGCTACCGCGGATAATCAGGCCGGTGCCGAACGGAACGCCTTCGTGTAGTGCAAGATTGATGTAGTGGCTGATCTTGAGAATGCCATTGCGTGCAGCGATTCCCGCAAGCGTGATAAAACCGATCATCGATGCGACCGAGAGCGGCTGTCCAGCGAGCCACAGGGCGATTACCGAGCCGATCAGGGCAAGTGGAATGTTACCCATGACGATCAGTGCGAGCGCCGCTGACCGATAGCGGCTGTAAAGAATCGCAAAAATCATGCCGAGCGAGACGACCGAGAGGGCTCCGATCAGACGGGTGGCCTCCTCTTGCGCCTGAAAGGTGCCCTCGAGTTGCGTGAAGTAACCAGCCGGCAATTTTAGTGACGTCAATTCTTGGCGAATAGCTGCGACCACCTTCGCCATGTCGGTTCGCCCGTCGGTATTGGCGAGTACGACTACCCTGCGACGACTATTCTCGCGCAAAATCTGGTTCGGGCCATCCGTTTCGCGAATTTCGGCGATCTGCCGGGCAGGAATCCATCCAACCGGCGTTTCAATCAAGAGGTCACCTAGCTTCTGTGTGGTGCGAAGCCGATCCGGCAGACGCATTGTCACATCGAAGCGACGATAGCCGTCGACGATCCGCGAGATCACCCGTCCGTTGGACAACCGACTGATTTGATCAACCACCGCCGCCGGCTGCACGCCATAGAGGCCGGCGCGTCGATAATCGACCCGGATTTCAAGCTGCGGAATGCGAACCTGCTTCTCCACCTGAAGATCCACGAGCCCAGGAACCGTCGAAAGTCTCTGCCGGATCCGCTCGGCCGTGGTGCGCAGCGAGTCGAGGTCGTCTCCGAATATCTTTAGGGCGATCTGAGCGCGCACCCCTGATAACATGTGGTCCAGACGATGGGAGATGGGCTGACCGACGTTAACGGCCACCGGGAGTACCGCGAGCCTTGAGCGTATGTCGTCCACGATCTCGGTCTTGGGGCGGCCCGCCGGTCTCAAGTCCACTTCGATTTCGGAGGAATGGACGCCTTCGGCGTGTTCGTCCAGCTCGGCACGGCCGGTGCGCCTTCCAACGGCCTTTACTTCGGGCACCTCCTGAATAAGCCTTTCGGCGATCAGGCCCACGCGATGCGACTCGGACAATGAGATGCCCGGGTTGAACAGCATGTTGATCGTGAAGGTACCCTCGTTGAACGGCGGCAGGAATGCACGCGGCAAGAACGTGGCACCGACCCCGGCCCCGGCGATGGCGAACGCGACAACCGCCATGATGGCCTTTTGGTGTCGAAAACCCCAACCAAGTAGCGCCGCGTTGCGTCCCTTGAGAACACGAACAAGCGCGCTGTCGCCGTGCTGCAGGCGCTTCAGTTTCGGCAGCATATAGTACGCCATCACCGGCGTCAGCGTGATCGAGACGAGCAGGCTCGCAAAAATCGAGATGATGTACGCTTGGCCCAAAGGGGCGAACAGACGCCCCTCTATCCCCGACAGCGCAAACAGTGGCACGAAGACGAGGACGATGATCATCGTCGCATAGACGATACCGGACCGGACCTCCTGGGAAGCGGAGACGACCACATCGAAGGCAGATCGCGGGTTTCCGGCTTCGCGGTTCTCCCGCAGGCGACGAAAGATATTCTCAACGTCAACTACCGCATCGTCCACCAGCTCGCCGACTGCGATCGCAAGTCCGCCGAGCGTCATCGTGTTGATGGACAGGCCGAACAGATCGAATACGATGGCCGTGGCCAGGATTGAAACAGGAATCGCGGTGAGCGAGATAACCGTCGTCCGCCAGTTCAGGAGGAAAGCGAACAGCACGACTGCAACGACAACGCCTGCCTCAACAAGCACGCGCTCTACATTGCGTATCGATGTTTCAATGAAATTGGCCTGTCGGAATAGAACCTGATCGGCCTTGATGCCTTTCGGTAGGGTGGCCGTGATCTCCTTCAGCGCCTGCTCGATCGCACGGGTCAACCCAATGGTATCGATGTTTGGCTGTTTCTCAATCGAAACAACTACCGCCGGTGAGCCCATATAGCCGGAATCGCCGCGCTTCACACGCGGAGCGAAATCGACGTTGGCCACCTGCCACAGAAAGATAGATCCGCCATTCACCCTTGCAATCACGACGTTGCGCAGGTCTTCGAGGCTGGTCGTACGACCAATGTTGCGGATAAGGTACTCGCGCGCGTACTGATCGGTGAACCCACCGCCGGCGTTAGTGCCAAACTGCGCAAGCGCTTTTTCGATCTGATCGTAGGTCACCCCGAGCGCGCGGAGAGCGGGGGGATTGGGCGAGATGCGGTACTGTCGAACCTCACCACCCATTGGAATAACCTGGGCAACCCCTGGAATGGTCAATAGGCGGGGCCTGATGATGAAATCCGCAACCTCGCGCACCTCCATCGGAGTGGCTTCGGTGCTGGTCACCGCCACGAGCAGTATCTGGCCCATGATTGAACTGATCGGGCCCATCTGCGGGGTCGTGTTCGGGGGCAATTGCTCGCGAATCAATGAGAGACGTTCGGCTATCTGCTGCCGGTTGCGATAGATATCCGTGGCCCAATCAAACTCCACATATACGATCGAAAGACCCACACCGGAGACGGAACGGACGCGCGTGACGCCCGGTACGCCGTTCATCTGCGTCTCGATCGGGAAGGTCACCAATTGTTCGACTTCGGGTGGCGCAAGCCCTTCCGCCTCGGTCATGATGGTGACCGTCGGCTTGTTCAGATCCGGGAACACGTCCACCGGCAGCTTAGATGCCGTAAAGAGGCCGTAGAGGACCAGTGCGGCTGCGGCCGCCAGAACAAACAAGCGGTTGCGCAACGCGTGGGTGACAGCAAATCGGAACATGATGCCCCCCTCAACGGATGTGATCAATGAGCTCGGCGCCCTGGACGACAACTCGCTTGCCAGGCTCGAACCCCTGCGAAATGAGCACGCGCTGACCGTCGAGCGGCTCGATCCGGACCGTTCGCCGCTCGAAGCGCTCGGCTTCCACCTGCTCGAACACCGACTCCTGACCCGTTGCGGTCCTGACGACGCTAGAGCGCGGCACAGCAATCCCGCGCTGCTCGTCCGGAGCTTCGGCAAGCACAGTCAGGAACTGTCCGGCGCGCAAGCCTTCCACGTCGCCTTCGATCGCGAAATGAACAGGGATCGACTGGTTGCGATCGGCAAAGCCGGCGCCACGAAACGCGAGTTTTAGCTCCTTGTTGCCAAGGCGTGCCGTCGCACGCTGTAGCATCGGTAGTGCCTCATAGCTGAGCGCTTCGACCCAAAGCCGCTTCGGATCGATGATATGAAAGACCACCGCATTGCTCTGCGCGATCTGCCCGGCGACTGGGGTTCCTTCTGCGATCACGCCGTCGACGGGCGCGACGAGCGCTTCGGGTTCGCGGCGAGCCTGATCAAGCGACGCCCGGCGCTCCTTAAGGCCCTGCAACTCCAGCCGCGTATCCTCTAGTTGCGATCGCGGCACCGCGCCACTTGGCGCCAAGGTCTCGTAGCGGGCAAAGCGCCGCTCCACGATCGATATCTGTTGGTCCAGTTCACCCTGACGCTGGCGTATGTCGGAAGCATCAATCGCCTGCAGCGGCGGCGTAACATAGGCCAACACATCCCCTTTCTTCACGGGTGTGCCGAGCCGTGGGAACCCTCCCTCTGGCGGCGACAAGCGACCGCTGACCGCAGCTTGCACAAAGCCGCTCGCATTCGGATCAGGGATGATGCGGCCAGGAAGCTCCAGTGCGCGCGGGTAGCTAGCCGCTGCGGGGATCGACGTGCGGATCGCCAAGATCCGTTGGGTGCTCTTAGGTACGAACACACTGCCGTCCGAAAGCAGCTGGGCCGTATCCCGCGTCGCGCCCGTCAGCACAGCTTGTTTGCTCTCGCTGCCGTGATCCTCACCCTCATGTGCGACGGCGCCCGACGTAAGGAGACCGAGCGCGACGCTGGCAATAACCACGACAGCCGCCCTGCGCCAGGCGAGGAGAACGCCACCGAACGCGCCTGCAAAAAAGGCCCCCGCGACTGAAAGCAGAATGCCGGATCCATTTGGCGTCAGCCTATCCTTGAGCCCTGCCGCCATTGCGGTGCCTGACACACCAGTTTGTCCGGCTGGAGCGCTTGATTGGTGCCCCGGCGGAATTTCGATCGTGAACGTGAGAATTTCGAGGTCGCCATCCTTCGGAGTCACCGTGGCGATGATGTCATAACGGCCGGGATTGACCGTCCATGGCGCAGGTAACCGATAGGTACCATCGCCCGCAGGCGTTGCTTCGACGCTGCCTTTTGGGGTTTCAGCGATGATAGCGGCATTCACGACCGGCTCGTTGGTTCCGAAACGATCCAGATAGATCGTCAGTTCGCGGCCTTTGGCGACGGCAACTAACTCCAATGTATCAGATGCACTTCCGCTCCGCGGTGTCGCCGGAAGTTCGACCGCCGTTTTCGCCTCGCCGTGAGCGTGGCCTTCGTGAGCCGAACCATTTTCAAATGAAATCGCAAGCACAAACGCCGCCAGCGTTACCTTGCACGGATGAAGAAAGCGCATAATCTGACCCTCGCAAACCGCAGTGCCCGCCGATGGGCGGACGACAAGTCGCGCGCGAGCGCGCGCGGGCTTACGCCAGGTTTTTGGGCGGTTTTGCCAAGGCTTCCGGGTCGATACTGCCCGGCTTTACGGGCTTGAAAGCGATCACTCCGCCAGGGCTGTCGAGCCGCGCAAGCGCCAGCGCTGACCCTGCGATTGCCGCAGCACTGCAGCACCCAAGTCCCGATCCACCGCACCCACCAATACAGCTGGCCGCTAGGCCTGCAGGTCCGGCCGGGTCGTTCACCGCCATGAGAGCCACTTCGATCGTCTTCGACGTTGCGGTTAGCTTGGTCAGACGATAGCCAGCGGCGCCTTGCTCGGAACTAGGTTGTACTGTCAGCGAGCCCTGCTGATGAGCTGCGTGCTGGTCGTGATGATGATGACCGGCATGAGCGACGGCAGCATTGGTCACGAACTGAGCGGCGATCACGAGGATCGTCGCCCAGATCAGTCCTGCAACTCGATGCCTGTTCGCCATTGGTACGATCATATTACAACCATAGAGAAAGCCACGATTTAGCGCATTGAGGTAAATCAAATTGAAATAAAATCGCCGCGTCAGGTCCGCCTCGCAGCGGTTGGCGACCTCCCGATGGGCTTATCGATCCGCGCGGCTGACGACAGACATCAGTTCCTCTATCTTCCGACGCTGCTCGGACTTGTTCCCCGAGGCAATCGCGTGCTCGACGCAATGGCCTATATGGTCCCTAAGTATCTCCTCTTCAAGACGCCGCAATGCGGCACGAACCGCGGCGATCTGCGTTACGATGTCAATGCAGTAGCGATCCTCGTCGACCATGCGCGACAGGCCGCGGACCTGGCCCTCAATCCGGCTCAGACGCTTCGTGCTCGATGTCTTGATGTCTTTCCGCATGTTCGTTATATACCCCTACCCCGTATCAGTTACAAGATCTTATAGAAAGGAAGCGCCATGGCAGCCGTCGCAAGTAAGGTCGCGCAATCGCCCAACGGGGGGTGCTACTCGGGCCGCCCCTCGGTCCACGCGGGGCCCGCCGTGGAGCATAGCCAGCCCGCACATGCGCACGGCGGCCACGCGGGGATCGCCCAATCCTCAGACAACGCCATAGATGGCGTGCGTGATCCGGTCTGCGGCATGACGGTGGACCCTCACAGCACGCCATACCGGCACCAGCACCTGGGCCATACCTATTACTTTTGTTCTGGGGGATGTCTTTCGAAGTTCGAGGACAATCCGGCTAATTATGTTGGCGCTACGTCGCCAATCGCAGAGAGCGCACCTGAAGGTACTGTCTACACCTGTCCAATGCACCCGGATATTCGTCAGGTCGGTCCGGGCTCCTGCCCGATCTGTGGCATGGCGCTGGAGCCGGTGCTCGCGACTGCGGACATTGGCCCGAATGAAGAACTGCTCGACATGACTCGCCGGTTCTGGACCGGGCTTGTTCTGGCCCTTCCGGTAGTTGCGCTCGAAATGGGCGGGCATCTGACTGGTCTTCTGCACTACATGAGCCAGTCCCAGTCGAATTGGATTCAAATGTTTCTCGCCACCCCCGTGGTGCTTTGGGGTGGATGGCCGTTCTTCGTGCGCGGCTGGCAATCGCTGGTGAGCCGCAACCTGAATATGTTCACCCTGATCGCCATGGGAACGGGCGTCGCCTGGGTCTACAGCATGGTTGCGACACTGGCTCCGCATGTCTTCCCTGCAGCGTTCCGGACGAGCGACGGCGCTGTGGCTGTATACTTTGAAGCAGCAGCGGTCATAACCGTGCTCGTTCTACTAGGCCAGGTACTGGAGTTGCGCGCGCGAGAGACCACCAGCGGCGCCATTCGCGCACTGCTCGACCTCGCCCCCAAAACAGCGCGCATCATCAAGGATGGAGGCGCGGAAGAAGAGATCCAGCTCGATCAGGTGCAGGTCGGCGATCGACTGCGCGTGCGACCGGGCGAAAAAGTGCCTGTCGACGGCACGGTTCTCGAAGGCCGTAGCGCTGTTGATGAATCGATGGTAACGGGCGAGTCGATGCCGGTGACCAAAGGAGCCGGAACGAATGTGATCGGCGGCACGATGAACCGGTCAGGCGCACTTGTCATCGAGGCGCGCAAGGTCGGGCGGGACACGATGCTGTCTCAGATCGTGCAACTCGTTGCTGAAGCGCAGCGCAGTCGGGCCCCTATTCAACGGATGGCTGACCAGGTGTCCGGCTGGTTCGTCCCGGCGGTAATCGTCGTCGCCTTGCTTGCATTTGGCGCATGGGCGATCTGGGGCCCGGAGCCGCGCTTCACCTACGGCCTTGTCTCGGCGGTCGCGGTGTTGATCATCGCCTGCCCCTGTGCACTCGGCCTTGCGACGCCGATGTCGATTATGGTCGGCGTCGGACGTGGTGCCCAAACCGGCGTGCTGATAAAAAATGCTGAAGCACTTGAGCATATGGAAAGAGTTAATACGATTGTGGTCGATAAGACCGGTACCCTGACTGAAGGCAAGCCCGCAGTCACCGCGATCGTTGCAGCGTCGGAATACAACGAGACGGACATTCTCCGCCTAGCGGCGAGCGTCGAGCGCGCCAGTGAGCATCCCCTTGCGGTTGCCATCGTTCGCGCGGCCGAAGAACGCGGAGTGAATACGTCGAACGTAACCGAATTCGATTCGCCGACCGGAAAGGGAGCCCTCGGCGTTGTGGAAGGCAAGCGCATTTACCTAGGTAACGCAAAATTTCTTGCTGAATTGGGGGTCGAGGTTACTGCGCTTGCGGATCAGGCGGAGGATCTGCGCAAAGAAGGCGCCACTGCAATCTTCATGGCGGCTGACGGCCGCGTCGCCGGTGTAATCGCCATCGCTGACCCGGTGAAGGCGACGACTCCGGAAGCATTGCGTGCGCTGAAGTCGGAGGGAATCCAGGTTGTGATGCTGACCGGGGACAATTGGACAACTGCCCGGGCAGTGGCCCGCCGCCTCGGCATAGACGAGGTTGAGGCCGAGGTGCTGCCGAACCAGAAGAGCGATGTTGTGCAGCGCTACAAGACTGCGGGCCGGGTCGTGGCCATGGCCGGCGATGGCGTCAACGATGCGCCAGCTCTGGCGGCGTCCGATGTGGGCATTGCCATGGGAACGGGCACCGACGTTGCTATGGAAAGTGCCGGCGTCACGCTCCTTAAAGGTGACCTGACTGGCATTGTCCGGGCGCGGCGCCTGTCGCAAGCAGTGATGCGCAACATCCGACAAAACCTGTTCTTTGCATTCGTCTATAATGCACTCGGCGTGCCAGTAGCAGCCGGCGTGCTCTATCCCTTGTCCGGCATCCTGCTATCGCCCATCATCGCTGCGGCGGCGATGGCATTGTCTTCGGTTAGCGTCGTGGCGAATTCGCTTAGGTTGCGCCAGACGCGACTATAGGAAAAGAGCCCTGGTCGGGAGCCCGCGAGCCGCGTGCAGGCTGCAGATCAATTCCGCCTGCTCGCCGCCCATATGCACGAGCTGCCTTCGGCCGTTGCGGTTGCGCGCGACGCGCCTGTATATCGCATTGAAGCGCTCGAAGCCGAGGGACACACCGTGATCGCCGTCACGCGGTATGCTCACGCCCAAGTGTGGTCACCATGGGCGATAGCGTTTCCAACCCGACGCATCGTTGCGAGAGACATTCGGCGGCCAAATCAGACCCATAGATCGCTTCGAACCAGAATTCGTAGGTTTGATCTCGCAATTGTCGTGCCCGGGCTATGGCGTTGCCTACCGCGCCAATTACTTCGCCTTCCTTGACCTTGTGCGGATTCGTATCCGGTACCGAATGTCGCTCGCGTGCAAGCGAGCGAGCGAGCGGCGCCAGTGCGCGTAGCCATGGATTGAAATCGGTGGCGAATGTGTAGCGGCTAACGCGCATGGGATGCCACCATTCAAGGATTTGTGCCGACAGCGGCGTGGAAGTCGCCTCGATCCATTTTCCGAGAGTGGCGGAGTACAGCGCATCCAATTGCGCCGATCGTTCGGCCACCAGCTCGAAGGCGGCGCGATTTTCGGGAAAGTCTAGATTTTCCACGCCACGTTCTTCAAAGCGCACCGAATAGGCCTCGTGTCGACAGTCCGGATCCCCAGTCGGATTATCGATTTTCATCTCGTATAGTCCGGGTGGAAGGGCTTCGATTCGCTTTAGGCTGTGGAGGATCGCGCGATGCTCCAGACGCGCAACGCTTGCGGATACGAAGATTCCGAGGTGGCCAACGTGGGGATTTATCAGGTAGACGATGCGCTGTCCTGCCCGCTTCAGATCGTCCGTGCTATCAAACACGCAAGAGATCCAGCCGAGCGCCTGATGCGGCGGCGTGATGTTATCTCCTTGGGATGCAAAAATGACGAGTGGATTGCGAATTCGCGTCAGATCAACAAAGCAGCCTGGGCAAATGCGCAACTTTCCTTGCTCGAGCTTGTTGCCAATGAAGAGATTTTCGACGATTGCAAGCATCTCCTTGCGACTAAGGAAATAGAATCCGTTCCACCACCGCTCGAATTCTAGAAACCGGTCTCGCTCCTTGTCGATGTTCGAAAATAGGTTTGCATATTTCTGCCAGACCCCTTCCGGCTTCAAGTTCTCGAAATTCTGAACGAGCCAGGCCCCATCAAAACGGCCATTGCCGAGATCGGCGGTCAGATGGGTGAGCCATTCACCACCTAGCAGTCCACCGGAGACACGGGCTGGATTAACGCCCTCCTCTCCAGCCCAATAGGATAGCGGCGATCCATTCAATACGGCCGGTCCTGCAAGACCTTGGCAATCAGCCGCGAGGATTGCGATCGCCCAGCCTGCCTGGCAGTTACCGTAAAGTATCGGCGGTTTGCCTTCATGACGCCCGGAAACCTGCTCCGTAAATCTCCTCAGGGTGTGGAGCACGTCCCCAAGCGTCTGGTCCGGAGCTGGTTCGGGATAGAATACAACGAAGTATACGGGATAGCCTTCATGCAGCGCTATCCCGACTTCGGAATCGCGTTTGAACCCGCCGATACCCGGACCGTGTCCGGCACGCGGATCGACGATGATGACCGGCGGTTTTGTGAGATCGAGGCAGTCTTCCAGGCATTTGTCGCCATAACGCGTAATTCGCAATAGGGCGTAGTTGGTCGGCCGGTTGAACCTGCGCGCGTCGGCGATCAGTTCGTAGTCGAAGTCGAGGAGCGGCGGCTTCCCGGCCCGCTCATGAGCCAACATATTGTCTGCCCGCTGCCGCAATGTGTCCCAGAACAGAATGGTTCGCTCAAGGAAGTCACGCTGATAGGCTGCGGCATCTTCCAGCGAAGACCATGCTTGCCGGATCAATGCGGGCTCCGTTCCCGACCACGCAACCGCACCTGCTGCCGGGGCCCGGGGCTCTTGCCTTGACAGGGTCTGCTGACTTGCGGATGTAGCTTGCGTCATTACGGCTCCTTCAAGATCTGCCCGGGCCGGGAAGGTCCAGGCGGCATTTGCTGCTAATTTCCGTAGCGCAAGAAGATCGGTAATTGTTTTTGCTTCGGCCCCGGGCATTCGCACTCAATTCATTCCGCTAGCTCGCCGCTAGCTCCGGAGCCCGCACCTTCCTTACCGCCTCTCCATTTCGACCGGACGATGGGGTTTGCCCCGACCACCTGGAAGCAGATCAATCCCCTTGACCGATCCGAAGATGACGGGGATGACGATGAGCCCAGAAGGGTAGAAGAGTTCATGTCGCCCATTATCGGCACGCCGATGCGTTGCGCGATCTGGATCCGATCTCGTGCTTACATGATTGGCAGCACACCGGTCAGGATAAGACCGTCATCATCTTTGGACGAAAATGGTCAACTTTTGACTATCATTCCAGCGCGGCCTCCTCGTTGATCTGGCTCAACTTCCACCGAGTTGCCAACGATTCTCATTTCAGACGGAGCCCAGTCGTTCTAGTTGCCATTTTCGTCGGCGTTTCGGGAGTTTATACATTGCCAATTCTCTCGATGTATCTTTCGTAGGGTGCAGTCATGGATCAGACCGGAATTGTGCTGGCCCTCATTGGAATTGCAGTAGGCCTGGTGTTGCTGAGTTTGCTAGTTGCTTTTGTCCCGCTGCGTACATTCGTACAGCGTCGCTGGAGGTTCTTCTTTGGTCCGTATCCGCTGCTGATGATTTACACTTGGGTTGACAAGGTCGGATTGATCGAAGACCGGAAGCAGGCAGTTAGTTTTTTCGACAGCCTGCGTCAGGCAGGTACCACCGGAGAGTTGGAGTTTTACGGTCAGGCAATCAGGAAGGACGGAAAAGAACCTGAACTGAGGCAAATACC
Organism: uncultured Bradyrhizobium sp.; assembly: GCA_964609175.1. Classification (GTDB taxonomy): domain Bacteria; phylum Pseudomonadota; class Alphaproteobacteria; order Rhizobiales; family Xanthobacteraceae; genus Bradyrhizobium. The sequence continues at coordinate 107,198 of CAZSRR010000006.1, forward strand.
TCCTGAACATCTTAGAAGTCACGCCATAAGAGTCCCCGCAGTCGGCAAATTCACACACGCTGGAAACGAACAGATTTGTACCTATGACGAAAAGCGCGCTTCTAGGCGTCGGTTAGACCAGCCGGGATGTTATTGCAATTTGCACGTGAGCAGGAAAGTCCTGCGGATCATAAAGAGAATCTGGAACTCCGCGTAGCGAAGCCCGACGAACAATTGATAATTCAACGTAGCATCCATATGCGACCCGAACGATGAGCGAGACTAACTCAGGGCCGGTCGCTCTGAATTTCGATCGCCGAAGCATTACGGCCACACCCGATGTCAAAAGGCGGACCTGATCGTAGCCGAGCTGGCCAAAGCCATTCGGAAGAGAGCGATTCCGAAAAGAGTTCAGGGAGCAAACACTCTGTGGCGCCAAGTTGATCTAGCGTAAGGCGTTGTGGCTCGGGTAGTCGAAACTACTATGCAGCGCGCAGCGACCGTTGCTGCGGGTATAACTTGTGGAGATGAGTGATGCAAAAAACTCTATTGGGAATTCTCGTTTCGTCGTTGGTGGCTGTTTCAGTGCCGCAATTCGCTGTGGCCGCGGGACATGACCATGCGCGCAAAGCGGACCGCGCGCCGGCCGTCAAGAAGGAGCAGCCCGCCGCCCAAATGCGGCATGGATGCGGGCTCATACGCCGACTGAATGGGGTTCAGGGTATGGCGGTGGCGAAGCGAGACGAACGCCAGCGGGACACTAGTCGTAAAGCTTTCGACAACCTGCCTGCGAGGATCGCGTTGGCCGTCTAATCCACGTACGCGCATTCGCGCGTACTTTTAAACGCCGAAGCGATCTTTCGAAGCGCCTACTTGAATGTGGATGACTTCCTCGCGCTGCTTACCGCGAGACATCTCTTCAATGAGGCTGGCGTTGAATTTGCCACGCAACGATTGAGGCAACGAGGCAACAACACCGGCCATCACAGCGACTGCGTAGTCTCGATGATGTTAACCGATTATAGGATCGAAACTCTTACCGCGGCATCTTCGCCATCTCGCGGCAACTTTGGGCACAGTCGCGGCAAGTGCTCGCACACTGCTCCATCTGTGCATCGGCATGAAAGGTGAGGTAGTCTCGAGCGCAGGCGTCGCACAATTGCGCGCAGGCGTCGCAAAGGACCGCATGCAGCGGCGAGCGCCGAAGCATGGAATTGGCAGTCGTCTGGCACATTTCGGCGCAGTCGAGCAGGAGCGCCAGATGAGCCGGTGCGACGTGCTGACCGGCTTGCTCCGTGCAATACCGTGCCGTTTCAAGACACATGGCGTGTGACTTGAGGCAACTGTCAACACATTGCTGCATCGTCATTGCCGCTCCACCCGTCCCGGGCATCGCACCGGAGTGCTGCGCCTCCGCCATACGTGCAGTCAAGCTGGCCGCAGCGAACCCCAAGATGGAGCTAATGACCTCACGACGGTTACCCATGCTAAGCTCCTGTAGTTGCATCTCAACGGGTCGATTGCGCCCGAAAGCGGGCGCGCTTATGTGCGCGCGATGCAACTAGCGACGCAAGTGCCCTCCTTCGCAGCCAGGAGCATCCTTACAAATGCTCTTGAGCGTGTGTTGTTTGATGTCTCTCTCTTGCTGCTCAACTGACGGAGCCGTGCCTCCACGTTCATCCAATGGCGCTCCGGGCGGCTTCCGCCTGCCGGTCGGTGCGAGATACTGGGGATGGTGCGCGGGGACAACTTTCATTTTGGGTAGTGGAGCTGACTGTTCCGTCTGCGAAAAAGCAGGTTCGCTGATCAAACTGGCGACAAGAGCGGCCAAACCTGCGAACACGAGGCGTACGGACATGATCATGTCCTTTCAAGCGTGAATCCGATGTTGAAAACAACTATGCGGAAGACACGCTCGTGCAGATTGATGTAGATCAAACGGGCCGCTTTCCAGGGATAGTCGCCGAAAGCTGATCCGCGTCGGTACGAGCCCCCGCCCGTGCGTCACTCGTACGAGGGCGGCCTGACATTCCGGTATCATTTAGTTCCGAGGAGAAACAGCTACGGCTCGAAAATCCTCGCCGATCCAACCCTCGTCGCTCCACCGAATTGTGAAGTCAACCACATGGTCCGCGCTCAATCGAGCCGTATCAAGAGTTGCGGCGAAGAAGCCGAGCCCCGTATCTTTCGTTTCAGCTTCGGAGGTGGCGTGCCAGCCGTCGAACCCGTACCGCACAACGCCCGGGCGGGGCAGCGCGACCGCCAATATGCTCCCTGCGGAGAAGCTGCCGATCCTGGCATGCAGCCACCAAAATGCGCAGCGCGCGTGCCGCCGTTCGCCCTGATAACGCTCCCAGACCGCCCGCGGCCGATCAAAGCAATAGCTGAGATCGCGAGAAAGCAGCAGCTTCACAAATTCGGCATGAGCCCAGGCCAGGGGCATGGCAGAACCTGTTGGGCGTCCCGGATACAGGCGGCGCGCGGGGATCGGCGCTTCGTCCCACACCTGCTCGGGGATCATGCCGCCGAGGCTCGCCGAGGCGGCCATGGTAAGCAGGAACGGCAAAGGGTCTCGTCCCGCCGCAAGCTCGTAATGTCCTCGCTCTCCCGCCAACAACGGCCAGGGACGACCTTCACCAGTGCCATCGTATGGCCGTCCGTCCGCGTGTTCACCGTAACCATCATGATTGTAACGCCGCCACAAGGGGCCAGCTGGAGTATCGACCTTCAGGAGGCAATCGACGACCTTGATGCTGTCGCGAACAAGTGAGTCGCTCGCTTGACGCAGGCCGAGGCGGACGAGTTGCAGGAAATCCGTGCTCACTTGGTCTTTTGCCGCGAGCTTGAGCCCGTCTGCACGATTTCGGATCGGAACCAACTCGTCCAGGGCGCGCTCGCCATTCTGCAGCACACTCGCCGGAGCAGTTCGAACGAAGTAGCCGGGAACGTCGACCTCGCGCGCGAGATCGGTCCCATATACAGCCGTCCATCGTTCCACATTCTCGTTCCAGAAGTCCGCGAGATCGAGCGCCCATTCCTTCGCTTCGCTCTCCAGAAGGGCACTGCCGGACACTAAAGCGGCGATCGCTATCGCAAGCGTAAAAGTGTTGATACCGGCATTCTCTTCCCAGCGATCCTGGTCTGTCGAGGGGCCCTTGCAAGCGACAAAAGCCAGTGCTCTGCCGACCATGTCGCTCACTTTGATACCCGCGAGAGCGCCACGATCCGACAGCGCGGCTGCGAGGAGGACCGGGAAAGCCGCTTCGTCCAGTTGGACGCCACGCCAGTAAGACTGCCCGCCCAGCCACTGGTTTTGGTTCCAGTGGCCCTCCTCATTCTGGGTGGCGATGAGATACCGGAGTGTGTCCCGGGCTTCGGATTCTCCGCCTAAGGCAAGCAGTGCGCCTGCGCATTCGACGAGATCGCGCGGCCAAACCAGGTGATACCCGCTGCGTTCGTCGCCGCTATCTCCCCAGGGGATGCTGAGACTTGCCACCATGGCGCCGGGATAGGTCTTGTCCAAATGGGACCGCAGCACGATCTCAGAAACGGTCAACTGGCGTTGAATCTCCGGCATCCCATCGGGTGGACGGAGAGAGCATTCGCAAATCCGTTTGTGCCACGCCTCCCAGTCGGAGAGCTGTCCCGCGAGCAGATTGTCAAACGGCTGTATCAGCGTCGAAACCGCAAGCGTCGCGGCGGCCTCCGGGCTACTGGCAAAACCAAGCGCCAGGACCGCCTGTCGCGGGAGCTCGGCCATCAGGGCGACGTTGCCCGGACCGGCCGCCGCATAGGACCACGTCATCGCTCCGTGCCGTGCAAAATTCTGCCAGCCGTCGCTGGCCCCGACGTATCCGGCGCTGGCGCGCATGATGGCATCCTGCTGCTCAGAATCGACGGCAGCGAGAGCAAGGGAAAAGGGCCCCTGCTCGGCCCAGAGGATTGTACGGCCGCGATGCTGAGCAACCCTCGCTCGGTTGCCCTTTCCAGTTGCACCCAGATGCGGGGCCAGTAGCGCATAGACGCGCAGATCGGGATCGACCGTCTCTAGTGTGGTTTCGATTGCGAGCACATCCCGCCGCGGGTCAGGTGTGATACGAAGCCGGAGCCGATAGCGCAAGCCGGTGTGCAGGATTTCAAATGCCGGTGCGCCTGGACTGATCGAACGAAGCTCATGGGCACCGCAACGCTTCACCTCGTCCCAGTACCCTTTCCCGTCGGCAACAATGAACCCGAGATCGCGGATCTGAGGGATATCTATTCGCGGCCAGTAGACTTCGTTGAGGATGCCGTAACCTATCGTGAACCAGAGCCGGGCCGGACCGAGGGAACAGCCCACCGCGTCCTTCGCGCTGCTGGTCCAGGTCGGGGAGATACCGGGTGCGCCGGGAGCGTCCTGGAGCGGTGAAGACAAAGCTGACAGCGCAAACGTTTGGGGAGTTGAGGGTTGCATGGCGGTTTATTCCGGCTGCCCTCTGGACAAAGCCTTCATCCCGGGGATCGCACACTGAGCCTCAGTACCAGCACGCGAGTACGGACGGCATCACAAGAACTTTTCAGTTTGGAGCAGATCACATCAATTGGCGCGCCGGCATCGACCAACTCTCGCAGAATATCATCCGTTTGCGGAGACCACTCAGGTTGTTGCGTAACCGTCTTACTGCGTTCAATGGAGATCCAGCGCTTATTAGGCTGCGAAACCCTGCCGTCGGTCTCAGGCCGAATGCCGCTCTCGGCAAAGTGGCGGCAATTTGCTTCCTGCCTCGCCTTTTCGCTGAGCATCCTACTCTCCTGGACAATCCGCCAAATGTGGGAAGCGTGAACTTCAGGTAAACGTAATCATGCTACTTTGCGCGGCCGAAGTTTCAGTTTGATCTAAGTCAACTTTGCTGGCGTTTTATTTCGGAGAGGCCAATCCCGAACTCGAAGCTTTAACGTGACTAAACTGCGACGCTTCGCAAGAAAGGCCAGGTACGCCAAGTCCACAAGAAAGCAGCTTCGACCAGATGTCCTCCGCTGTTTCGGCGAAGCGAAAAAGATCGCCTTCCGTTCTCTCGATCGTGCCGTTCTCGATCAACGTTTCAAAATTGACGGCGGACCGCCAATACTGCTCGTCAAATAGCACGATCGGAATAGCTGGCGACTTTTTCGTCTGCCTTAACGTCAAGATCTCAAACAGCTCGTCAAACGTACCAAATCCTCCCGGAAACGCGACGAGCGCATTGGCACGCATTGCCAAGTGCATCTTCCGCATTGCAAAATAGTGAAACCGAAACGTGAGTTCTGGTGTTGAGTATGGGTTAGGCTGCTGCTCCTGCGGCAAGGTGATGTTGAAGCCGATGGAAGGGGCTCGCGCCTCGCTCGCTCCCCGGTTCGCCGCCTCCATGATTCCCGGACCGCCTCCTGTTGCAATAACGTTGTCGCGGACACCACCATTCGAGGTAAGCGCGCCACCACGTTCGGACGCCAAACGAGCGAAGGCGCGGGCTTCCCGATACCATCGCGCGTGCTGTGCCGAGCCGTTCTCTCGAGCGCGTGCCGATCCAAAGACCACTATAGTCGACCGCACGCCCCACGACCTCAAATACTTCTCCGCTTTCTCATACTCCAGCATGAACCGGACGCCGCGCATGGAATCGCTTAGCAGGAAGTCCTGATCCAGTGCCGCCAAAGTATAAGCGGATGAACGTATCTGTTCGACATTTGAGGGACCCAAGATTCCCTCTGGCGTTCTCAGCTTATCATCCATGACAACATCCCATTTCAAGAGGCTACATACTTGATTATTTGGTCTCGAAGTTGTTGAGCTGGATCAATAGGCCTGACGAGGATGCCTCTTATCCTTTCTCATAGCCAACCGAGTATGCTTGGTCTGGTCGGTTTGCATGCGACTATCGTGAATGACGTGTGACGCCGCTCGAAGCTGCCGGCCAGTACATTGGGGGATGGGAATGGGCCTGAAATTGTCCTTTCTGGGTGGGGCTGGAACGGTTACAGGCTCGAAGTATCTTGTCGAAAGCCCATCACATCGAATTCTAGTTGACTGCGGCCTTTTCCAGGGAAGCCGAACACTCCGAGAGGCAAACTGGGCGAGATTCCCGGTGGAGCCGGCCAGCATCTCAGCGATTGTCCTGACCCATGCCCACCTTGATCATTCCGGCGCGCTCCCTTTGCTGGTCAAGCAAGGCTTCAAAGGGGCCATCATTTGCTCAGAGGCGACAGCCGCGCTGTGCGAGATCCTTCTGCGAGATTCCGGATATCTGCAGGAGCAAGATGCCCGATACGCCAACGAACGCAAATTCTCAAAGCACAAGCCGGCTCTTCCGCTTTATACGGTAAAGGACGCAGAAGCGGCTCTGCGTCTGTTGACGCCAGTACCATTTCATAGCGAACAGCAATTGCCGGGGGACGGAACTATGGTACGTCGCCGCGCCGGTCACATTCTTGGAGCCGCCTGCGTTGAACTTGAGTGGGATCGAACTTCCATCGCGTTCTCGGGTGATTTGGGTCGACACGCTGACCCTACAATGCTTGAGCCCGAACCGTTGGAGAAGGGGAACTATCTGGTCGTAGAATCGACCTATGGCGATCGCTCACATCCCAAAATCGATCCTCAACGCGCCGTACAGGAAATCATTAGCACGACGACGAAACGCGGCGGCACCGTCGTTATCCCGTCCTTTGCAGTGGGCCGAGCTCAGGCGCTACTTCACTATTTAGCGAAGATCAAGATGGCGGGTGGGCTCACGAACGTACCGATTTTCCTCGACAGCCCCATGGCTGTCGATGCCAGCGAAATCTTCTGCAAGTTCAAGGTCGATCACAAGCTGTCATACGATGAATGCAAGAGAGCATGCGCCGTTGCTACCTATATTCGCTCGGTTGAAGATTCAAAGCGCTTGAGCGAGAGTGCTGTTCCCAAGGTCATCATCTCCGCGAGCGGCATGGCGACTGGCGGACGTGTGCTTCATCATCTGAGACACTTTGCGCCGGACCAGAGGAACACCGTCCTCTTTGCCGGTTATCAGGCTGAGGGCACGCGAGGGGCCTTTATGCTGTCAGGCGCCAAAACCGTTCGGATTCATGGCCAAGACGTGCCAATCGCGGCTGAGGTTCGAAATATCGGCGCGCTGTCGGCTCATGCAGACGCCGACGAAATATTGGCATGGCTCAAGAGCGGGAGGGCAACGCCGAAGCGAACTTTCATCACCCATGGAGAGCTGAAGGCGGCGTCCGCCCTACAGAACCGAATCACGAAGGAATTGGGATGGAGCAGCGTCCTAGCGGAGAAGGGCCAAGAGGCTACGCTGAACTGACGTCGCAAAGATAACTGAGAAGAGGCGATCCCGCCGCGATCATGCAGAATCACCTCAGTCCAGTCGGTGTTACTTTGGACCGATGTGGTGGGGCTCACGCGGGCCGCCGCTGTAATGATGGCTCCCGCTCGGACCGGATTTCTTTGAACCCGTCTTCTGTTTCTTGGGGCCGATGTGATGAGGAACCTCGGACTTGGGTCCACCAGAGTAGTGGTGGCTGCCGCCCTTCCCTTCTCCAGAACTCGTCTGCGCCATTGCAGGGAGCGCAACGAAGGACATGACACTCGCGGCAACAAACAGTTTGCAGATATTCATTTCTCTTCCTCCATTTGACCGAACAAGGTCAGAACAATCAAACCGGGCGTCTGATCTGGTGGCAATCAATCCGATGCGTCACGATCTGAGTTGAGCCAGATCAAAGACTAGCGGCAAAAACGTTTGGAGGAATGCTGAAAAAATCGGCATGCTAGCCCGAAACTCAGAGCCACCATCACATCCAGGTTGCTAGCGCCGGCTACGGCTTACGTCCTCTGAGTGATCGATTGCAGGACTTCAACAACATTCCATTGAAGATCAGGTTTCCCAAGCGTCGGCTCGATGCGCACAACATCTATCGCCGCGCACCGTGAGTCCTGCGCTGGCGACTGGCTCATTGCTGTACGCGAGCATGGCTTGCCTGCGCGTCTGCCTCCGGCACTGTACTGTAGAGACGGCATCGGTATCGACTCATTACGATGGGATCCGAAAAAAAATTACGCAACAGGCGTTCGTCAAGTTGACCTTGGTCAAACTGCTGTCCCCGGAGCGCCGTACCGTAGTAGCTGTCAGTCATCCCGACCGGCAGCAAAACCTTATGGAGAAAAACGATGAAAACAATCGGACAAAGGAGCCTCGCGGCGGCTTTCGGCTTAGCTATCGCCCTTAATTTATCGGCATTGGCTTCGGCCCAGCAACAGACCCCGGATACCCAAAAGGATGCGCCCGCTCAGCAGACTACGCCCGCCCAGCCCGCGCCCGGCATGGGGCACGGAATGATGCGGGATGGCATGGAACACGGCAAGATGGGCCGGAAAGGGATGGACGGCGAGCACGGCAAGATGGGCGGCCGGATGCACCAGGGCGGATCGGATTCGAAGAAGGACGCACCCGCGACCACCGGAGCCAGCCCGTCGACGAATTCGACCATAGTACCGCCCACTGGCTCCAAGTAATCCTCATCCGGGTTGCCCGACAGCTCGATCAACCTCCCCGAGCTGCCGGCAATCGGTGTCCTGAGGCGAAGGGCCCCATTCTCCGCTCAACGCCGAGTTCGACAGTTGCGTTCGACGGAAGAGAGTTGATGGGTGTTTCGACGTCTGAAGTTCTGACATTCGGCGGTGCGCAACGCCTCTTGCAAAACTCGTTGCTTGAGGTGCCTCTCAAGCGGCCTGTCGATAGCCGATAATGACGTCTTTGCGCTGATTGTCGCCAGTGCACGATCGCGTATCGATCCGCACTGCATCACCTCTTGCTCCGGAAATCCCCCACCCTGCGGATCAGACTGCGCCACTGGCGCACAGTCGTGGCCATCCACAAGCCACTGATCATTGCCGATTTTGCCATGAGAAGTAAGATACGAATCTAGATGTCCCGATCCACGGCGCAGAGTGCATATCAAGAACGAGGGAAAGCGATGTCGGTTGACGAGCCAATTGACCGTGCGCCCGGCTGGACCGTGCAGGTCGGGCTCATTGTACGGGAACGGGTTTGGCAAACAATCACCGCCAGATCCGTGCTGCCGAAGTCACAGCGCGACCTCCGCCTGGATCTGTTTCGCGGTCTGGCGAACTGGCTGATCTTTCTTGGGCATATTCCGGAGACCGTGCTCGCCTGGTTCACGACGCGAAATTACGGCTTTAGCGATGGAGCCGATCTCTTCGTGTTGATCTCCGGCTACACGGCGACCTTTGTGTTCGGCAAGACGATGATGGAGCACGGCCTTGTCATCGGAGCGACCAGGCTTCTGCGCCGGGTTTGGCAGCTCTATGTCGCCCACGTACTGCTGTTCGTTTTTTACCTCACGGCAGTGCATTACGTCGCGCACAGGTTCGATGATCCGCACTTCATGGATCAATTCAACGTTGCGCCGTTAATGAATTTTCCCGTCGAGACTCTCTCCGAAGGCTTGGTGCTCAGGTTCAAACCGCTCAATCTCGACGTTCTACCGCTCTACATCGTTTTGATGGCGGCATTCCCGATCGTCCTTTGGTTTATGTTGCGATGGCGCAACGCCGTGATGATTGGATCGATCGGACTGTATCTTGCTGCCCGCCATTACGGCTGGAACTTGGCATCTTATCCGGCGGGAGTGTGGTACTTCAATCCGTTCGCCTGGCAGTTGCTCTTTGTCCTCGGAGCTTGGCTTGCGCTCGGAGGTGCTGCGGCTAGTCGGGGATTTCTGCATTCCCGTATTCTGTACGTCCTGAGTACCAGCTTCCTTCTGTTTGCGCTTGCCATAACCCTGGCAGAGCGAATCCCGGAGTTGCAGCAGTTCGTTCCGGGGGTCATTGCCAAGACATTCATTCCGAACGACAAGACCAATCTCGCTCCGTACCGCGTGATCCATTTGGCGAGCCTTGTGTTCATCGTCGTCTCGCTCATTCCGATCGATTGGCCGGGACTGAAATGGCCGATCTTCAAGCCCCTCATCAGATGTGGTCAGCAGTCTCTGCCGGTCTTTTGCGTCGGCCTATTTCTGTCCTTCCTCGCGCATTTTGTGCTGGAGCTCGGTTCGGAGGGAGTGCTGGCCCAGCTCGTGGTCGGTGCGGCAGGTCTGTGGATCATGACAATGATCGCCTACTATCGGACTTGGTCGAAAGACGTCGACAAGGGTCTGTCTTCCGGCGGAAGATCACCGCCAGGAGCGGGTGGCGGCGAGCCATAAGCGCTTGTCGAAGGATGAAAGGCTTTCTCAATTCAGGCGCATCTGGTAGGCAGCGATGGTCACTTCCGAGTTGATTTTCACCGAACAAACGCGAGGCGCCATTCTACATGCGCTTCATTGGGCGGCTTCGGCGATCGAACTGCTCGGGGTGCTGGTGATCATTTGTGGTGTTGCTGCCGCGACCATCTGGTCGTTGGGCGAAATGCGGCGGGGAGAATTTGCCGATGCGTTTCGCTCCTATCGCGCCAACCTCGGCCGCGGCATCTTGCTGGGCCTGGAATTTCTAATTGCCGCCGACATCATCGGTATGGTCGCAATCGTGCCGTCGTTCGAGCGGCTTGGGATCCTCGCGGTGATCATCGTTATCCGGACGTTCCTGAGCTTCTCATTGCAGATCGAAATCGAAGGCCGCTGGCCTTGGCAGCGGCACGCGGCTACACCCAAGAATTCGGACCGTGCCAGTCTCTGAACCTGCGGGTTGCCATCGCCCCTGTTTTCGCGTTCGAGACAATTCTCGAGTTTTCCATCGAGGCACCGGCATGTCCGAAGACGATCTAAGATTCTAACCAGGCATTCAGCCGGATTCTGCGCGAGGCCGTCCCGTGAGCTCGCAATCAACTATTCGTGTAATATTCTAATAAGTTATGCGTCTTTCTTGGTTGATCTGCGTCAACCTGCCCTGGCTTCGCAATGGTAGGGAATGATGGGTAATGATCATCCGGAATTGGAGGAGCCATCCATGGAAAACATGAAAAATCTCGTTGGAACCGCAGTCGTGCTCGCCGCCCTTGGTCTGCCGCCAGCCTCGCTGTCAACGGCAAGAGCGGCGACCGGAGATCGATTGCAGCTTGCGATGATGGACGAAATGAACATGAAGTCCAATCCATCCAGCGGCTCAAGCACCATGGGCCAGTCCGGCAGCCAATCCCAGAATATGGGCGGAATGGGCGGCGGCATGGGGCGCATGGGCGGAATGGGTGGTGCGGGTGGCATGGGTGGCATGCCCATGCAGAGCCCGATGGGCGGAATGGGTCAATCCGGCGGCCAGTCCCAGAACATGGGTGGCGGCATGGATAACATGATGCAGATGATGCGGATGATGCACGGTCAGATGACCTCCCCGCCCAAGGCCGGTACAGCGCCCGATGCCGGCGTTGCTGCAAGCGGGCCTGCGGACGTGACCGAGCGGCTGGAAGGGCGGATCGCCTTCCTGAAGGCCGAGCTACAGATCACGGACAAGCAAGCAGCCGATTGGAGCCTGCTGGCCGATGCGCTACGCTCCGGCCGCCAGCATTTGCTGGATGCACGCAAACTACTCGTGGTGGATGACAAAATTTCGGGTTCCGAGCGCATCGAACATTACGAGCGTCATCTGGCCGAGCGCCTGGAAGCGATCAAGGCAGCGCGCACCGCCTTCAATCGTCTGTACGGGAATCTGAGCGATGACCAGAAGAAGACGGCGGACTCGATTTTGCTGCCTTTGATTGCGACGTTCTGACGATCACCAAAGAAGCAGAGGCGAAACAGAGGTCATGTCGAGAATCCTGGCTTTCGGCGTTCGACGTGACCTCTGTGCGCTGGCCCTTTGGAGTTCATTTGCTGCGAACGCAGTGTTCGCTGGCGTCTCCCCCGACAGTGCCATGTCTCTGCAGGAACGCAGCCGCGCAATCGGGCCGGGATTCGCGATCCATACGACAGATGACCACCGCGGCTTCGAACGGTCAGAGGACAGCGCGGTAGCTGCGCAGCGAAACCGAGGGTGGCAATTCGCCCAAGCGGCGGATGAACATTCGGCGCATCATCCGGGCGGTTCGACTTCAAGCGCTCCCGTAGCCGATGCCGCACCTCAATCGAATAGTCCGGCTACTCCACCAGCCACTCCAGGCACCGGCTCACCGGGATCTTCATCAACTGCGCCGAGCGCGGGCATGATGAACATGATGGGCGAAATGATGGGGCGCCCACGCAAGGAGTTCTATCCATCGTTGATGGAAATGCCGTCTCTTACGCCGGAGCAGCGCCTCACCCTGGAGACGCAGGCTCGCGGCCGGATCAATTCAGACATCAACGGCATCTCGGCCGCAGAGAAGAACTTGCGGCACGCAATCGCGGCGGGCGACATCGCCGCGGCAGATCAGGCGGCGAGGCAAATCCGCGAATCTCTCAACCAGGTCCAGAGCGGCGTTACCGCGTTACGGGCGCTGAATGAGGGACAGCCACCGCAACAGATCGCGCAGAGTTGGTTTAAAGCTCAGATGAACCTTGCGACGGCTGAACAACCTCATGGGAATGCGGACGGCCTGTTCGGCATTTCCTGGTTCCACCTAATTACAATGGCACTCCTCGCCGTCTTCTCTGCCGGAATGCTTACCGTCTATGTGGAGCGGATGCGCCGGGCCAACGCGCTTGTCGATCGGTTGACTCGCGCGCCGGCGCCCGGGCCGGCATCGGCTCTTGCCGCTCCTGCATCTCCAGCGAGCGGAGCGACGGACCTCAAGGCTCCGATCGTCCCGCCACGAGCAAGCGTGAGTGGCCAGCCAACATACGCTGGGAGCGGGCCCCTTCCGTCCGAGTCTGGCAACCGCAGCGCTGCGGCCAAGCCGGGCAGCCTCTGGAAGGGCAGGCTCAGAGTTTGTACGATCTACAAGGAAACGCCGAGCGTAAAGACATTCCGCCTCCAGAACCCCGCCGGAGGCGCTATTCCATTCAGCTTCCTGCCCGGTCAGTTTTTGACCTACTCCGCCGAAATCGATGGCAAGACCGTCCGACGGTCTTACACGATCGCATCGTCTGCCGCCCAGACCGCTTACGTGGAGACCACGATCAAGCGCGAGGACGGCGGAGTTTTTTCCGATTACATGCACGACCACATCAAGGAGGGGGATGTCCTTGAGGTGATGGCTCCTTCGGGTGTGTTTACCTTCACGGGGAAGGAGTCCGATAGCGTGGTGCTTATAGGCGGCGGCGTGGGAATTACGCCGTTGATGGCTGCGGTGCGGTACCTCTCCGATATTGCATGGCCAGGGCAGATATACCTGGTCTACGGCGCTCAAACCACAGAGCACTTCATCTTCAGGGATGAACTGGAGTTCCTGCAGCGCAAGATGAACAATCTTCATGTTGCTGCAGCCATGGTGAGAGCCGCAGGTACTTCATGGATGGGGGCCGAAGGTCAAATCACCGGCGATTTCCTGATGCGATCCGTGCCCGATTTGGCAAAGCGACGGGTCCACCTGTGCGGACCGCCAAGGATGATGGAAGCGCTCAGGAAGCTGCTTGGCGAGCTTGGCGTTCCGGCCGAACAGATCAAGACCGAGGCATTTGGTCCGGCGCTCGGAGCTGTCCCTCCCCCGGGAATGACGATCGTCGAAAAGCGCAAGTCCGAAGGTGACGCGCCGGCGCTCGGGCCAGCTACGGCGTCAATTCGCTTTGCCAAGTCGGACAAGGTTGCTCCGTTGCCTCCGGACAAGAGCGTCCTCGAAGTCGCCGAGTCGGTCGGCGTTCCGATCGATTTCTCCTGCCGTGCAGGCATCTGCGGAGTCTGTAAGACTCATCTCCTGGAAGGGTCCGTCACGATGGAGGTGCAGGAGGCGTTGACGGAAGAAGACAAAGCGCAGGGCATGATCCTGGCCTGCCAAGCCAAGTCGATTGGCAATTTGGTCGTCGAGGCTTGATATGAGCGAAAGAGGACGCCTCATCGTCGATATCGTCCTCGCGAGCCTCTTGCTCCTCGTACCCGCCTTTTGGCTTCATTCCGATTCGAGATTTGCCGGCAGTCTTGCCGGCTTTGTCTTGGGCGCGTCCGCCGCGACGCTGATGGTTCTTCTCCTCGTCTATCCGCTCACGAAATACAGCCGAAGCTTTAGGGCGCTTGTCACTCGGCTGGTATCGATGAAGGCTCTCCTCAGCTTTCACGTTTATGCCGGCATTGCCGCATCATTTTTGGCTATTCTTCATAGCGGCCATAAGTACGAGAGTCCGATTGGGATTGCTCTCATCGCCAGCATGTTGGTGCTGGTCGTGACCGGATTCATCGGGCGGTATTACCTGCCGCAGACGGCCGCCGAAATTCGAGAGCATCAGACTTATCTATCAACATTACGATCTGCCTATGACCGGACGGCACTCAACTTGTCCTCTCAGGAATTTGTCAATCCCGACGGCACTCCCGTAAGGCCGGCTGCGCTGCAGAAGGTTCCGCTGTTGCAGCTCGTTGATGGCATTGCGGATCTTGAATACGCGATCGGGTCTCAAGAGACCGTCAAGAAAGTATTCATGCAGTGGATGGGACTGCACGTGGTTGCGGCAATTGCAATGTACGCCCTTCTCGCGCTGCACATCGCCGGCGAAATCTATTACGGGCTGCGGTGGCTGACGTGAGCATGCGCTCTTTCATCTATGCGGTCCTTGTAACGCTCGCCATAACAGGCGTGGCCGCAGTATCGATCGGCTTGTACCGCGACGGTTCCCTCGCGGTTTCCGGTTGGACAGACGCCGTTGTGCCAGGGCCACTTTCGGAAAAGCATGCATTTCTTTCCAAGAAATGCGAAACGTGCCATACGCCAACCAAGGGCGTCAAGGCGGCCGCCTGTATCGCCTGCCATACAACAGCCGCCGCCGATCTGGGCAAGCAGTCGACAGCGTTTCATGCGACCAGCAAAGAATGTCGCGGATGTCACGTCGAGCATGCGGGCGGCGTCCGTCCTACCAAGATGGACCATGCCACGCTGCTGCGCATAGGATCATTTCCGCAAGGCCAAAACACCTCTGCGCGCGCGATCGGTGAACAGATGGTGACCGATTTGAAAGAGTTTCTCCGATTGCCGACCTCTAACCAACAAGAAAAGGCAAGTCTCGATTGCGCCAACTGTCACAGCAATCGTGAGCCGCATCGCGGCCTGTTCGGGCGTGATTGCGCGAGCTGCCACGCCTTGGATTCCTGGCGCATTGCTCAGTTCCTGCATGCTTCACCGACGTCCAAGGAATGCGCGCAATGTCATCAGGCACCGCCCAGCCACTACATGGAGCATTTCATGATGGATAAAGTGCTCACCGGTCAGATGCATGCAAGTGTGAACCAGTGCTTCCTGTGCCACCGTACGGATGCCTTCAACGACATCAAGGGTATGGGTTGGTTTAAGCACCATTGAGGAGAAACCCCGATGCCACCTCTATTGTTGCCGTTTCAGCTCTCGCGTCGTGTCGTTTGCGCTGCTCTATTTGGATTGGCGATGGCCCCTGTTCCGCTGCCGGCCGCATCTTCCGAGGTGCTGGTCCACAAGGATCCTAACTGTGGCTGCTGCGGAGCCTGGGCCAAACATCTCGAAGCAGCCGGATTCGCTGTCACGATCAAGGAAACGAGTGACCGGAGTAGTATCCGTCATCGTCTAGGCATACCCGCCGATTTGGGAGCGTGCCACACCGCGGAAATCGGCGGCTATGTTGTGGAAGGCCACGTTCCGGCGGCCGCCATCAGAAAACTGCTCGAGGAACGGCCGGATGCGGCCGGCATCGCCGTTGCTGGAATGCCAGCAGGATCTCCGGGGATGGGTGGTAAACCCGAGCGATATTCTGTCGTTCTATTTGGTCCGGGCGGCCGCCGCACATATATGCAGTTCGTCGGCTTGGAAGCAGTCGGATAGGCGCACAGGTTGGCATGCTGAGCGAAGACGAACGAGGTCTGGCCGACCGCAGGCGATCGCCGGCATATGTGCTCTTTGCCAGCACGTTTGCGCGCGACTTCTACGCCGTCGTACCTACGCACACAGAGATACCCAATTTGCTGTTAGGCCCAAGTTGGCGGTTCGTCCGCATATTGAAAGGAAGCAATGCGCGTCCAGCTTCCCTGCGAAGAAAGTCCGTCTCCAATGCCATCAGCCGAGACGGCTACTATCTTTTTACGGGTCAGGAGTTTTCACCCGTAACTCAACACGGTAGGACCCCATCGGCCCAGTTGATGCCGCGGCAACAGTTTGATCTGAATCAAGAGTAGGGCCGGGCAGCTTGTTAAAATTAGTTGCTAAAAGCTCCGCGCTGCGAACCATGCAAAGCAAAAATTCCCGAGGCATGCGAGCAACGCTAGATGCCGAGGTAAACATGAAAAAGGGTGCCGCGCTCTGCTTCGTCGTGCCACTGCTCGCTATCGTGTCGTCAGTCGAGGTCATGGCCGGCGCCACCATTTCCGATCGGCGCTACTGGCCGAACGAAGCGCGCGGCTCGCCTAGCCAGGCTATCGAAATATCTCCGCCTTACACCATATCCGGCGCCCTCGCTGGAACCTCCTCAGCCACGCATCCGACCGCGGCGGAAGGCTGGAAAAAATCGATAGGAACCGGTCTGACCGTCTGACTTGAGAAGGAAGAACGCGTTCCCCAGGCGCAATTTGCCTATCTTCTTGAACTGCTTGCTATTGGCGGCCGCTTGGGTCGAAGCTATATATTGAAGCCAGGCGGTAATCAGATGCTTAGCATGACGCGACCAAAGCGAAGACAGTGGGCATGGCTTTTCGCCATCGCATATCTGCTTGGGTCGATGTCCCCTTCGCTGGCCCTGCCCTTTGCCGCAGGCTTGCGCGGTGTCGTTGCTCAACATACCGAACAGTCCAAAGCGCTCGTGGGATGCCATGAGCATCACCACGCGGGCGCTGAACCGGCGCAGCATTTGCTCGACGTGGCGGTCGGCGCCGACATCGACGAGAGAAGCGGCGGTCCCAGGCATTCGAGTTGCTGTGGCTCGTTGTGCTTCAGTGCCGCTCCTCCTCAACCCACGTCGATCCTGCAGCTCCCAATGCCGCGCTTCCGCTGCGAGTCCGAGCCTGCGTTGAAGTTTGACGAAGGCGCGCGCGCTCGGCGCTATCGGCCACCTATCGTCTGAATCTCCATTTGAGTGCTGGGCTGCTGCGCTCCGCTTTGGGGGCGCGTACGCCCGTATGCCATTGCTTCAGCTGCTGTGTTTCCCGGCAATTTGAGCCGCTCACAGCCTTACCGAAGCGATCTGCCGAATATCGAACTGAGCGATTGCCATGACATCATCGGGGAACAATCGACCGCGCGCGGCTGCAACGAATGCGCCACTATCGTCCATGACTTCAGATAGAGCGGTACGAACAGCTCTCGTTGAAAGCTATGGCCGCTTCCGGAGCTATCTGCGAAAGCGCTTCAGAGTACAGTCAGAGGCGGAAGAGGTACTGCAAGCGTTCATGTTGCGGGCTCTCGAACGTTCCGCCGACCTTCGAGACGTCAATGCCGTGCGCGGGTGGCTCAGCCGGGTTCTGTCAACTACCATTGCTGATTTCCATCGTCAAAGGTCCCGGGCAATCCAGGAGGCATCCTTCACGGCCGAACTGAACGACCGCTTCGTCATGGATCCGAGCCCGGAAGTAGATCACGAAATTTGCGAATGTCTGCATCAATACCTTGCCTTGTTGACGATGAAGCAAGCCGAGATAATCAGAAGAATAGACCTCGCAGACGAGCCGAGGGAATTGGTCGCACTTGAGCTCGGAGTGACCGTGAATAACATCACGGTTCGCCTTCATCGGGCGCGTCAAGCCTTGAAGGGCTACCTCGAAGAAATGTGTGAGGCCTGCGCGGAGGAAAGTTATTTTGCATGTCGCTGCAATGAAGTTCGCCGCAAAGATACATCGACCATTGCCCAGGCCAAAGGAGTCGCGCGAAAATTCGCTTCGAAGACATTACCAGAATAGCCGCACACCCGCGATAAAGGACACCGCGGACACTGGTTCGCCGCTAATTCTCGCAATTGTCGCGGTCTGACCGACCTTGCGGTCCCAGTTGACGCCGATATAGGGCGCGAAATTGCGGGTAAATTCATAACGCAAGCGCGCCCCCAGTTCGAAATCTGTAAGCCCGCTGCCCAGCTCCAGGTCAGGCACCGGCTGCGCCTGAAGTCTCAGGTCGATACGGGGCTGCAGTATCAGGCGGTTCGTGATCAGGAGATCGTAAAACGCGGTGAACGAGGCGGAGACCTCGCCCTTCTGGCTTATGTATAGATCAGTGTCGGTTTCGATGAAGCCGGGTGCGAGACCTTGCAGGCCGATGACAGCATAGGTGCGGTTCGACTTATTGGAAAAGTCCTGTCGAACGCCCACCTGGGCGTTGAAATAGTAGTCGATCAAGCGAGAATAAAGAACTTGCAGTTGGCCTTCCTCGAGGTTCTTGGTTCTACCGCTGTAAAAGCCCTCCGACTTGAAAACCATCCTGTCGTAGTCGCCTCCAATGTATCCCTCCAGGTCCCAGCGCGCACTGCTGCCAGAATTCGGGCCGCTCCATTCGAGCTTGTCGAAACGTGCGGCGCTGAAGACCTGCTGATCCGGGAAGCTCATTCCGTTCGGATTGCGCATTCCCCACCAGGAAGCCTGTTCGACGTAAGGTACCGGGCTCTGGGCTTGAGCGGGTGCGCTCGGCAGGGAAGATCCGAGTGCCATAGCCATCAACGCGATCGAGCGAGCGCAATGCATCGAAGCCTCCTATCGCGCAGAGACTGTTTGTCTAACCACCTCAACCTTCCGCATCATGCCGGTCTCCATGTGATAGAGCTGATGGCAATGGAATGCCCAGGGGCCTTCGGCATCAGCGGGAACATCGACGTCGAGCGTGGCGCCCGGCTTGATATTGACGGTGTGCTTTTTGGGATTGCGAGCACCATTGCCAACCTCCGGCAGCAACCACGTCCCGTGAATGTGCATCGGGTGATTCATCATGGTTTCGTTGATGAAGCGGAATCTGACGCGCTCACCATAGCGCAGTACGATCGGCTCAGCTTCGCTGAACTTCCGGCCATTCATTGACCAGAAATATCGCTGCATGTTGCCGGTCAGCCGCATCTCAATGACGCGATCGTAGGGCTTGTACGGGTACGGATTGAGCGCCTTGAGATCCCGGTAGGAAAGGACCTTCGTTCCTGGAGGCGCTCCCGTATCGTTGAGAAGCGGGTCTGGCGCGCCATGCCCACCCGTCACGGGGACACTCTCCATGTCCTCGCCGCCACGCAGGACATAGGCCTGCGGCCCCTGCTGGATTCCAGTTTCCACTTCCGGAGCAGCACGAGTCCCGCCACCCATTCCCGGCATGCTGGAATGATCTGGCGCGCCCCGCATCTGCGCCAGGGCGTTCGATCGATCCGGAGTAGCGCTGCTCATTCCGGGCATCCCGGGCATGCTCGGGGTCTTTCGCTTGGCCGGTCTTGGGGGTTGCTTGGATTCCTTTGGCGGCTTGGACATGCCGGACATTTGCGGCTTGGTTCTGGGGGATCCGTGCTGCATTCCGGGCATGGTGCCACTGCCGCCCTTATCTGACATTCCTCCCATGTCGCCCATTCCAATTGCCATGGCGACCGGATCTTCGGGCGCGACATGACCCGGCATGTCTTGCTCGGGATGCGGTGTACCGCGATCACCGCCCTTCGGGCCGAGGTTCATGCCCATCTCGGCCATCGAGACGAGCGGCCGCAACCGATGCGGCGGGAGTTCCCCAATCATTCCAGGCCGAGACGCCAAGGTCGCGCGGGCAAAGCCCGTGCGGTCCATCGGCTCCCCGACGATCGTATAGGCTCGGTCTTCGGTCGGCTGTACGATCACGTCGTAGGTCTCGGCGTTCGCGATGCGAAACTCGTCAACTCGCACGGGCTGAACGTTGTTGCCGTCGGCCTGGACGACGGTCATTTTCAATCCCGGGATGCGCACATCGAAATACGTCATGGCTGACCCATTGATGAAGCGCAGGCGGATGCGCTCGCCGGGTCTGAATAGCGCCGTGAAATTCTGCTCCGGCGTCCGGCCATTCACGAGGAACGTATAGGCCGAGACGTCTGAAATGTCGGTCGGATCCATTCGCATCAATGACCAGGCGATGCGGTCATTGATGATCGCGCGGCGCGCCACGTCGGAGGGCGCCCTGTTCAACTCCTGGAACAAGCCGACTAAAGTCCGCCGGTTGAAATTGTACCAGCCGCTCTCGGCCTTCAGGTTCTTGATAATGCTCCTGGCGTCATCGCTCCAGTCAGAGAGCATGATGATGTAATCGCGGTCGTACCGAAACGGCTCCTGCCCGCGAGGTTCAACAATCATCGGGCCATAGATGCCCAGTTGCTCCTGTTCGCCCGACGAGTGGCTGTGATACCAGTAAGTTCCTGACTGCTTAAGCTTAAAACGATAAGTGAAGGTCTGGCCCGGCGGTATGCCGTCGCCATAGCCTGGGGAAATGCCGGGCACGCCGTCCATTTCGGGTGGAACAATCAGCCCGTGCCAGTGGATCGAAGCATTTTCGTCCAGGCGGTTCGTGACATTTATGACTACGTTCTCGCCTTCCTTAAACCGAAGAACTGGACCGGGCAGCTGACCGTTGATCAGCAACGCAACATTATCGCGGCCTGTAATGTTTACGGCGTGACGGTCAAGAGAGAGGTCATAAGTGCCTGCATAGGCGCCACTCTCTAGTGGGGTCGTAAGGCAAGCGGCGAACAACGTGTAGCCCAAGACGGCGATCAGTCGTGACGTCATCTGTCCGGTCCCCTGCTTTTAGCGTTAATCATGCATCGTGGCCGGACGGAGACAAGTGAGGAATTGCGGCAGTGATAGTGACCTGATAGGCCGCGCAGATGATCAGGCAAGCCGCCTCGCACTGGTGCTTGATGAAGCATGTTCGTAGACTTCCGTGTACCTTTTGGCCGATTGCTTCCAGCTAAAGCGACGCTTCATGGCTGCGCGCCGCATTGCTCCAAGTTGTCGTGCGGAGCCGAACGTATCGAAAGATCGGTAGACGGCGTTCAGCATCGACGCGAGCGATGGTTCCCGAAACAGAAAGCCCGTCACGCCATCCTCAATCGTGTCAGCCAGCCCGCCCGTTTGGTGGGCGACAGGAAGCGAGCCAAATTTCTGAGCGTACATCTGCGTGAGGCCGCACGGCTCGAACCGCGACGGCATCAGAAGGAAATCGCTTCCTGCATACATTTGCCGTGCAAGTTTCTCTTCGTAACCGATCTTCACGCCTACCTTTCCAGGATAGCGCCTCGCCAGCTCGGTGATCTCGGCCTCCAGTCGAACATCTCCCCGACCGTTGACAACGATCTGTCCGCCTTGACGAACGATTGTCTCGGTGGCCTGGATCGTGAGATCGACGCCCTTCTGATGAACTAGTCGCGATATGACAGCAAACAATGGACCGTGCGAAGCTGCGAGGCCAAAAGCTTGGCGCACTACCTCGGCATTTGCTGGGCGGCCTTTCCACTCTCCGGCCGCGAAGTCGCGATCCAGATGTGGATCGCAACGCGGATTCCAATCCGTTTCAATGCCATTGATGATACCCGTCAGCCGGCCTTGCTGCGCCCTCAGCCTCAGCAAGCCGTCGAGACCGCAGCCGAATTCTGGTGTTGTGATCTCATTCGCATAGGTCGAGCTGACGGTGGTAACGTGAGAGCAGTAGGAAATGCCTGCCTTTAGAAAAGAGAGCCGCCCATAAAACTCGACTCCGTCCATCGTGAATGCGCTTTGGGGGATGCCTAGCGCGTCAAGGCGGTCTCGATCGAATGCCCCGGCAAAGGCGGCATTGTGGATCGTTAATATCCTTGGCAGGGAATGCCCACGCCAGGCGACATAGGCAGGTGCGAGCGCAGACGTCCAGTCGTTCACGTGAATGAGGTCTGGGTACCATTCTGCACCTGCTTCGCTGCAAGCGATTTCCGCTGCGGCTAATCCCAGACGGCCAAAACGAATATCGTTATCGCACCAATCGACGCCCTTGGAATCTGCATAGGGTGTACCATCCCGTTCGTATAGTTCAGGACAAATCACAATATATAGGACGAGGCCATCGGCCGCCTTCAGGCGTGCGATATCGCAAGCTGGCAGACCCGCGAAGCTTCGAAGGTGACAAACAATCTGCAGGTCATTGGCTGCCTTGAGCAGATCTCGATACCCCGGAACGAGAACTCGAACGTCATGGAGTCGATTGAGCGCACGCGGAAGGGTCGCCGATACTTCCCCCAGACCGCCGACCTTTACATAGTCGCCAAACTCGGACGTGACGAACAAAATCCGCTTTGGCTGATGATTAGCCGCAAGCCGCATGGAGACCCCCTGCAGAGACGTTCCCCACTTGATAGACGTCTTACGCCCAAACTATTACACTGAGAGTGTGGTCCGATCCGATATCAGAAGGATCGAGCGCCGCGCGTTTCAGAAGTAAGCGAAAGATCGCTTTCCCCAGATTGATCTGCATCAATTTGATGCACTATGATCGGTAGATTCTGGGAAAAGTCCGAGCGAGACCGACAGATAGAGAATAGCTATAAGGGAGGCTGAACGGCTCGAATAAACCGCTCTGCCACTTTCTCGATGCGTCGCGTGTTGATCGCACTCGCCGGCGGCTCGTAGAGCGCCCGCGCGGGCGGAGACTCCGCTGCCGTATGTCAAGCAAACCCAGCGGTGGAACCTGCGCAGACCGCGCAAGCACTGGTCTGCGTAACGATAGTTCGCTCGACGAGCGCACGCGAGGATGGCCTAGGCATCCGGATCGCGGAGCGCAGAGGCCATTCCGAGGGGTGGCGCTCCTACGATCTCAGGCACCTTAAAGGTGTCCTCTGGCCGATAGATTTAGGCATTGGAACTAATACGCTTTCCGGATTCTCGTTATCATCACAGCAGTTTTCAGTCGAGCTGCCTCGAAATCGATTACGTCTCCAGGGCGAAGCCCTTGAAGCATGCGACGGTTTGTGACGTGGAATGGCATTTCCATAGCTGGCATGCGGATTGTCTTGTCGGCGCTCTCAACGGCATCAATTAGGATGGTGATCGAACCTGGACGTTCCATATCGACATCTAGAACCCGCCCCCTCGCATGGACGTGTCCCGCTGGGGATACCAGTTTATTATGCTCGCGATCCAGCTTGTCTAACCAATCACCTGGAGACAAAAGCTCCTGACCGTGGGCAGCAGGGATCGGCGTCAAAATAACGCAAACCATTGCTGAAGACATTGCGAGTACGCCTGCCATAGCAAGTCGCGCGACTTGAAGGCCCATGTTGTGTACCTTGTTTCTAAAAGAGGCGGCACAGCTCATCATTTTAGGATCTTGTATGATCCTGTCAGTCCGTATTTGATCCAAATCAACATCGCGCCCGACGGCTCTTTGAGCCGGGCGACTTGCGGACCGAGACGGTTCGGTTTACTCCGGAGTCCGTATTTCTCCATCCAGCAGATCTTGCAAAAACCCGATCCGGACAGGCGGCTATACGCGCTGCTTGCGCCTTATTTTGGGTACAACCGGCCGCGACAATCGCGGCATTGTTGCACGGCATCGCGGGCGCCATATTCTTTGGGCGGAGCATCCTCCTTTTGCATTTTAAACAACAGGCAACATGACGCAATCTTGCGCGCGGCCTCCGGATACATCGGCGCGAGCGATGGCTGGCAGGATTTTGCCCGGGCCGTCTGCTTTCGAGGCAGCCGAGAGGCTGCTTTCACGCTCGCCGTTTCGTCGTAGATGCGCCCGTTCACGAGCGTTCTGGAGGGTTAGATGCGGATCGGAAGGCTTGGCATCGCATTTGTGTGAGTGCAGCGCTCGGCCAGAAGGCCCGCCGCAGATCTAGACGGGCGGTTCGTGATCTCTGCAGCGGTCCTGCGCAGCCGTCGAGATAAGACCTTTCCGGGGCGATGGGTCGCGAGTCTAAGCATCCCCGTGGGGCGACAGCGGCTATGAACTCGGCGGATATCATTTAGGGGGCGTTCTGCCATTTCAAGCGCGCTGAGACTGGATCATCCTCAACCACAACTTGTCTCAAAGTTTTGCACGATCCCGATCGACGCAAATTAAGGCTGATGGTGTTGATCAGATGGACGATACGAATTTTTCCGGTCTGCCCGTCGTGGAGGCCGACGCCTAACCGTTGTCATCAGTCAACTTCAACACGCAGTCGCCGCGGCAGATCACGGGAGTTTTCGACAAGCCGCCCACGCATTGTCGATAGAGCAATCAACGCTCAGTGTTCTGTCCAACTACTCGAGGACTCAATTGGCGTCGTCATCTTCGAGCGATCAAGTGGTGGCGTTCGCGCAACGCCGGCGGGTCGTCACTTTCTGTGGATGCCGTGCTCGATACTTGAACAAATCGAGGCGCTTATCGCATCGACAAGGCCGAACGGATCTGGCGAAGCAGGTCGCCACGTCATCGGGTTCTGTACTTCGCTGACGGCAGGCAATCTGCGCGCGACATTACTCGACTTCAAGGAGCTGTTTCCACAGGTCGAACTTGTTACCGTCGAGAGATCGAGAACGCGACTCGCAACCGTGTTCCGCAACGGAGTTATCGACGTGAGCATCATAACGGGCTACCCGCAACCCCAATAAGCAGGACCACACCACTCTGGAGTGAACGAATTCTGGTCGTTCTCCCAGGCATCCGTTGGCTGCGCGCCAGGTTATCTAACGGACGGATCTTCGGGACCAGACTGTTTGCTTAGCCCGGCATCTCGGCAGTTGTGAGCAATCCGTCACAAAGATCAGGAACGCATGCGATCGGGCTTCTCCACCCAGAAGAGCACAAGGCTCGCGGCCGATAGCAACGCCATCGCCAGCAGGACCCATTTGAAGTTCGAATCGATCAGGAAATTGACTACGGCCATCCAGCCGATCGAGGCAGCGCCTCCGATCAGCGCGCCGATGGCTGCGAGCGTCGAATGCTGACGAAGTGACGTCACGGCCAATGTGACCATCAACACGCCCGTCGCGAGAACGTAGCCTCCCATGACCTGGAAGACATGGGTGAGCCACAGTTCCAGCCTGGGTCGCAGGACATCGAGGTGCGCCGGCGGCAATGCCATGTAACGGATGTCTTCGGGCAACAGCGGTGGGCGCAGGAAAAGGAAATAAATGCCGGTGCCAATCAGAGTTACGCCTGCGATCACCAGGACGATTGATGAGGGCGACCAAGAGCTACGGTCAAGTTCCATGGCAGGCCCGATAGAACCAGCAGCGGCTCGGCTGAGGCGCGCAGCGGAAATTCCCTAAGCAACCAGTGGAAGAAGGCCGCATACTAGGTTTCAGTGGCTAGTCCTGTGGTCGTACTTGAATTCCATATCAACCGGCCTTGGCAGGCCGGGGCGCCCGATTGTCAACCTGATCGTATAGAGGTCACGCCCAGGCAAATCGAAAAATCCGCCATAACTGGTGCTGTTCGCGATTTCCATCGGTTCCAGCTTTTTCTTCTCTCCGGAGAGGCCGATTCCGGAAATTTGCGCGTTGACGGCTGCATCCGCCACCCGCGCTCCGCCTGCGGCGTCGAACACGGCGGCGACAAGGTGATACTGATGAGCACCCTTCGGAACGCCACCGTGCATCGGCGGTTCCTTGCCCAATCCTTTCACAATCTCCGCCGGCACGACTCCGACATAGACCGTCATTCCGCCGGCTGTTTTGGACAACCGAGTGTCCTGCGCCGCAGCCACATCGCTCCAGACCAGCGGTAGCGTGCCAACACAGAGAGCGCCAAGACCCGCTGCAATCGCCTGCCGTCGCGAATGGCTAGCCATGGCGATACTCGTCTGTGGGGGGCTGGCCTAGGAGCCGTCCAAACTTCGGAATAATTCCGGGCACCTCGGCAGCATATTTGGCGTACGCCTCGCCGAATTCGGCTCTTGCGTCCCGCTCCTCGCTTCGCGCCAGCTTGACGTACATCACCGTCAGTACCGGAAACATCGCGAGCGTCAGCAGGGTCGGCCACTGCAGCAGGAAGCCGAACATCACCAGGATGAAGCCGACATATTGCGGATGTCGCACGTAACTGTAAGGGCCGGTCGTGGCAAGCGCCCGCCTTTGCTGGGCGTCATATAGAACTTTCCAGGCCGCGGCGATCAGGATGAAGCCTCCGCCGATGAATACGAAGCTCAGGATGTGGAACGGACCTGTGTGCGGATTGGTTTTCCAGCCGAACATCATTTCCAGCAGGTGACCCGCATCATGCGAGAACCAGTCGATTTCGGGAAAGCGGGATTGCAGCCAGCCAGACAGGAAATAGATCGTCAGCGGAAACCCGTACATTTCCGCAAACAGCGCCACCAGGAACGCGCTGAAAGCACTGAACGAGCGCCAATCTCGCGGCGTCTGCGGCTTGAAGAAGCTGTAGGCAAACAGGATGAACACAACGGAATTGACGAGGACCAAGCCCCACAAGCCGTAAGCTGGCGCTTCATTGCTCATGACGGCCTCCTGTCGCCATTCTGTTGATGATCTCCATGATGACCGTGTCCACCGTGCATAAACAGGTGCATCAAGGGACAGGCGAGCAACGGCAGCCAGATGAGCAATCCCAGAACATGGGCCTGGTGTTCTGTGAACAACATCGCGCCGGCGATGACCAAGAACCCGACCAGGACCAGCCCCATGCGCGATCTCACGGATATTCCCGCGCGCGTGGGCTCTTGATGGCCAGAATGATCTTGCGCTGACATCGGCAATTCCTCCTAGATCTATCGTCAATCTAAGTTGAGTTGAAAATGCCGTTTTGACTCAGATCAAGAGTGCATCGGTTCACAATCGAGGCGCCCGAACCACGAGGACCGGGGTATCGTTGCGCGGGCCCGCTTCCCCGCGTTCGCACGCCTATCGACGAGATCATTGGCCCCATCAGCGTACAAATGCTACTCAACGACTAGCTTCCCGCGGAACATCCCCATCGGGCAGCTAAAACCAAACTCGCCGGACGACTTAGGCAGCAACTCCACGGCGACAGTCTGCCCTGTAGGGAGCTCGGCACTCTTCTACGGCGAAGATCACCTTGTCTGAGCAGGACGCCGTCTCTTCGCGCCGGAAGTTCAACCGAACCGCCGGCCGCTCCGAACGATGATAGTGTCGGCGTATAGCCCCCTTACGAGGGTAGCCGCCCGTGGTTTCGCTGGCGCGAAACCCCGTCGTGCTTTTAAGCCAGAAAAACCAGACGATAAAGGCGATCAGCGCCAGGTCCGCCGCGGTAGCGATCCAACGATCAGGGCTCATGATGCGGTCCTCCGGGGATTAAACAAGCGAAGCCGGTTAGCATTGGTTACAACCGTAACCGAGCTGAATGCCATGGCGGCCGCGGCAATCAGGGGTCAGAGCAGAAGTCCAATGAAGGATAAAGCACGCCCATTGCTACGGGAATGCCGAGAGCATTGTAGCCGAATGCGCCAACCAAGTTCTGGCGCACATTCCTCATAGTTGCGCGGCTGATCTCGATGGCGGTCACAACGCCTAGCAGGCTCCCTCTGATCAGGGTGACATCGGAGGCTTCGATGGCGCCCTCGGTGCCCGTCCCGACCGCAAAACCCACGTCAGCCTGAGCGCGTCGGCTTCCAACTCGCTAGTCCAAAGCGGCCCTTCAGGAGCCCGGTCGCCACACAGAAATCGACGCTGAACTGGCATCATAGTCGGTCTCCGGGTGCTTCTTGGTCGAAAGCGCCTCCACTATGATCGGCAGCCGGCGGCACTTGATCAGCATAACGAAGCAGTGATTGAAATTCGTCGACGTCCCCGCGTAGTAAGCGACCAGGCGCAGGCGAAGCCATCGATAGCAACGAAATCGCCCAATAAAGAACACAACCGGCGGATGAAATCACCCGATTCCAAATATCATATGGATGCTCCCGCCTTCTCAGAGCACCATGGTCGCGAATGGCCGACGAACAAGCCCACAGATATTTATCTCTCCACAATCAATCTGCAACGATCCCACTTCAACACCTCCGATATGCGGTTGTTTCCGCGGAGTATGGAAGCTTCCGGCGGGCCGCAGAAGCATTGTTGACGCAGCAGTCAACTCTGAGCCGCTGCATTCGGGAGCTCGAGGAATCAATAGGCGTGATTGTGTTCGAGCGATCGAGCGGCGGCGTCTGCGCCACGTCGGCTGGCCGGGATTTTCTCCGAACGGCGCGGTCGATTCTCGAACAAATGGATGCGCTGGTTACGTCAGCCAAGTCTAACGGACGCGGCGAGGCGGGGCGGCTGTCTGTGGGATTCTATACGTCGCTGTCGGCCGGCAATTTACGGGCGACGTTGGTAGATTTCAGGCAGCGGTGCCCACAGGTCGCACTTGGCATGGTCGAAAGGTCGCGGATGCGCCTCGTCACCGCCTTACGCAACGGTGCAATCGACGTTGTCATCGCGACCGACGGGGGACACGTCTTTGACAGCAAGGCCTTGCCGCTGTGGAGCGAGCGCGTCCTGGTGGCCTTGCCCGAGGGACATCAACTGGCTAGGAAGAAGGCGATCTACTGGACCGACCTGCGGAATGAGACGGTCCTCCTCAGCCATTATGACCCGGGGCGAGAACTTGAGGATCTCTTGTTGGCGAAGCTGATCTCGACAGCAGACCGTCCCAAGATCGAACGCCATGATGTTAGCAGAGGTATCATCAAGACCCTCATATCCATTGGATTCGGTGTCAGTTTGGTGGCCGAGTCCGACATCGGCGTCACTTTTGCGGGCCTGACTTATCGAGAGGTACGAGACGGCACGGGGCCGAGTCAGGTCAATTATTCAGCACATTGGCGCAAGGACAATGACAATCCGGCGCTGGCAAACTTCCTCAAATTGTTGAGCGAGCGCTATCCCTTGCCTTGCACAGGCTGATCCTTGCGGCGGGCCTTTGCAAAGGCTCGGTCGGTTGCCATGAATCGCGCCAGCATGGGTGCGACCAGCTTTGCCGGATCCGAGATCGACTGCCCGGTTTCACGGGCAAGCACGTCGGCGTAGGCCGCGAGGTCGCGATGGACATCGGCCGGCAGTTCCACGGTGAGCTTTACCGGCTTGTCATCGGCGATGGCGCCGAGCTTCAGCTTTGCCATTTTTTCAGCCTCTGTATGGTTCGAGCACGAGGTCGCGATTGACGATTACCCGCACCGGAAAACCCGGGCGGATTGTCAGGGTCGGCTGGATGTTGAGATTGCGCCGAACGATCTGCTGACCGGTCTGGTTCAGCGAATCCCCTGCCCCACGGCGAAGGGCCTGCAGAATGGCGCTGTTTCCGTTGCCAGCATCCGAGCCGGACCCAAGTTCGGCTCCTACACCAAGCAAAGTCGACAGCAACGCCGCCTTGAACAGCTCGCCCCAGTGAAGATCGACCTCGTCGTGAAGCCCAGCATAGCCTGCGGTATCGGCACCCGGCTGGCGCTCAAGGACGATCGATCGGCCGTTCGGCATGATCAGGCGTGTCCAAACCAGGAGCACGCGTGACTGTCCATGTGTAACGTGGTTGTCGTAGATTCCTATCAGCCGCGCACCCTGGGGCACCAACAAAGTTTGACCGGACAGCGTATCAAATAGCGGTTCGGTCACATGCGCCATGATCTGCCCGGGCAGATCGGAGCGGATGCCCGTAATAAGGGCCGCCGAAATCACAGACCCTGCCTGGACGACATAACGCGAGGCTGGCTTCGCCACACGGTCAGGGCTCGTGGTCCGCCGATCAACGGCAGCGCTAACAAAAGCGAGCTTGCGGTCCTGTCCATTCTGGGCAAACGCCTCATCGGACGGTGATGCGGCATTTGAAGTCGTCTCGGCAGGAGTCGCTGCAGCCGGTGGCCGAACATTCGTTGACGCAAATACTTTGCTGGTGCGCGCGGCCTCGCTTTCCTGGCTCATCCGCTGTTGCTCGGGATCGACCTCAAGCGGCCTGGACTGGGCCTGGGCCTGGGCCGCAACAATGGGACGACCGAGATCACCCGGCAATGGCGGCCCGAGGCGCGGCACTTCCCGCGGAATGCCCGCATAGTCGCGCGGCAGCCCGGCAAGGCCGTCGGCCACATTGTGGTGATCGGTGCTGTACAGCTCTTCGGAAGCTGGACCACGCGTGCGATTCTGCTGCAGGGCCCACAGCACCGCTCCGGAAGCGAGAACGAGCGCGAGTGCCGTGCCCCCGGCAAATGCCTTACGCGAGAGGCGAGTCACGGACGGACGTTCTGGACGCAGGCGCAGTGAGCTGGCTATCTCCGCAGCACTCTTCGGCGAGGTAGAATCAGGACCACCGGCGCCAGTCGTTTGCTTATCAGTCACAACGGCTTCCCGTCGCTTCTGATGATTCGGACCTTTTGCTGAGAGTCGCCACCAAGTCGCAGCTCGGCCGCGGCAAACAGCCGATCGACGATCAGCACGTTACGATAGGTTCGGTAGTTGACGATCTCGGAATTGCCGTCCGGACCGATGACAAACAGCGGAGGCATTTCTCCCTGAACGATGCCGGGTGAGAACTCGACATAGACCTTGCGGCCATCGTCATAGACGCCGACCGGCCGCCAAGGCGGATTGTCACCCTCGAGGGTGTAGCGATAGCGCCGCTGAAAAGAGTCAGGAAGAACTGGCGTCGGGGAAACAGCTCGGGCACGGCCGCCCCTGTCCTCGGGATAGAACCAGGCAACTGATGGCATGTAGGGTTTTTCACGCGAGCGCAGCTCGATGAGATAGGTGCGCCGGTCGGTGTTGACCACGAGGTTGGTCTCAATCGAAGGCCGCGTCGGCTTGACCATAATGTGGACACGTCTGGTATCGCCGCTCCCGCTTTCGGTGTCGCCAACGACCCAGCGCACGGTGTCGCCAGCCGATACTGGCCCCGAACCCGTGAGCTGCTCGCCGGGCTCGAGTGCGATATCGGTGATCTGTCCGGGGCTCGCGTAGATCTGATAGAGGGCGCCGGGACTAAAAGGGAAGACCTGCACAGCATTGAAGTAGCCGGCGGTACGCGGCTCGACGCGCGCAGCGTCATTGGCGGTCTCGATCCGCGCAAGAGGCTCCTTTGCCTCAACGTTTCCCTTCTTGCCTCCCTTCGCCGGCGTCCAGGACGGCGGAACGTGAAGGGATCGCGGACGATCCTCCGCCAGCGACGGCGGACTGGGAAGTGGCGGGATATCGTCGTCGTAGCTGATCTGCGGCGGTTTGGAGGTGGCACAGCCGCTGAGTGCAAACATGCACGCAAACAGAAACGGGCGCATGACCTTGCGCACGCTCGGGCTGGCGGCTCCAGGAATCTGCATATTCACTGCCCAAGCTCCTTCGACCAGTTGATGGCGTTGACATAGACCCCGAGAGGATTTTTGCGCAGACGATCGGCATCGCGCGGGGTTTCGATCACGATGGTGAGGATGGCGGTCCAGCGCTCGGTAGCGGCGAGTTGGCCGTTGTCGTAGCGGCGCTCGATCCAGGCGACGCGAAAGCTCTCCGGCGAGGCGCGGATGACGCTCGATATTTCCACTGCGATCTGCAGCTTGCCGAGTTTGGCAAAGGGATCGTTGACGCGGGCGTGGTCATTGAGGGCGGCGGCGCCGCGATCGGTCGTAAAGTCGTAGGCCCGCAGCCAGTCCTGACGCAGCACGATGGCATCGGCCGACAGCCCGCGCACATTCTCGATGAAGCGCGCCAAATGAAAGGCGATCTGCGGATCGGTTGGCTGATAGAAGGGATTGGCTGGGCTAACCGCCTGTGCCTGGCCGAGACGATCGACCTCAATGACCCAGGGCGTAATGCTTCCCTGTGTGGATTGCCAGACGAGACCTGATGCAAGTCCTGCCGACAGGATCAGAGAACCGAAGGCTATCAGTCGCCAGTTTTTGGCCTGCACCCTCGCCGAGCCGATGCGCTCGTCCCACACTTGCGCCGCTTTCTGATAGGGCGTTATGGGCGCGGGCGCGCGGCCATAATGAACGGATGGTCGTTTGAACATCACTTCCCTCCTTCGGAGAGATCGACGGAGGCGCCTCCTCCACCATGGTCGGCAGTGCGAACGACGTTGGTAGCGGCCGACGCCCCCTGACTCATGGTCTGCATCCGCTTCATGCGTCTGGCCGAGCTGGACTGACTGTCCGGAGCTGAGGAACTTGTCGGTGGCTGGGCTGCGCCGGCTTCACCGGCTGCAGCGCCGCCAGTTGATGCCGAGCCGCTTGCAGCCGCGGCGCGACGAAGCGGGCTCGTCATCGCGGACGCGGCGGCATCCGCGACGCCGGACAAACCACCCGCCCGGAACGCGCCGCTCGCGCTACCCGCTAGCGCCGCAGTCCCGCGCGCCGCGCCGGCGAGCGCACCGACGCTTCCGGCGGCAAGGCCCGCTCCGGCCACCACGACCCCGCCGGCAGCTAACCCCGTGCCCGCGGCGGCTCCAGCGCCAAGTTGCGGACCGCCGGACACGATGCCATTGGCGATGCCGGGCCCAAAGATTCCCAGGCCCAGCAGCGCTAACGCGGCGAGCACCAGTGCCATGGCATCTTCAATGCCGACCTGCGCGCCGGCCGAGCTAACGGTAAACTGTGAGAACAACGATGAGCCGATGCCGACGATCACGGCGAGCACCATGACTTTTACGCCTGACGAGATGACGTTGCCGAGCACGCGTTCGGCGGCGAAGGCCGTCTTGCCGAACAGCCCGAAAGGAATCAGGATGAAGCCGGCAAGCGTCGTCAGCTTGAATTCGATCAGGGTGACAAAGAGCTGGATCGCCAGAATGAAGAAAGCAAGCAGCACGATCACCCAGGCGAACAGCAGCACCACGATCTGGATGAAATTCTCGAAGAAGCTGACATACCCCATCAATCCCGAGATCGAGTCCAGGATCGGTCGCCCCGCATCGATACCGAGCTGCGCTATCCGCCCCGGCCGCAGGAAATCAGCCGAGGACAAACCAGTTCCTGAGGCTCTCAGACCGAGACCGGCAAAGCTCTCGAAAACGATGCGGGCGAGATTGTTCCAGTTGCCTATCAGGTAAGCGAACACGCCGACAAAGAGCGTCTTCCTCACGAGGCGAGCGATGATGTCCTCGTCGGTACCCCAAGCCCAGAACAGAGCGGCCAGCGTGACATCGATCGCGGCAAGCGTGGTTGCGAGGAAGGCGACTTCGTTGCCAAGCAACCCAAAGCCAGAGTCGATATAGCGGGTAAACGTTTCCAGAAATCGGTCGATGACGCCGGTGCCACCCATTGGAATCACTCGCGTTCGGGTGTTGCAACGGGCGGCCAGCCCAGGGGGAGACGATCGGGATGCTTGGGCTGCGCCACCGACGGTCTCTGGCTGCCTGGTTGAGCATCAACGGAAGAAGCAGCTGACGTTTTCTTTGATCCCAGGAAGCGACGGCGGTTCTCCGCCCAAATCAGACGGCACTGTTGAAGCTCTGCCACCTGCTCGGAGGTGACCTTCCGGCAGCGTTCGAGCTCGGCGCCAAGCGGATTGGTTGCCCGGGAGGCCGACGATCCCGTCGGTGGACTGTCGCTGTCGCCGCGGAGCGGGATTGTGCAAGCTGCGACTAAGAGGACGGAGACGGCTGCTGCTGTGGTCACGAACATCCCCCGCCTTGATCCACAACGCCCGCTCATTGGTGAAACATCCGCACGCTTGACGGTTGATAGCCGCGTCCGGGAGCGAGAAACCGACGGAGCTGTTCCCTGCCCTGGTCCTGGGCGATGGTGCGCTGGGCGGTCTCGAGGCTTTGCGCCCGTCCCCGCGCGACAACTGCTGCCGTAAGGTCGGCGAGCTGCTGCGCCTGCAGACCAAGGAGCTGATTGCCGGCCTGACTAGCTTGCAGCGCGCCTGTTGCGCCCTGACTTGCGCTGATGAGCGCCGACATCTCTTTGCGGTGGGTGTCGAGATTCCCAACCACGGTCGCCTGAACACGCAAAGCGTCCTGCAAGCCCGCCACAGAATTGTGCCAGCGTGTTTGCGCATTCGCGATCAGCGCTTGATCTGACTCCTTCGTCGTGGCCGGCGCATAGGTCGTCGAGAACGCTTGATCGACCTGCTTGACATCATAGGAAATGCGCTGCGCCTGGCCGAGAAGCTGTTGGGTTCGCTCGATCGACTGCTCGAGCTGTTGCAACGAGGAATACGGCAGGCTGGCGAGATTTTTGGTCTGGTTGATCAACATCTGCGCCTGATTCTGCAGCGAGGTGATTTGGTTGTTGATCTGCTGCAGCTCACGTGCAGCCGTGAGCACATTCTGCGCATAGTTATTGGGATCGAACACGATCAGTTGAGCCGACGCGGGCGAAACTGCGCATGCGACGGCAATGGTGATGGCGCTCGCGGCGAGGTACGGGAGGCGCTTCATGACAAGCCTTCCTGCTTAATGAGACCAGGAATGAGATCGGCGGCCCAACCTAATCCGCGCGCGGCGAGCCAACCGGTGACAAAGTCATCTCGGCCGTGTTCGGCGAGCACGCGCTCGATCATCACCTGATCGGACGTTGATGAAGCCGCAGTGAAGGCGAGCGCGAATTCCTCAAGACCCAGCTCGAACAGGCGATTGCCGCGCCGTGACTGGCAGTAGTAGTCGCGCTTGGGCGTGGCGCGCGCGAGGATCTCGATCTGGCGGTCGTTGAGACCGAAGCGCCGATAGATCGCCGAGATCTGCGGCTCGATCGCGCGTTCGTTCGGAAGGAACAGCCGTGTCGGGCAGCTCTCGATGATGGCAGGCGCAATCGGGGAGCCGTCGATGTCCGAGAGCGACTGGGTGGCAAAGATGACGGAAGCGTTCTTCTTCCGCAATGTCTTCAGCCATTCGCGGATCTGCCCGGCAAACCCTGCGTCACCGAGCGCAAGCCAACCTTCATCGATGATGAGCAGCGTCGGCCTTCCGTCGAGCTGGCCTTCGATCCGATGGAAGAGATAGGCGAGCACGGCCGGTGCGGCTCCGGTGCCGATCAGGCCTTCGGTCTCGAACACCTGGACCGAAGCCGAACCGATTTGCTCCGTTTCAGCATCGAGCAGCCGCCCAAAGGGGCCACCGAGGCAGTAGGGTTGAAGAGCCCTTTTCAGGCTCTGGGACTGCAGCAGCACGGACAAACCGGTCAGCGTTCGTTCGCCCGGGGGCGCAGAAGCCAGCGAAGACAGCGCCGACCAAAGATGCTCCTTCGCTTCCGGCGTGATGTCGATCTTTTCGCGGGCGAGAATGGCTGCGATCCATTCCGCCGCCCAGCCGCGCTCGGCCGCATTGTCAATCATGGCTAGCGGCTGCAGGGCGGCCGGTTCGGAGGCGCTATCGGACAGCGCACCGCCCAGGTCGTGCCAATCGCCCTTCATGGCGAGCGCTGCTGCCCTGATCGACCCGCCGAAATCGAAGGCAAAGATCTGGGCGCTTGGATAGCGGCGGAACTGCAGCGCCATCAGCGCCAGCAGCACCGACTTGCCCGCACCGGTCGGACCGACCACCAGCGTGTGCCCGACGTCCCCGACGTGGAGGGAAAAGCGAAACGGCGTGGATCCTTCCGTGCGGGCAAAGAACAGCGGCGGCGCGCCGAGATGCGTATCCCTCGCCGGCCCTGCCCAAACCGCGGACAACGGGATCATATGGGCGATGTTCAGGGTCGAAACCGGGGGCTGGCGGACGTTGGCATAGACGTGGCCGGGCAACGAGCCCAGCCAGGCATCGACGGCATTGACGGTCTCCACCATGCAGGTGAAGTCGCGTCCCTGAATGACCTTCTCGACCAAGCGCAACCGTTCGTCCGCGATGCGCGGATTCTCATCCCAGACCGTGATCGTGGCGGTGACGAAGGCCTCTCCGATCAGATCGGAGCCGAGCTCCTGCAACGCAGCGTCGGCGTCGATAGCCTTGTTGCTGGCATCGGTATCGATGAGAGACGAGGTCTCATTGGTCATCACCTCCTTCAGGATTGCGGCAACGGATTTCCGTTTGGCGAACCATTGCCGCCGGATTCTGGTCAGGAGCTTCGTTGCGTCTGCCTTGTCGAGCATGATCGCCCGGGTCGACCAACGATAAGGGAAGGCAAGCCGATTGAGATCGTCCAAAATCCCCGGCGTGGTCGCGCTCGGGAACCCGACAATCGTGAGCACGCGCAGGTGTTGGTCGCCCAGCATCGGCTCAAGCCCACCCGTCAGGGGCTCGTCCGCCAACAGCGCATCGAGATACATCGGAATCTCGGGAACGCGGACGCGATGTATCTTGGTCGAGACGCAAGCATGCAGGTACGTCAGGGTCTCGCCGTCATCGAGCCATCGGCACTCCGGCATAAACCCTTCGACCAGTTGCAGCACGCGGTCGGTCCGATCGACAAAGCCGCGCAACACCTCATGAGCGTCGGCAGCTTCCCCGCGCTCAGGTCCCTCATAAAGGAGGCGCTCGGCGCGCGCTGCATCCGCAGCCGGCCGCAGATACAGGAAGGTAAGGAAATAGGCTGACTCGTAGTGAGCACCCTCCTCCTCGAACTGGGCTCGGCGCTCGGCATCGACCAGGGCCGATGCCACGTCCGGACAACTGCTCGGTGGATAGGCGTTCGATGAATACCTCTGCGCTTCCACAAATACCGCCCAGCCGGATCCGAGGCGCCTCAAGGCGTTATTGAGGCGGCCGGCGACGCCAACAAGTTCTGCTGGAACAGAGGAATCAAGATCGGGCCCGCGAAAGCGCGCGGTCCTCTGAAACGATCCGTCCTTGTTGAGGACGATGCCTTCGTCGACCAGTGCGGCCCATGGCAGGAAATCCGCAAGACGTGTAGTGGAGCGGCGGTATTCGGCAAGGTTCATCATTGGTTGCTCACACATTCAGATGGGTGGGGATGCGCAGATGGCGCCTTGCAGTCTCGACAAAGAGCGGATCGCGCTTTGCGGCCCAGACGGCAGCGGCATGACCGATTGCCCAGATCAGGAGGCCCGCGATCCACAGCCGCAGGCCGAGGCCGAGCGCAGCGGCAACGGTGCCGTTGACGATGGCGATCGCACGCGGCGCGCCGCCGAGCAGGATCGGTTCGGTCAGCGCGCGGTGCACCGGAATTGCAAAGCCTTCAACCGGCCCGTCCATCAGATCAGCACTCCGCCGCCGAACGAGAAAAATGCCAGGAAGAAGCTCGACGCGGCAAAGGCGATCGAGAGGCCGAACACGATCTGGATCAGGCGCCGGAAGCCGCCCGAAGTGTCGCCGAAGGCGAGCGTAAGGCCCGTGACGATGATGATGATCACGGCCAGAATCTTGGCGACGGGCCCCTCGACCGACTGCAGGATCTGGTTAAGCGGCTGCTCCCACGGCATGTTGGAGCCAGCGGCCTCTGCAGTGGGCGAGATCGCCACGGAGCCGAGAGCTACCGCAACAGCTATCATCCCGCTTCTCAATGTGACGTCGTTCATGATGGGTCTCCTGCGGGTGAAATGAGGTAGTCGCCCTCGGTCGTCAGGCCATCGACACGCGCGAGTTCTGTCAGCCGACGGTCTGCGCCGCGGCCGGAGAGGACCGTAATCACGTCGATGGTCTCCGCGATCAGCGCGCGCGGCACAGTGATGACGGCTTCCTGGATAAGCTGTTCGAGGCGGCGAAGGGCGCCAAGCGCCGTGCCGGCGTGAATGGTGCCGACGCCGCCGGGATGGCCGGTGCCCCAGGCCTTGAGAAGGTCGAGCGCCTCGGCCCCTCGCACCTCACCGATCGGGATTCGGTCGGGGCGTAGCCGGAGCGAGGAGCGCACGAGGTCGGACAGCGAGGCGACACCATCCTTGGTGCGCAGCGCCACGACGTTAGCCGACTTGCATTGGAGCTCGCGCGTATCCTCGATCAGCACGACGCGATCTGCAGTTTTTGCAATCTCGGCCAGCAGCGCATTGGTCAGCGTGGTCTTGCCGGTCGAAGTACCGCCGGCCACGAGGATGTTTTGACGGTCCCGGACAGCGTTCCGCAGCCCTTCAGCCTGAGCGAGTGTCAGGATGCCGGCGGTGACATAGTCGTCGAGCGTGAAGACGGCCACCGCCGGCTTGCGAATGGCAAAGGCTGGAGCGGTCACCACGGGCGGCAGCAACCCCTCAAAACGCTCTCCCGTCTCGGGCAACTCGGCCGAGACGCGGGGACTTGCCGGATGAACCTCAGCGCCGACGTGATGGGCAACGAGCCGCACGATGCGCTCGCCGTCGGCTGCGGCGAGACGCTCGCCGGTGTCTGTCATGCCCCCCGACAACCGATCGACCCAGAGCCGGCCATCGGGATTGAGCATGACCTCGACGATCCCAGCGTCTTCGAGCCAGGCCGCTATCGCCGGTCCAAGCGCGGTGCGCAACATGCGCGCACCACGCGATACCGCTTCGGACTGGAAGGAATGAACTACCACGCTTGCCCCCAAGGCCGCCGAGCCGAAAGGGCTCGGCGACGGGGATTAGTAGAAAAAGCAGGCCGCGCATTCGCGCAACAAGCTCAGATCAGGTGGAGTGCCGTGGCGTAGCAAAAGAAGCAGGCGGCGAGATCACTCGCGGGGAACGGTCGGTGACGCTTGCGAAGGCTCGATGTCGAGCGAGATCTCCTGGGCCAAGGTCTGGCCCCTGGCCAGCCGCCGCCCGAGTGCTTCGACAAACCCCTCATACCGTTCCCGGCCTTTGGTCTGCGCGGCGGGTTGCGCCGTATCGGGGAGCGGCGGCGTTGCTGTCAGCCAGAAGCGCACAAACAAGGCCAGCGCCTCATTTGAAATGGTGACGTGACGCTCCAGCCGCTCGATGTGCCGGGTCAACCGATCAAGACGGCGGCCGAGCGCCGCTTCCATGCGCTCGGAATTATCCGGCGACAAGAATGAAGCCAACGCGGTCTCAACGATGAGCGCCTGTGGCACCCGCTTGCGGCTGGCATGATCGGCGAGTTTGCCCGCAAGATCCGGAGGTAGTCGAAACGTGTGCTTGCTCCGCATCATCTCTTCCTAGAGCTCGAGACCATCATCAGGATCCATCGCAGCCTGGCGCGCAAGGCCGGGGACGTTCGTGCGCAGCACACGCGCCCGTATGGCGTCGCCGTCCCCCTCGTCTTCCGTGAAGTCGAACTCCGGCGGAGGCTTTAAGGCCTCCGGTGCGATGTCTTCGTGCTCGGGAAGCTCCGGCTCACGCCGAATGCCAGAATTTGCGGGATCATCGACAGATGGCCGAATGCCCGAAACGGTTTCCGGTTTAGATGCATTGGTATTCAACGGCGATGACAATCGGCTCCAATCGTCCGTCGCCCCACTAGCCTCGTGACCGAAAGTGCTTATGTCCGGCGGCGGCAGCACGCGCTCAGCCAAACGTGGATCCAGAAAATACCTCGCTTTTTTGGCACGGATGGGTGGCACGCCGGAAACCAGCACCAACTCGTCCTCAGGTGGGAGTTGCATCACCTCGCCCGGCGTGAGCAGCGGCCTTGCGGTCTCCTGCCGCGAAACCATGAGATGGCCGAGCCAGGGGCTAAGCCTGTGACCGGCATAGTTCTTCATCGCCCGTAATTCGGTGGCGGTCCCAAGCGCGTCCGAAACCCGCTTTGCGGTACGCTCGTCGTTTGTCGCGAAGGAAACGCGCACATGGCAATTATCGAGGATCGCGTTATTCGGCCCGTATGCTCTTTCGATCTGATTGAGCGACTGCGCAATAAGGAAACTCTTGAGACCATAGCCCGCCATGAAGGCAAGCGCCGACTCGAAGAAATCAAGCCGTCCCAGCGCCGGAAACTCGTCGAGCATAAAAAGCAACCGATGCCGGAGGCCTTTGGCCTGAAGGTCCTCGGTCAAGCGGCGGCCGATCTGGTTGAGGATCAGCCGCACCAGCGGTTTGGTACGGCTGATGTCCGATGGAGGTACGACGAGATAGAGCGTGGTCGGGCGATCGTCTTCGACGAGATCGCGGATGCGCCAATCGCACCGGCGCGTCACCTGGGCAACGACGGGATCACGATAGAGGCCGAGGAAGGACATCGCGGTCGAGAGCACGCCGGATCGTTCGTTCTCACTCTTGTTCAGCAGCTCCCTTGCCGCGGACGCGATCACCGGATGGGTTCCGGCTTGGCCAAGGTGCTGCGTGGTCATCATCGAACGAAGCGTGGTTTCGATCGGGCGTTTCGGATCGGACAGAAAGCTTGCCACGCCGGCGAGCGTCTTGTCCTGCTCCGCATAGAGAACGTGAAGGATTGCTCCGACCAGCAACGCGTGGCTGGTCTTCTCCCAGTGATTCCGCCGCTCCAGCGACCCTTCCGGATCGACCAGCACATCGGCCACGTTCTGTACATCGCGGACTTCCCATTCCCCTCGCCTCACCTCCAGGAGAGGGTTGTAAGCTGCACTGCGTGAATTGGTTGGGTCAAATAGTAGCACCCGGCCGTGCCGCGCCCGAAACCCGGAGGTCAAGGTCCAGTTTTCACCCTTGATGTCATGGACGATGCAACTTCCCGGCCAGGTCAAGAGTGTTGGCACAACAAGACCGACGCCCTTGCCGGATCTGGTCGGCGCGAAGCACAGCACATGCTCCGGTCCATCGTGCCGCAGATAATGTCCCTCGAGCCGTCCGAGAATCACGCCATCTGCCCCGGCGAGGCCGGCACCTCGAATCTCAAGCTGGCTGGCCCAACGTGCGGAACCATATGTGGCCGCCGTCTCCGCCTCCCGGGCCCGCCACACCGACATCGCAAAAGCGACGATGATCGAGATGAACCCGCCGGAGGCCGCGACGCATGCCCCTTCAACGAACACGTCAGGTGCGTAGGCATCGTAGGCATACCACCACCAGAAAAAAGCCGGAGGCAGATAGATGGGAATGCCCGGTGCGAGCTCAAACCAGGGGTGTCCGAGTTGCGGCTGATAGCCGAGCCGCCAGGCCGTCCATTGCGTCGCGGCCCACATCGTGATCAGTACGACGGTTAAGACGCAGACGATCTGGCCCCAAAGTATTCTGGTTCCGGACATGGCATGGGAATAAAATGACTAAGTAAACCGCAGACAAGCCATCCTGCCGATAGCGAGTATTCTCGGACATTCAGGCGAGCAAATTGGTGCCTCAGCCGCCGAGCGCCGCAAGAGCGGGATCTATGAGGAGGCCAGCCCATTGCCAACTAAGACGCATGTCTATGTTACCGTTGAAAGTACTGGTTCGTCGCAAGCCGGCGAAGGCATGCGTGGCCGGTCAAGGTCCCGTAGACTAGGCAGAATTGCCTGCGAAGCTCACGGATGATCGCCATTGGCTATTTGTCGAAGATGGCTTCACGCTGGCGCGCGAGCACGAACTTGAATCACTGTTCGCAATCGGCAACGGCTACGTTGGGTCTCGTGGGTCGCACTCGGAGGGAAGCGCACTTTCCTCGCCAGCGACCTTCGTTGCGGGGGTCTTTATTCAGTCGACACCGGGCAGGCACTCGTGCCCATGGTCGACTGGACCCGCGTATCCTTTGCAATCGACGGCTATCCCCTTCGGCTCGACAATGGCCACAACCTGGAACATCGTGCATTCTCGACATGCGGCAAGGCATTCTGGAGGGAGTGGCGGCAGGACCGTCATCCCCGGGAACAACGGTCGGATCTGTCGCCTAGCAGCCGACGGCGAGGCTCGCCAAGCTTTTGGCGCGCCATGGCGCGCAGACGTCATTTTGGACACAGTACACGCCGCAGGTCGCGGCATCGACGCTGCTTTCGACTCGTATATTGCATCGCGCAGCACGGCTATTCTCGCCATGTGGGCCTATCGACACACCCGTATTCGATATTCACGTTTGGAAGGCAACAAAGAGCGTTCTTGCGCGGCCGCCGCTTCCGGTTTTTCCAGCATCTTCGTACCGGCACTGGCCTTCATCCGTTCGCGCGCGGCGCCGGATTGATTACGCGCGCCGGCCGAAGAAGAGGATCGCGCCAATCGGGAGGATGAAACCAAGCACGGCCGCAATAATCAACAGCGGACCTAGCTCCGAGTACTCGCCACGCTGGACGACGAAAACTTCGTTGAGATACTTGGTCTGCAGCTGGCCTGCAACAAGTGCCAGGTTCATCAGCGAGGCCATGAGGGCAAACCAGGTCGCACGATGGCCTGCCGGCGCATAGAACGCAATCAGCGTGAGCAGTGGGATCATACTGAGCTGTGCGAAGGGTGAAGCAGCCGCAGCGTCAATGACAGCGATAGCGCGCGCGCCGAACCCGAATGTCTGCTCGGTCCAATGATGGAGGCCGAAGAACAGGCCGATATTGGGCAGCGACAGGATCGCTCCAGCTACGGCAAGCCAGAACAATACCTTGGTTACGGAATATTCCGTAAGTTGCTTGCTGAAGGTCCACATCGCAACAATGGCGATGATGGCCGCGGTCTGACGAAGGCTGCCGTAGAAGGCCTCGTCGAACTTGAGTACGTCGAGCGTCCACCAGAAATAGCCGTCTCCAACGGATGGCGTGGCGCGGAAGGCGAAGATAATGATACTTGCGAACAGAATGGAGCGCCTGGTCTTCCCGTCGAGTTCGCGGGTCACGAAGAACAACATTGTGCAAATTACCAGCATCGACAGGACGAAAATCAACTCCTGCGCAAATGGCAGACCGCCGAGGGCGACGGCAACGACGATGAGCCCAAAGCAGATGCCGCCGCCGAGGATGCGCCAGTCAAGCGGCCGTCGCTCACGCGGTTCCGATCGGATCAGCAGCACGCCTAAAACTGAGATGACGGGAATGACCAGACCAAGAAGAAACACCGTTTCACGGGCGAAGAACTGGGCGAGCCATCCGGATAGTCCTGCCACGGCAAGAATTCCGATACCGAGCGCAAGGCGACCGAGGACCTGAACCATGCCCAACTCGGTTCGTATCTCGTCCTCCGGACGAGCGTTCCCGGCCGGGTCCACGCGGGAGACGACCTCGGTTGACATCGCGTCCGCAACGACGTCCTGGATCACAGTCCCGACTACGATCAGCATCGCACCGAGGATGTAAAGGCGGTCGACCCGGGCGAACGCGATCCATCCGCCGGCCGCGCCGGCCAGCGTGAACAGCCCGCAGGCGGTAAAAGCGGCCCCGATCAAGATGTACGACCGCCGCTGCGAGCCGAAGATTGGAACGCTGTCGACGAGCTGGCCGAACACCATTTTTGCCGTCCACGGCAGGCTGAGCCAGACGCCTATTCCGGCGAGCGCCGCCGGGGTAAGAGTCAGACGCTCCTTGATCCACATGTCGCGACTCACGTCGATGATACCGAGGGCGCCGTACGCAAAATAGACCATCAGCAGCGGCACGTAGGTGCGGCGCAAGCCGAGGATAGGTCGCATGAGGCTGGGCAACCGTCTCGTAGCAGCCTCGACGATCGTTTCACGCAGTGTCCCTCGCGGCTGCGGCCCGTCCATGAGTTGGCTCATAAAGAAGAGTTCCTTGACGCGAATCAAATACGCTCGCGAGTAAGAATGTAGTGGAAAGACGCCCGTCGCTATCTGCCGATTGGCGTCCGGCGCCGCGCGCGGCCCGCGACGCGAGCGGATTCAAATTGCGCCGGTATTCGACGTGTTGCCCCCGACTATGGCATACTTTGGCGGCTATCTTCCTTGAGGCAGCCCGGCTGGACCGAGCGAGGGGAATGTTGAATGTCTGTCCAGTCTT
Source organism: uncultured Bradyrhizobium sp. (assembly GCA_964609175.1). Classification (GTDB taxonomy): domain Bacteria; phylum Pseudomonadota; class Alphaproteobacteria; order Rhizobiales; family Xanthobacteraceae; genus Bradyrhizobium. The sequence goes on from CAZSRR010000006.1 coordinate 150,719, forward strand.
TGGCAACGCAGAAGGCGTCGCGGCGCCTTGTTCGCTCACTCACATTGACGCACGCGGTGCTCTATGGGCTTGGCGTAACCATCGGCGCCGGCATCTACGTCCTTGTCGGTCTTGCCGCGGGGCGTAGCGGCATACATGCGCCGCTTGCCTTCTTGGGCGCGGCACTCGTCATGGCCTTCAGTGCCGCATCGTTTGCTGAATTGGGAACGCGCATGCCAGTGAGCGCCAGCGAGGCGGCCTACATGCATGCAGCGTTCCGGCTTGATTGGCTTAGTCTCGGCGTCGGACTTCTCGTGGTTGCGACGGCAACAGTCTCGGCCGCGACGATCAGCGTCGGTAGTGTGGGTTATATTGCGGTGTTTTTGTCCCTCCCCACTCCGTGGATCATTTCTGGGGTAGTTCTTGCGATGGGGATCGTTGCATGTCTCGCCACGGTTCAGTCGGTCACTTTCGCGGGGGTTATGACGCTGATCGAGGTGGGCGGCCTTGTCCTGATCATTGTCGCCGGCCTGGGTCACGGCACCGACGTTGTCACCCGCCTGCCGGAGATTTGGCCTTCTGCCAGCGATACGACGGCCTGGGTCGGAATAGCCGGAACGGCGCTCATCGCGGTCTTTGCCTTCATCGGCTTCGAGCATCTCGTCAACATCGCGGAAGAGCTGAAGGAGCCGAGTAGAACCCTGCCGCGCGCGTTGTTCCTGTCGCTGGGCCTCACCGCGCTCATCTACGCGCTGCTTGTGTGGATCGCAGTGACAGCGGTACCTCGAGAAGAGCTCGCCCGCTCTTCGGGCCTCTTGCGCTTGTCTTCGAACGGCTCACGGGGCTGCCGCTCGTTACCATGAGCGCAATCGCCATTGTAGCGACGCTTAACGGCATCATCGTGCACATGATCATGATTGCCCGGGTGATCTATGGCCTGGCCGATCAAGGCAGCCTCCCGAAAGCCTTGACACGGCTGAACCCGGTGACCCACACGCCTCTTCTGGCAACGGCGATCGGCGTTGGAGGAATCTCGTGCTTGCGCTGGCCGTTCCGCTCGCGGGCCTCGCCGATCTGACGGCGGGCTTCACGCTTGCGATTTTCGCGGTCGTGAACCTCGCGCTGATCCGGATCAAACGCAGGAATGAAGCCCCGCCATTGGGAACGTTCCGTTGTCCGCGATGGGTACCGTATGCGGGCCTTGTTTCCAGTGTTCTGCTTCTTCTAGTCGACCTGATCGTATGATGAACTCGCTGACTGACGAAATCCCGGAATACCTTTGGTGTGGATGGGGGCAACGCACTTCCTGACCAAAAGGCTCCGAAAGTCGCCGCTGAGATGGCCCTCTCGGTCCTCGCCCAAAATCTAACGCGGTCATGAACACCGTCGGAATCAGGCCGCTGATCGCTGCGATCATAGCCTGAGAGACACCCCAGGAATCTGGTTCGGTAGCCGATGCCGCTCCGAAAACAGTTTTTATACGGCCAAGACCCGAAGTGCGGACGTCCTCTTACCTACCATGCGGAACGACAGTCTTCGGGCCACCTCGATAAGCGTGGGATTTTTTGGCTTTGGCTCCTCGCGCGTAGACATCGACTTCCTGCGCGTAGATATCGCCTCCGCTGCTGAATTGCGGCACCCTGAGTGCAGCAGACCCCTTAGGGCCGCCCTGGTACTGCTGAGCCATGGTGGACACAGTCAGGAATGGCATGATGAGTGCGACGGCAAGGATGTATTTGAAAGTCATGATTTTTCTCCGGCAATCTACTCGAAAGTGGAACTGGGCAGGTTACAGCTCTTGGTGCCTTGATCTTCATCAAAGAGGCGTGAGAATGCCCGATTTTTAGACTTCGACAGGTATCCTGCTGCACAGACGAGAGCCGTAGCGCCTCGTAGTCCTCGAAAGAAACTGCCTTCAAATCAGCTTCTTAGCTGACCGCCTCGGCTGGTGGCACGCGATTTGCGACGCGTGGCGCGGGATTGATCCGACAATGCCGGGGAAATGGACATGCTAGGACGCCTCATTGCTGCCGTTGTATCGACGGCGCTGACCGTTACATCAGCTTCTGCGACAGTAATTATCAGCGCTGACATCGGCGGTAAGATGCAGGACTACACGACGCGCTTCCGACAGGTGCGCGACTCCGGCGAGCCCGTCGTCATTGCTGGCAAATGCGTTTCGGCCTGCACAATGGTACTCGGATTGGTACCGAACAACCGTATCTGCGCCACCCAAAATGCGATCCTTGGTTTCCATGCCGCATGGATGTTCGATAACTCCGGCAAACGTGTCATCAGTGCATCCGGGACGGAAGACCTAATGAAGACCTATCCAGCTCCTGTACGCGCCTGGATCGCACGGCGCGGCGGGTTGACGCCAAAAATGATGTACCTGCGAGGTCGTGATCTTGCCGCCATTGTTGCGCCCTGCGATAGCCCTCGCATGGCGTTTCCTTCACGCTCGAAGCGATTCGGTGCCGCTCATCAAGTTACTGATAGAAATACGCCTCACGCCAGTTTTGACGCGCGCTGACTGTCTATCGCACTGGCGCGTCAGGACCCAAGTTCGAGCAAACCAGACCCCAGCCGCGATCTGCAGGCCGACGTTCAAAGCAAACGCGGTCTGGTATGCGATCTCAGGATAGTGCCCATCTGTGGGAGAAAAGAGCTGAACCACTAAGCCCGTCATATATTGTACGACGAACGCGCCTCCGATGTGGAAGAGGTTCAGAGCCGCATTGGCCCTACCCGCCAGCTCGGTGGGAAAATACTCGCCCAGGATCGCGTAACTGAGGACAGTTCCAGCACCGACCGCCGCCACGACGATCCACGGGACATACGACGGAAGCGGCAAGCGCATGATCAGTGCTAACTGAGCGGCGATAAAAATTATGGCGAGAAGGCCCAACAGCGCTCGCGGTCCGACACCACGTCGGCGCAATCGATCGACCGCGACACCCCACGTAAACGCGCCCAAACTCAATGCGATTGCCATGATCAGCAAATGCTGCAGCAATTCCGACCGGTCGAGGCCCTCCACATCCCTGAGCCACGGCGCCGCCCACAGTCCCTGCAACGACCAGGCCGTCCCGATACAGGTGGCCGAAAGGGGAGCCAGGCGCCAGAAGCGTGGGTCTGCGTAAATCGTCCTTAAACTGTTAGGCGTTGGTCCGCCCGCCACTGACATAGCTGCCGACACCTCTGGGACGACAAAATAGATGATAAGCGCGCATCCGGCCGAGACAATCGCGAGCAGCACAAACAATGCTCGCCAGCCCATCGAGACAAGCAGAAATTCCGCAGGCAAAGTTGCCGTCACTGCGCCCAAGGCACCCAACATGATCATCAGGCCGTTGAGGAGTGGGATACGTTCGCTGGGAAACCAGAGCACGAGGGCCTTCAAGCCGGCGGTCAATGATGCGGCGACACCAAGACCGATCAGCGCTCGGCCGCCGAGAAGCAGCCAAAAATTATCCGAGACGGCAAATAGCGCCGCGCCAAAGGCTGCGGCAACCATCACGACACCTTGGATCCGCCCCGGACCATACCGATCCAACAAGATGCCGATCGGAATCTGGGCAGCCGCGAAAGTCAGGTAGTAAACCGACGTCAGCAGGCCAAGGTCGCCAGCGCTGAGGCCAAATTCTGCAGTCAAGGAGCCGGCGACAGTTGCATTGATCGTCCGGAACAGAAATGAGAGATAGTAAGCAGCAACGAACGGCAGGAACACCCGCAGAATCAGGTGCCAGTTTTCTGTCCAGCTGCCGACACGTCGGCGTCCAGTCGCATGGCCGGATGGTGGAGACCGCAGTGGCTGTTCGACCGATTCTTCGTGAGCAATTGTCTGCTCCGCAACAGGTCTAGTGCAGAGGCAGTCCCGCCTTCCCTGGAAAGTTGAACAGGCTGCCGCCCTCCCGGACGGCAGCGGAGTGCTCTACTTCGATGCCAACCGGGTTTGACGTGCGGAGATATGGCTCGTGAACTGGCGAAGAGGTCTTTGCCACTCCCTTCCCAAAGCCGTCAGCGAGAGTACCTCTCTTGTGGCCGAGCCGATCCACCGTCTCATGCACGAGTGAAGTCCCCGACTGAACGCGCCGCCAAACCTGTGTGGCAAATTCATCGAACCGCTCCGACCCCAGCGCACACGCGGCCCGCAGAGCTGCTGCCGATAGCGGCGGCGTCACCGCAAGCTGGTATCGAGCCTGCAGCGCGACACTCTCGTTGACAACCCTAAGATCCCGATCGAGCTGTTCGAGCTGCCGGCTCATAAGCGAAAGGCGTCGATCTACCGGGAGATTATCGCTATCGTCGTCCGATCCGAAGAACTGAGCCAGGGCGGCCTCAACGAGCGCCGACTTGCTGGCGCCAGGACGTTTGGCGGCTGCCGCTAGCCGCGCGGCCATCTGCTCCGAGAGGTAGACGCCAATTCTGGGCTTCATCGTTGGACCTTTTGAAAGCCTGATTTCCTACAGCGCGCGTTTGAAGCAGCGGCGCGCTGAACAAAAGGGCTACTCACGGTCCCCGAGCAACCGCTCAATCGCAACCATCGTGCGTTCGGATAGATCGGCGTAAAAGAAGGCCGATCCAGATTGCATGGCACCTGGCGGCCGGCGCGAGGTGCGACATGGCGCGGAAGTGCCGGGCAGTCCGCCAATCAGATTCCCAGGCTCATTTTCCTTCCAAAGCTCCAGGTCACACCGCCGCCACTTGCGGCGATGCCGGATACCTGTCGACCGAGATGCTGCTCAAGGGCGGGCCGCCAAGGTACGAGTTGGAATCCAAGCCCGTCGTCAATCATGGCAAACCGGCCTGACGCGAGCGTTATGCGCTGGCGATAGACGCCCGCGATGCGTTCGCCCTCCGACGACGGATTGTGGATCAACGCCGTTTCGGCCGAGAGCCTTGCAACCGTCGCGTCGAGCTCCCGCCGCCTCAGCGTGCTCAGGAGATCGCGGGCAAAGATGACCCTTGCCCCCTGACGGCGCGCAAGGCCTTCGCCTGCGAGATAGTCAACCCGGCGGTCCATGGCTTCGCGCACTTCGGATCCGAAACCGCTGCTTGCCACGATCGAATCCGGCGCGAGTAACTGCCGGTCAATCCAGGTCGCTCCCGGCGCGGTGACCTGAGCCTCAATACTGAGATCCGATCGGTTGGCGAGCGAGAGCCGCTTGGCGCCTTTCGCATCATCGTAAGATCGCGCCTCCACGATCGCGCCGGGCGTGGCATCGCCGGTCATTTCGATATCGGTGAACCTGACGTGATGGGTTCGTCCATCGATTCCCTCCACGATCGCATAGGCCGAGCCTTTCAGTTCGTCCTGCAGTCCGCGCTCGACCAGCCGGCCGAGCACGGGATCTGTCGGTTCCTCGCCGTGCAAGGCAAAGCCGGAGACATCCGGCTCGCGGCCACGAACGGTCATCGCCCGATGCATGGTCTTGATGACATCGCCGCGAATTGACAGCTCACGCAGCTTGTCCTCGATACCAGGCTTCAGCGTCCAGCAGCCGGGTGCAACTTGATCGGCAAGACCGAGACGTTCCAGTCTGGCTGCCCGACCGACCATCAGGCGGCGGAGGCTCAAGTCTTCGCCAGACGCATGTGGCCGAAGGTCCGCCACACCGGCGCCCTCGTCGGCGGCGATACACAGCGCCCGATCGAGGCTGGTCCAGCGTTCGGCCTCAACCTCCCTTTCCAGGGCGGACTGGATGTCCCGCTCGCTGCGCGGCCCCAGCTCGAGCGTGACGAGCTCGGCCGCACGATCCCGGAATCCGCGGGAGATGTAATTGCGGCTGATGACCAGATCCTGGCCGTCCTCCGCGCGGCCGCGGATCAGCACATGAATATGCGGATTGTCGGTGTTCCAGTGGTCGACCGCAATCCAGTCCAGTTTGGTTCCGAGATCTCGCGCGACGTCAGTCATCAGCTCGCGGGTGAACGTGCGGAGGTCGCCGAGCTCGGCGGCATCCTCCGGAGAAATGATAAATCGAAAATGATGGCGGTCGTCCTCACATCGTTCAGCAAAGGCGCGCTCTTCCGCCGCATCCGACGTCGCATCGAACATCCGGGCGTCCGTACCGTCACGCGTCACGCCCTCGCGCTTCAAATAGGTGATGTGCTTGGTCAACGGGGCCGAGCGAAAGCGCGTGCCGTGGTGACGGACCACACGCGCCTTCATCACGACGCGCCGTGAGGTCGAGCGGAGTGACAAGGATAGCGCGGCACGCCGGCCTCGTCCGAAGTGCGACCGGCTCGCTCCACCTTTACCGCGACCAAAACCGTCGCCGACATGCCCGGCCTTCTTGGCCGCTCGCATGACTTGGCCGACAAAGCTCTTCGGACGCGAGGAACTACGTCCGCTGTCGCGAATGCGGCCAGGGCGAACACGAAGGTCATTGTCGCGCTGGCTCATGATGGTTTCACCGCAAACTTGCCTTGGCCGACGGCTCTCGCTGCGCTGATTTCCTTGACGATTTGGAATGGAGCGACGGCTTGATCATTCCTGGTGCCTCTTAAAACCTCAACTCCACCAACCACATGCGCCCGACTGGAGGCGGCGCTTTTCCCTTGCTGTCCTCCGTCGATGGTTCCTAGGGCCCAACTTCCAAGCCAACAGACTCTCGGTACTCGCGGCGATTTGCGGCAAAATGCAGTTCGGATCATGCGGTGGATCCTCCAAAAGCCCCTGCCCGAATTCGTCGACTGGTGGCCGATTCACTGCGAAAGAGCCGCCGCAACTTGGCAGTTGACTTGCGAAGCGCCCGCTGTTTGCGAGCGAAGCGAGCGTTTGCGATAGCGATCGTTACCCGAAGGGCCGAGACACCCGTAGGGTGGCTCGGTGAGGAGCGAAGCGACGAGTAGAGCGCGGGCCGAAGGCATCGCCCGTATGCCATCAGCACGTCTATTTGCGACAAGGCCTGTGCACGCACGCCAGGCTCGAAAGAGCGCGGAAACAGTGATCTGACGCACGAATGGCGCGACCGCCACAATAACGAGCACGGTACGTCGGAGCGGACGAAGCCGCGCGGCCGAGCCAGCCAGCTCACAGATAAAGGCCTCCCTTTGCAGACGTGAGAACGACGCTTCACTGATGGCCGGAAAGGAAAGAGTGGAGTCCCTTTCGGATGAGCCGTAATCCGGCGGGTTGTAGGGGAATTCGTGCATGATTACTCCTCGTTAGTCCACACGGGTACCGCTTTGCCGATCACTGCGGAGGCAGGAAGTGGCCCGAAGTAGCGGCTGTCCAGCGAGGCGGTTGACTGCCAGTTCATGAGGAAGACGTTATCTCGCGCGACGACGCGGCAGCCCTGCCAGATCGGGAGCGGACGGCCACGCCTGTCGCGATCGCGCGCCTCGCCAAGTTTGATCCCATCGACGGTAATGGTGAGGCCATTCCTGCAAACCGTTTGCCCGGGGAGTGCCAGGACGCGCTTCAGCATCGGCACACCGCGCGGCAGATAGCCGCCCTCGACAAGGAACGCCGCAAGCGGCTCCGGCGGCAGGACTGCAACCAGTTCGGTGACAAACAGCCTGTCGACGGGCTGCAGGCGATAGAGTCCAAGCGGGGCGCTCTCTGAGGCATTCCAGACGTACAGGGCAACAGGCTTCGCGCAGATCACCGAGGCCAGCAAGGCGACCGAACCGAACATCGTCAGGAGCGTCGTCATCCGGTGCTTCATGGCGCGATCTTCCGGCGTTGAAGCCAGATCTGATGCCGCGACCGCGAGTAGGACCTCGGCGCCTCACCGACGGACAGGCGGTTGTGTGCGTGATGCCAGTAGTCAGGCGCTGCGTCGGCAGCATTGATGCCGAGCGCCTCGACGGCGTCAATCAATTGCAGCACCCGCTCGACTTTCGGCCAACCGGAGAGCCGCAGCAAAATATCGCCGCCTGGGCGTACATAGGGCACGGTCGCACAGCGCTGGCCCGGCGTAACGGCACGCAAGATATCGATCTTTGAAACGACGGTTCCGTAGTCGCTGGACGTCCAGCGCACGAAGGCAAAGATGCTGCCCGGTGCAAATGAGACGACACGGCGTCGCCGGTCCAATATCTGTTCGGCTGCCACCCGGCCGAAGCGAATCCAGTTTTCGATCCGCTTCTCAAGCCACAGCAGTTCAACATGCGTGAGGTCGCTCATGCAGCTCCGCCGTCATCATGGAGGATTTCGATCGTGAACAAGTCGCCATGCCCGATGGCAACGCATATTCCGCGCCCAAAGGATGCGATCTTCGAACGGTGGCGCAGGCCGGACGCAATCGATGAAGAATTTGCTCTGCTGAATCGCAACACAGACAGGCTGCGCCTTGCGCCCAGCTCCGCCGGCTGCAGCGAGCCCTTTGGAGTGCTAAACCGCTGCGAAGCACGATCGGCGCCTAACTCAGCAGCGGTCCAATTCCCGGGTCGCGAACCGTCTTTGCTGCAGCGATGGCCGGTCCGCGCCCTTTGGTGTGAGTTCACGAAGAACGCCCGCTTACCAACAGGCCGGGACCTCGTTAGAAGGAATCCGAAGGATTCCAGGTTAGTAAAGTTACGGCCGCGGCAAGTCGTTGAGTGCCAAGACGTTTCATCAGATTCTGGTCCCCGATAACACGAGGATTGGGTCCCCGTTGGCACGTCGGTTGTCGTCCCCAATAGCACGAACTGATTCACAGGTTTTCCCCCGGGCTAGCATTCAGACCGCGCTTGCGCAGACGCGCCGCGATGGGATCGACGGCAATCGGCGTAAAGGCCAGACGCTCGTCGCCGCGCAAGCCGCGCTCAATGACGAGTTGGTAGCCCGGCAATGTCTGACGGCGGACGATCTCGCGCAGGTCATAGGCAAAATGCTTGAGCGGCGAGAGGCTGCCGGATTTGGCGTGGAGATGAACAAAGTCGAAGCTCCAGCCACCCTTCTGGCTGCCGCCGTGCTTGCGAACAATGCGATAAAGCCAGCGTTCGAGGCCACCCGTCAGGTCGAAATACGCCCGGTCGATGGTGAGCACGAGCGCGTCATCCAGCACGCCGGCATAGAACCAGTCCGGCAGGATCAGCTCCAATCCGCGGGGCCGGCCGTGGGCGTCGGCTGTCTCTTTCCATTCATTGATCCAGGAGAATCGGTGCCGCCGCCGATCGGTCGATTGACGGATCGACGTCATGACAGTGGTCGATTGCAGCCGGTCGAGTGCGGCCTTGAGACGGTCGTAGTCCCGAACGCTGGTGCCGCGACCAACGAAGGTCAAAATTTCATACGGCGTTGCAGCCATCAGGCGGGAGGTCTTTAATCCGCCGTCGCGGGCCTGGACAATCTGTGACGCCGCCCAGATCAGGACGTCAGCGTCCCAGATCGTAGCCATGCCATGCTCGGGCACGGCTTCGACGCGAATGGCAATCTTGCCGGCGCGGAAGTCGATGGGAACGACGCGCCTGGATTTGGCGAGGGAGAAGAACGGATAGGCCATCAAATCCTGCGCATCGCGTGGCGCGAGAGCGCCAGACAGCGCCCGGAAGAGACTTAGCTGTTCCCGTTCGGAGATGTGTCTGCGGCGCATCGAGATAGTCCCCTAGCGGCGTTCAGCGGCGCGGCCGGCCGGCATACGGTATGGGCGCATGCCGCTTGGCCGGCAGCACGGTGCCTGTGCCGGGATCAGAGGTCGAAGTCTTGGCGCCGCGATCGGCCCAGGCTTTCAGGTCCTCCAGCGCATAGACGACGCGTCCGCCGAGCTTCCGATAGGCTGGACCCGTGCCGTAGGTTCGGTGCTTTTCCAGGGTCCGGCCGGACAGACTGAGAAATCGAGCAGCTTCTGGCGTCCGCAGATATCGCTGCAGCAAGCCAGCGTTCGGATCGGGCATTTGCGTAGCTCCGTGATCGTCTGGAGCGCGATCCGTTGTGACCGCGCGTCGACGGTCACGATGGCGCAGTAGAAATGCCTAGGGGGATGCCGAAGATACGGGTGCGATTTTCGGCACCCCTGCCCTATTCCTTGCGAGATGGTGGACGAAGCAAGGCGCGATAGCCGCCACGCATCAAGGCTAAGCCAGCCTGCACCAGGCGGATGGTGCGGCTGCGCAATTCGTGGGTCTTCCAGGCGCTTTCCGGAATGTGTTTTCGGCCGAACAGCACCTCGGCGATCACGCGGTAGGAGGCGCCGTCTATGTGACCATCGAGCGCTCGCAGCGCCAAGGCCAACCGTTCGCGCCGCTGTGCCGAAAGCTGATGGAAGGGCGGTCCTGACGGACGACCGTTGATGGCGCGCCACAGCCGATGTGAGGCACGCGCGCGGATCTCAAAATCTGGATCGAGCGGTAATTCGGCTGCATAAGAGACACCCAGCTGCGGCGCCTCTTTCAGCCAGAGGTGATGTTGCGCTCCCTGAATGCGCAACACGGCATGCCAGCCGTCCGATGCCTGTTTGATGCTGCCCGATGCAAGCTCGTCAAGCGGTAGCATCGCGCCGGCGTCTTGCGAGGCCGACACGTTCCGAACGATCGGCAGCACGGTGGGCAAGGCCTCGGGCGCCCAGAAGATCGTTTGTTCGTAGAAGGACCCCTGCGGGTCATGAGCGAAAGCAGACGCCCCATCTCCTCCGGAAGTCGGACGTCACCTGCCCGCCTTTCGGTCGAGCGTTCCGGTAAGCCATTTGATAATTCGTACTCCGCCGGAGTGACTCCCAAGCGAAATCTGCCATCTCCCCCGATTTAATGGCTTGCCGATACGCTTCCGGTGAGCGCCAGTCGATCTCAGACACTGCTCTGATCCCCTGCCGTACAACGATTACGGCCTATCTCTATGAAGCCTGGAGTTGTTGGGGAAGTCAGCAATTGTGCATTGCGTGATGCCTGCAGGCGATCACGCTGTCGGCGGGAGAATTCTGTTCTAATTACGAAATGCGAACGATTTTTCTTCGCTATTCGGTCGTACCGCCGCGAAGTAAGTCGCGGTAGCCGTGGTCTGCCATCCATCTTGCTCGTGCCAAGTGACTGTCAAATGCGTTGCGGGCGCGCACCGGCTCGCGATCCGGATCGATGTGCAGCACGATTCGAGCCACTTCTTTCCAGTCGGCGCCGGCGGCTTCGGCATCAAGAAGCCGCCAATAGGTCACCAAATGCTGTTCATCATAGGTCGTCAGCACCGACTCATTCGGCGCCACGTCCGCAACATCTGGATCTAACGCCGGCTCTTTCATGTAAGCTTACGCGCGGACTTCGTCGACTGCATTCGAGACGAACTTACCGAAATACTAAGGCTATAGCCAGTGGTTTGATGGCCTACTAAATGGCTGCTTTGGCGCATGAAAGCTCGTGCGCTTGTGGCCTGGAATGTGCGCCGGATCCGCGTGGATCGCGGCATTCCGCAAGAGCAATTGGCGTACGATGCCGGGATTGACCGCTCATATATGAGTGGTCTTGAGCGGCAATCGGAGAACCCGACAATTGACCTTCTCGATCGAATCGCCGGTACGCTGGATGTTCATTTATCCGAGTTGTTCGTTCAGCCGCCCAAAGGAGCAACGACGCCCAAGCCTTTGCCCAAAGGTCGCAAGCCGGCGCGCCCGCGTCGCAAGAAGAAATAGCACTGCTCACGCGAGGTGTCAGCCACGTCGATAACATTTTTTGCCAGATGAGAATTCTGTAGGCCCAGCAAAACGAATGAGGAGCCTAGGTCAGGCGCGGATCTAGTTGGCGCCGTTTGCGAGCCATATTGCGCGGTTGTAAAGAAAAGCCCCGCCCGAGCAGCTCGGGCGGGGCTTGGCGGAGGTTGAGTCTCACTCGCCGTTCTTCCGCGGCCGCGACCAAAGCAGAGTGTAGCCTTCGCCGCCCTCGTCGTCGAACAGGTTCGCGTAGATCGGCGCGTTGAAGGAGGGATCGTCGAGCTTGAGCGATAGGTAGTCACGGCCCTCTTCCGAACGCTTCGACCAGGCGGCCCCGATCTCGGCACGGCCAACGTAGATGCGGTGGCTGGGGGCGTTGTCGTTCGAGCGGTTGGCTTCTGCGACGATACGAACGCCCTTGGCCTGCAAACTCAGGGTGACAATCTCGCCTTGGAAATCGTTGCCGACCTTCTTGAAAGAACCGATGGTAGCCATGTCACTTCTCCTGTTGTGCTTCGAGCCCGCGACCACCGCGGCCTCGATGGCGATCTACAGGCGGAAGACGATCGGCGACGCACCCGCTCGGGCCGCAGCGCAGCGGAGGACGCCGGCGTGAAGACTTTCTTGCCTCGCGAGGAATGGGCGTTAGCCCAGGGGAAGAAAGTCTTAAGCGACGGCGTTGCGGCTCAGACGATCGAGGCGCAGCCGGTCTTCGGCCAGATCGCCATCGAGGCCGCGGTGGTCGCGGGCTCGAAGCACAACAGGAGAAGTGACATGGCTACCATCGGTTCTTTCAAGAAGGTCGGCAACGATTTCCAAGGCGAGATTGTCACCCTGAGTTTGCAGGCCAAGGGCGTTCGTATCGTCGCAGAAGCCAACCGCTCGAACGACAACGCCCCCAGCCACCGCATCTACGTTGGCCGAGCCGAGATCGGGGCAGTCTGCTCGATGCCCTCTAGTAGGAGGCGTGCACCTTCTCGTTTGAACGGGACGATCCCTCCTTCAATGCGCCGATCTACGCGAACCTGTTCGACAACCAAGGTGGTCGAGACTATCCGCCGCGGGTGGCGGCCGTGAAAGTCGCCTGAAGCCCACTCCCAACCGCCCCGCTCGGTACCGACGGGTGGGGTTCGGCGAAGAGTGTCAACCGCATCCATGCCGTAGCGCCAACGGAAACTGCGCCGAGACAACCAAAGACCTCACGCCAAGCCAGGGAAGGCAGTCCGATCAGCGACATCGCGAGAACCACATGATAGCCGGCAATGGCGGCCGGGACGGCGAAAACGGCCCCGATTGCCGCACGCAAGATCGTCGACCGCGTCATTGCAAATGCGGTTTGCCCCATAACGAGCGTCGATGCACCAGCGAAAATGCCAATGAGGAGCACGCCGATAACGCCAGCGCCGCTATGAAACGTCAACATGCCGATGCTGACGGCGACGAAAAACGGCACGGCATAGACCGCAAGCGCGAAGATCAGCCAGCAGAACAAGGCGAGGCCGACGGTGTTGAGCACAATTCCGAGGGCAAGCATGGTGGTGGCTCCGTTTGCATAGAGGGAACGGTCGCGCCTTCCACCACCACCGCGGCGCAATTTTGGACATAAAGTCGAAACTTGGCGGAGTTGCGGCGCTTGCAACTCCACCTGGTTCGCAAGGTAGCCAAGACGGCGCTCACGCGCCGCCGAACTTCCAGACGGCAATGCCGAGGCGCTTCGCCTTGTCGGCGAGGTTGCCTTGAATTCCCGTACCCGGGAAATGCATGACACCGATCGGCAGTAGTTCGAGCATGGCGTCGTTGCGTTTGAACGGCGCTGCCTTGGCGTGCCTGGTCCAATCCGGCTTGAAAGCGACCTGCGGCACCTTGCGGTTAACAGCCCATTTGGCGGCGATCAATTCGGCGCCCTTTGGCGAGCCGCCGTGGATCAGGACCATGTCGGGATGCTTGGCGTAAACCTTGTCGAGGCGGTCCCAAATCAGGTGGTGGTCGTTGAAGTCGAGACCACCCGTCAGTGCGACCTTGGGCCCGGGCGGCAACATGACCTCGGTCTCAGCACGGCGTTTGGCTGCGAGGTAGTCTCTGGAGTCGATCATCGCTGCGGTAAGCGTGCGATGGTTCACCAGTGAACCCGATCGGGGGCGCCAGATCGAACCGGTGTGGACCTCAAAGCGCTCGATCGCCTGATCGCGAAACAGTTCCAGACAATTGCGGCGCTCGATCAGCGTAATGCCTTCGCCCGTCAGGCGCTCCAGTTCGACCGATCTCACTTCCGAGCCGTTCTGCTCGTACCGGCTCTTGCGTTGCGCTTGCTCATTGTTGTCGAGTTCGCGTTCGATCCGATCCGCAGCACGGTGGAACAGATTGACGGTCGACCAGAGCAGGTCCTCGAGATCCGGTTCAAGCCGGGTGTCGTTCAGGGTCGCGACCAGGGCGTCGAAGATATCGGCGACAGCGCCGGTGATCATCTTGCCCTCGGGAAGCGGTCTCGGATCGGGCTGGTCGTCGAATGGACGGTAACCGAAGAGCTGTAGTTCGCTCAGGACGTGGTCGGTCGAAGATGAGTCGTGCGGTGGTTCGATGTCGTCATGATCGGTCATGGGAGAGTTCCCTTGTCGGATCGGCCGCGCCTATCGCGGCCTTCGTGGCGATCACTCAGGCGGCGGGCGGGACGGGCCAGAACCCGAAGCGGAAGCGGAGGGCCGCAGCGACAGCGGAGGATGGCGGAGGCCGGCTATTTTGCTTCGCGATGCAAAACGCGCGGTTCAATCATCCAAGATGTGCTCTCGCGTCGCCCGCGCGTGGCGGAAAATAGCCGGGCGCAGCCATTGCCGGCCCGGGCCGCTTGCCGTCCGATCGCCCTCTAGAAGGCCGTGGGTGCGACCGAGTCCGACAAGGTGCTGCCCCTTTGGCTGATTTGGCGAGATCGAAGCGGGGCTGGCCTTATGCCACGGAAGTAGGCGAAAGCAAGAAGCGTTCGACATCCTCCGGTACGAGCTGAGTCCACAACGCTGCCCGGAGGGCGTCGAGACCGAAGATATGCAGATCTTCGTTGAAGTCACCCAGCCGGGGCGACAGTGCGATCGCTTCGATCCCGGCGGCTTTTGCGCGCTGCGTCAGAACTGCCACCACCGTGTCTCCGGCGGCATCGGCGTCGCGAGCTATATAGAGCCTGCGCAAGCTCAACGGGAAGTCGATAGCGCCGAGGTGATTGGCGGAGAGTGCTGCGGCCATCGGCAAGGTCGACAGCATACAGCGCAACGACAGCATGGTCTCGATCCCCTCGCCCGCGACAAGTACGTCATCCCCCGAACCGAAGCGAACTGCGTTGCCAAGCAGATCGCCCATCGCCCGTCGTGGGGTATCGATCGGGGCTTTACCCAGCCGAACGCGATCGAAGTCATCCGGATCGAGCCAGGTTCGGTGCACGCCAGTGATCCGACCAGCGATATCCGTGACGCAAGCGATCATTGCCGGCCAGGTTTCGGTCGGCAGGTGTTCATCGGATCGATAATAGCAGCGTGGGTGGAAGCGCAGGCTGCCACCATGGTGGACATGCGTGATTCCGCGACGCCGCAAATACGTCTCGGCCACAGTCCCCTGGATTGGACCAGAAATCGAAAACAGTCGTCTTGCGGCCTCTTGTGATCCAGACGGGACTTTCGGACACACGCGCTTTGGGGCGAGATCTGGTTCGGTGCGAGGGAGCTTCAAAAAGCGTCTTGCCTCCCCGGCGACCTCCCGAAAGTCACGCAGACCTTGGCTTTCGCGGATGACATCGAGGAGATCGCCATGCTCCCCGGTCGCAGCATCGGTCCATTTGCCGGCGGGCCCTTTCGTCGACTGCTGGAGACGTACAAACATCGAGCGACCCGGCGCATTGTGGACGTCGCCGACCAACCAGTACCGCCCCTCTCGCCGGCCGTTGGAGAGATAGTAACGACACACCGCTTCGGCCTCGCGCGCGAGGCGGTGCGCCAATTCGGCAGCGTCGCGCCGCATTACGCGGCCTCCCGTTCGCCGACGCGCGCGATCGGATAGTGGTCGAGCACCCTCGACAGGACTTCGACGCCTTGCGCATCTGATGGCACGAACATGCGCAGCTTCCAGGAGATGATCTCCGCAAAAAGGCCGTAAGCCCGCAGTCGATCACGCATCACGTCATCGAACCCGGAAAGCTCAATGCGGTGTGCACCCATGACCCGGACGCGGCGAAGCTGGAGCCCTTCGGCGAGGTCAAGAACGGTCCGGCCCTCCAACAGCGCGGCGAAGGCGGCATCTGGCGCCAATTTCGGTGTGTCCGAGGTAAGGACGTTCGCAACCCAGGCGGCAGAAACCTTGCGGCCGATGACGCGCTCGCCGGCGTCGGTCTGCAGCCGATAGACGCGGGTCGACTCGTTCGGCAGCCGTTTCCAGATCGGCAGCAGTAACCCCGACACTACATGGATGGTGCTATCCGTGAACTCGGGCACCTCCGCAAGCTCCGCCTGCCAGGCTGCAACGAACCGCGCACGATCCGCTTCGACCCAATGGCTTTCTGCCATCATCCTCAAGGGGACGCTGTGCTGCTCCATTGGTCTGATCAATCGGATGCGTCGCTCGATCTCGCCATCGTCAAGCATGAAACTCGCGGCCGGAATTTGCACGGCCGCACGTCCCGAACGCTCGTTGATCAGCAGGATGGCCCGCGCGGCGCAGAGCCGATCAAAGGCCTCATCCAGCCGCACCGGATGATTGCGTTCGCGCTGGGTGATAGTGAGAAGCCTGGTCTCCGCGGCGGTGCCGGGATGAACATAGATCGTCCGCCGGTCAGTGACGATAAAGCTCTCGGCGCGGAGCGTTTCCAAGCCAACGTCGTAGATACCCGATGCGATCGCGCCCTCGATGCGAGCGGTCAGCAACTGCTCGAAGGCGGTGAAGAGGATGTTCTGCAGCTCGATGGTGAGCGCCAGCAACCTGTTGAGGAAGGTCGTAATGGGCGCCAACTCGTCCTTCAGCCCATTGGTATCCGTAAGCTTCAGGCCGGTCGCGTCCTCAAACCTGTCGAGCGAGCAACCATCGACTTTGCCCCGCGCCAGCAGCATGTAGAGCTGACGCAATGCATCTCGGCCGTGTTGGCTTTCGAGATTGTCCTCAGGCCGGAACAGGCCTTGCCCTCCGGTCTGCCGCTGACCGCGTGTGATGGCCCCTAGCGTATCGAGCCTGCGGGCAATGGTGCTGAGAAAACGCTTTTCCGCCTTCACGTCGGTGGCGATGGGCCGAAACAGCGGCGGTTGCGCCTGGTTGGTCCGGTTGGTGCGGCCGAGGCCTTGAATAGCGGCGTCCGCTTTCCAACCGGGTTCGAGCAGGTAATGGACGCGCAGTCGCCTATTCCGCGCCGACAACTCGGCATGATAGCTGCGCCCTGTGCCGCCTGCGTCCGAGAACACCAGGATACGTTTGACGTCGTCCATGAACGCCGAGGTCTCGGCGAGGTTGGCCGAGCCTGCGCGGCTTTCGACCACCAGCCGATCACCCTTACGGATGATCCGGCGCGAGCGACCGGTCACTTCGGCGACCATATCCGTGCCGAAGCGCTGGACGACCTGATCCAGCGCCCCAGGCACCGGCGGCAACGAGGCAAGTTTCTCGATCAGGCGGCCGCGGCGCGCGACGGCTTCCCGGCTCACGACCGGTTGGCCGTCGCGATAAACAGGCCGGGAGCAGAGGTTGCCTTCCGAGTCGGTGAAGGGTTCGTATAGCTGAACCGGGAAGGAATGAGCGAGATAGTCGAGCACGTATTCGCGCGGGGTGATGTCGACCTGGACGTCGGCCCACTCTTCGGTTGGGATCTCCGCGAGGCGGCGTTCCATCAGCGCCTCGCCGGTCGAGACGATCTGGATGACGGCTGCGTGTCCAGCGTCAAGATCGCGCTCGATTGACCGGATCAGCGACGGCGTCTTCATCGAGGTCAGCAGATGCCCGAAGAAGCGTTGCTTGGCGCTTTCGAAGGCGGATCGGGCAGCGGACTTCGCTTGTCCGTTCAGTGTGCCGGTCTCGCCCGTGATGTTGGCGGCTCGCATCGCGGCTTCGAGGTTGTTGTGGATGATACTGAAAGCGCCGGCATAGGAGTCATAAATCCGGACCTGTTCGGGCGTGAGCTGGTGCTCGATAAGTTCATACTCGACGCCTTCGTATGAGAGCGAGCGCGCCGCATAGAGACCTAGCGCCTTGAGGTCACGCGCCAGCACCTCCATTGCCGCAACGCCACCTTCCTCGATTGCCTCGACGAATTCCGCACGGCTGGCGAATGGGAAATCGTGGCCACCCCACAAGCCGAGCCGCTGGGCGTAGCCAAGATTGTGCACCGTCGTAGCGCCCGTCGCGGAGACGTAGACGACGCGGGCATTCGGCAGTGCGTGCTGGAGGCGAAGCCCCGCGCGCCCTTGCTGGGACGCTGCCCCCGGACGATTGCAAGCAATCGCCTTGGGGTCACCGCGCTCGCTTTTACCGCCAACCGCGTTCTGCATCGCGTGGCTCTCGTCAAAGATGATGACGCCGTCGAAGTCCGGGCCCAACCATTCGACGATCTGCTGCACGCGTGAAAGCTTTTCTCCTTGCTCGTCGGTGCGCAGCGTAGCGTAGGTCGTAAACAGGACACCTTCCACGAGCCGGACCGGTGTCCCCTGGCGGAATCTGGACAAAGGTGTAACAAGGAGGCGCTCCATGCCGAGCGCCGACCAGTCGCGCTGCGCATCCTCGATCAGCTTGTCCGACTTGCTGATCCAGACCGCACGACGGCGGCCCTTCAGCCAGTTGTCGAGCAGGATGCCAGCGACCTGCCGTCCCTTGCCCGCTCCTGTACCGTCGCCCAGGAACCAGCCACGGCGAAAGCGGACAGCATTTGGAGTATCCTCACGAGCGGCGGCCACAACGTCAAAAGTCGCATCGACTGTCCAGGAGCCCGCGAGAAATTCCGAATGCGCCTCGCCAGCATAAATGATGCTTTCAAGCTGGGCGTCCGACAGAACTCCATCTGTCACCAGGCCCGAAGGCAAATGCGGCCGATAGGATGGCTTCGGAGGTGCGACCGAGGCCATCGCTGCGGACTGTACGAGTTTAGTCGGATGCGCATGCGATCCGGAAATACGGATCGATTGCAATCCATATCCTTCATAAAGCGCATCGGTAAGTCGGACACCTTCCGGCGGAGTCCACTCGACGGTCTCGTAGGCGAGTTCAACGCCTTCTGGTGCCGGGATCGCCGGTGTAGACGACGGACGCGTCGCAGAAGCTCCGACCGTTCGTGGGATCGCAGGACGTCTGATGGCATCGACCACGACCGGAGTGACAACTGGTAGCCTGGGAGGAACATGCTTGGTCACCCAGTCAAGCAATGTGGCGACATCGCTCGCCATACCAGGCGAGACAGGGAACACGGTCGGATCGATGGCGGGCTGCTTGTCGATCACAAGCAGCCTCGTGTCGGTGCGAGTCCCGTGCTTCGCAAAGACAGCGCCACCGATCGCGGCAGAGAATACGACGCGACCCCGTTCCTGGAGACGGACGAAGGCGTCGATCCACGCTGGATCGTCATAGGCGAAGGTGGCGCCGGTGATGGCGACGAGACGCCCGCCGTCGCAAAGGCGCGCTAGCGCCGAAGTGACGTGCCGGAGGGTTGCGTCCGCCATGCGGCGATCGACGTCCGCCATTGCCGAGAATGGCGGGTTCATCAGGACCACGCTCGGAACAATATCGACATTGAGATGATCGTCGATCTGTGCGGCGTCGAATCGCGTTACATCAGCCGCGGGAAACAGATGATCGAGCAAGTCGGCGCGGGCCTCAGCCAACTCGTTCAACACAACGGCGCCGCCAGCTACCTCCGCGAAAATGGCGAGCATGCCGGTCCCCGCCGAGGGTTCCAGGACGCGATCGGTTGGCGTAATGCCAGCCGCGGTGCATGCCGCCAGACCAAGGGGGATCGGCGTCGAGAATTGTTGCATCACCTCGCTTTCCAGGGAACGCCGGGTATGGGTAGGCAAGCAGCTCGCGATCTTCGCAAGCATCGGCAGCATGGCAGCCGGCGAACCGGCCCTGGCACGAATGGCCGAGCCGAATTTGCGAAGGAACAGGACGGTTGCTACCTCACAGGCGTCGTAGGCGATTTTCCAGTTCCAGGCGCCGGTCGCGTCAGAGGCGCCGAAGGCAGCCTCCATCGCGCCGCGCAGGACAGCGGCATCGATGCGACGGCCGCGTTCGAGATCGGTCAAAAGCTGTCGCGCGGCCCTGACGACGGCGGAGGTGAGAGATGCGGTGGCACGGACTGAAAGCGGCGCGGCGGTGCCGCTAACGAGTGGTTCGGTCATGGCAGGATGTCTCGGGAGAGCGGGAATGGGTCGAACCATCCGGCGCTCTCTCGGACCGAGACGGTTCAAACCCTTCCTGGCCGGCCTCTCCCTCTTAGCTTTCTCGTAAAAATGGGGACCGGCGCTTCCGCGCCGGCCCCCAAAGCGTGCGCGGCAGCCGGCGCCGTCACGCGATCAAAAAGTCATTCTGCGGCGTCCAGTTGTGGCCGATCGTCGTCGCTGGCACTGTCTCGATCCTCGTCGTCGGTGAGAAATTCCGGCAGCGGCCCGGCTTCACCATCCTGTTCCTGCGCCGCCGTAGCGTCGACGAGACGGAGCGGCTCCGGCAGCCAGCCGACACCGCCGAGAAGACGTTCGGCCTCCTTCGCCATATCCGTCTTCTTCAGATGGTCGATCAGTTGCGCCGCCTGCTCGCCTTTCGCTTCCCGAACCGCTTCGAGGATGCGGGGTTTTGTAACGCGGCCGAGATAGTTATCGACGGTTGGTCTCCACCCCGCCTGGACCATGTCGAGCCCGACGGCTCGCGCCAAAATATTGGCTTGGTCAAGCCGGGTACGAACGCCGTGGGCGGAGACATGGCCTTGATTGGTGCGGTTAGCCGGCTCGTAAAGGGCGTTCACCGCAAATGATGCGCAGTGAGCGAACAGGGAGGCCTGTGCGCCACCGTCGAGAGCTGTGAGCGCATCCCAGAGATCGTTCTCGCTCTTCGGTAGCCGCGCTTTCCAGGACTCATGTCGCGCCTCAACGGCCTTCGCAGACACGCTCTCCCTCAGCCCGGGGGCTTGAGCGGGAAACGTCGGTGTACGAAGACCGATCTCAAGACAGTTCCCGGACGAAGAGAACCGGTAAAAGGCCGTCAGCACGAAGTTGTGCAGCACCGCCTGGAACGTAACCGCTGGATTCTCCGCCAGCGCATCCCGCAACGCCAGTGTGCGATGTGCCGTCAGCTCGATGATGAGTCGATCCGGCAAAGGCTTTGTGACGTCCTCGTCGTCCTCTTCAGCCCCAATCGGGCTACCCGCGACCGAAATGACCGCGCCGGGCACCGAGGCCGTAACCTCTTGGTCTCCCGTCGATGACGTATCGGCGCCGTGCCCGATTTCTGGATCGCCCACGGGCGCCTCGTCCTCCGGTCGAACATAACCCCGATCGATCGAGAGCCGGCCCTCGGAATCGATGCTGACGAAGACCCCGGCGCGGACGATGTCGGCGGGATCGTAAACCACCGATCGGTCGTCGAAAGCCAGCAGCGCCGTTTCGATCTCGCCGAGACGCTGGTCGACCGCGTCGGGCAACTCGTCCGCATTCTGATATTCGGCCTCGAGCCTGTCATGCTCGGCGTTGAGCGCGTCGATGGTCGCCTGCTCCTCGACCGTGACATCGACGGGCTTTCCCTCCAATTCTCGCAAGCCACCAGTGTGACCATAGGGGAAATCGACGGCGACCGAGATCCACTTCCAGCCTTCTGCCACGATTGTCTCGGCCTCCGACTTTAGCTTCTCCATGACGAGACGGTCGAGCAGTGCGACGTCCTGCAACCAACCGCCATCGTCATTCTCGAACAAATCGCGCAAGACCGGACCTCCGGCCTGCTCGTAGGCATCGATTCCGACATACTGCGCACGGCGATCGGACCCGCGTACCGTGTTCTCGGTGAGCAGGCGGCGGATCTGGTATGGCTCGTCATAACCGGATCGGCTGACGTTCTCCCAGACTTGATCCTGGCGGCCGTGATCGGCCGTCACCGAGAACGCCATGAGCTGTTCGAGGGTCATGCCGTCGTCGGCATAGACCTCGTGCAGCTTCGGCGACACCGACGCCAAGCGCAGCCGCTGCTTGACGATCGCAGGCTTCACGAAATGCCGCGCGGCAATATCTTCCTCGGTCATGCCGAGATCGCGGAGCGTCTGGAAGGCCCGGAATTGATCAAGCGGATGCAGGCCGACCCGCTCATCGTTCTCCGCCACCGAATCGTCCTCGGCAATGCCCCCTTCACGAACGACACACGGCACCGCCTGCGTCTTCGACATGCGCTTATGTTTCACCAGAAGCTCGAGAGCCCGATAGCGCCTGCCGCCCGCCGGCACCTCGAACATGCCGGTCTCGTTACCGTCTGCATCGACAACAGCCCGGACACTCAGGCTCTGCAGCAAAGTACGCTGCGCAATGCTTTCGGCGAGCTGCTCGATCGAGACACCGGCTTTCACGCGGCGGACGTTCGACTGGCTGAGCACGAGCTTGTTGAAGGGAATGTCCCGGGAAGGCGACAGCGTGATTTTCTGTGCGGCTTTCGTCATTTTTTTCTCCACGACGGGTAGCCGTGAGACTCTCTCTCGGCTTCCAACCCGTCGCGAACAGCGTCCCCTCCTCTCACTCTCGCGCGGCCGCAGGAGGCGAAGCATCACCCGCCTGGTGATCGGCGGCAACCGAGTCCAGCGAACCGGGGACGATGGATTCAGGAACGAAGCCGAGCAAATAGTCCGCGGCCTTGCTCGCCTGCGAGGCGGCGCGCACGATGGCGCGATTGTCTTCGCGCAGGACTTCAAGCCAGGAGCCGATATAGTCGGCATGGCGCACGGTCGGCACGATCCCGAGCGACGCGCAGCTGAAGGCGGCACTGAGTTCAGCTACCAGCTCCTCGAAGGCGTATTTTCTCGTGCCATAAGATCCGCCCTGGTCTCGGTTGAGACGCGAGCGATGTCCGGTCGCATGACCCAGTTCATGCAGCGCGGTGCGGTGCCAGTTGATCGGTTCGAAATAGGCCTGCGGCGGCGGGACCTGTACATAATCCTCAGCAACTGCATAGAATGCGCGATCTCCACCAATCCGAAATGGGATTCCGCTGGCCTTGATCAGGGCTTCGACTGTGGGTTCAATCAAGCCCGGCGGCGGTGGCGGCGCAGCGGCCGCGATCTCGTCGGGCAGTTCTTCACACTGATCGGTGTTGAAAACGGTAAATCGTTTGAGGAATGGAATCGCCTGTGCTTCTTCGCCGGTCTCTGCGGCGCGTCGTCTTTCGTCGGTGGGCACGAACCGGTCGGCGTAAACGACGGTGGTACCGAGTTCACCTTTGCGGACGTGACCTCCAAGGGAGAGCGCCTGGCGAAAAGTGAGCCAACTTTGGCCGGTAAATTCCCGTTCGATCGCGGCTCCCCAAAGGATCAGGATGTTTACGCCACTGTATTGCCGGTCAGTCGACGCGTTTTTCGGTATGGCCAGCGGCGCTTTGGCCGCGGCCGTACCCCAGGGCTGGACCCAGGGCACCCGGCCGGCCTCAAGCTCGGCAATAATCCTGTCGGTGATTTCGTCATATAAGGTCGCCCGGTCCTGACCGGCGCGCGCGCGAGCAGTATGGTTTGACATCGCGGGTCTCCGCGACAGGCGCCGCGAGCCTCTCTCGCAGCCTTCAACCCGTCACGGCAAACCCGGGCGGCACTCTTACTCCCAGCCTCTTGCGTGAGGGTTGACGCCCGTGTGACCGAGACGCCGCGTCGGTCGGCTTACAAGAACTCGGTTGGCCCCGCTTGATGTGCCCAGGGGCGCGGGCCTCGATCAGGCGTGCGCCAGGGGCGCATCGCCTCAATGGAAAATGGCACCCGCAGGAGCGTGAGCATAGCGACGCCGAAGGCGGCACGCGGGACCGAGTGAAGCGACGAGACCGGTTAAGAGGGCACCCGGGAACGGGGCAGTGATAACGACGCCGGCATACTTCATGACGGCGGGCCCCTTTCCCGAGTGCCCCCGGCGAGGAGCTCCGCAGCTCTTGCGCGAGGGATCGAAGCCGCACGGCCGAGACGCTACGCGGCTCGGTTCACGAGAGCCCGGTCCGGCACTTGCCGGACGCGCACAAACGGAAATGAAGCGCTAGCTGGCTTTGGATTTCCTCGCGGGTTCGCGGGCGGTATCGCTCCAGACCCTGAGCTCCGCCATTGCGAATCCCAGCCATGTGTTAGTAGGCGGAACGAATGACGAAGAAAACGATTCGCCGTATCGGGAGCGATTTCCATGCTGATGACACGTGAACGAAGACCGGCGATACGGACGATGCGCGGATGGGCGATTGACGTGCTGCAGGAAGCTGGCGCCATCCGCGAGTGCGAGGAGCACGGCTGGATGCAGGACCGCGCCGATCCGCATGCACGGCAGCGGGCCTTCGATATCCCCCGCGGAGACCCGCCAGCAGGGGTCTCCCCTGATGCAGCGGCGGCCGAGGTTCGCGACGTGCTGAACTCGATCGGTGATACCTGCCCAGAATGCCCGCCTGATTAGAAGGACCGGCGCCGAGCATGACAGAAACTAACCCCGCGCGCGCCGCAGCGCGGCTTCCAATCGCTCCTTCTCCTTATCCCAGCGGGCTTCTTCGGTTTGCGATCTCTTCTCAAGAGCCTCGACCTCGGCCTGGATGGCGGCGGCCCGCTTCGCGTGCTCCTGCTCGGCCTTGTCCAACGCAGCCTGCGCCTTGTTGATGGCCTGCTGCCGGCGTTCACGGTCCTTTTGCCTGGCGGCCTCTTCACTCGCCCGTTCAAGCTCGCGGCTCCTCCGTTCCCGTTCGTAGTCGAATGCGGCCTTTCGTTCCGCAACCTTATCGACGGGGCGAGAGGAAGGCTTCTTCGCCTTTGGGCCTTTCGACTTGCGGGCGGCTTTCGTTGGTCCACCACCGCCAAGATGAGTGGGCAGTTCGGCATGCTCGCTGAAAGATCCGTCGGATCCGACCGGCCGCCTGAGAACGACGCCGGGCTTTGCCATGGTCGCCGCGATAACGTCCGGATCGTTACTCTCTTTCGCCGCGCCCTGGTGGAAGAGATTGCTGTCTGCGCCCCACGCTTCCAGAGCCGCTTTCATGGAGGGAGCGGCCACCGCCAGATCGAAGAAGCCCAGCGAGGTCTGGTAGGTCTTCAGTTTTCTCGCCATGAGACGCTTCCCCGCACCGCCCACTGACTGCCGCCATGCGATCAGCCGTGCTGTCTACCTCGCGGGCAGAGAACTTCCAAAGCGGGCGCACAGAGCGGCCGGCCCGGGAAATATCTCGACGCATCCGGCGTGTCGGAGCGAGCTTTCCGTGAATCCACCGCAAGGATACCCTACGCCGACTTCCGCTGCGGTTTGGCCGCCGGCTTCTTTGCCGCGGCCTCCTTGGCCGGTTTCTTGCCGGCAATCGGCATCAGCATTTCCTTCTGC
>CAZSRR010000007.1:0-167710 GCA_964609175.1 uncultured Bradyrhizobium sp.
CGCCAAGGAGGCGCCGGTCGGCTTCGCCGCGATCCGGCTCGGCTTCGAACTCGATACCGACGCGACGCCGGAGCAGCTCGCTTCGCTGCTCAAGCTGACCGAGCGCTACTGCGTCGTCTACCAGACCCTGCGAAACGCCCCGCCGATCGCGATTTCCCATCGCACCGGCAATCGCGCCCAGTGATTGCGGCGATCTGCTGGCAACCGTTGACGCGCTGCGGCACGGGGGCTACATGACGAAGGGCCGGCGCCGTCCTGGCGCTCCGGCGTGCCGATCCTGAGGCGTCTCTCGTATGGCCGACACCACCGGGACCGATCCCCGCCCGCTCTCGCCCCACATTCAGGTCTATCGCTGGCAGCTCACGATGGTGATGTCGGGCGCGCACCGCATCACCGGCATCATGCTCGCAGGCGGCACCTTGCTGCTGGTGTGGTGGATCGTGGCGCTGGCGATGGGCCCCGAGGCATACGCGCGTGCGCAAGGCTTCATCGCCTCGCCGGTCGGCATCTTCATGATGCTCGGCTGGACCGCAGCCCTGTTCTATCACCTGCTCAACGGCATCCGTCACCTCTTCTGGGACGCGGGCTACGGCTTCGAGATCGCGACCGCGGAGCGCTCCGGCTACGCGGTGCTCGTCCTGACGGTGGTGCTCACCGTCGTGGCCTGGTTCGTCGCCGGTGCCGTCGTATGGATGGTCATGCGGGGGCCGGCATGAGCCTGCGCACGCCGCTCGCCCGTGTCCGCGGCCTCGGCTCGGCCAAGGAGGGCGTCCAGCATTGGTGGGGGCAGCGCGTCACCGCACTGGCGCTCATACCGCTGGCGCTGTGGCTGATCGTGACGATCCTGACGCTGATGGTCAGCACGTACGCCGAGGCGGTCGCGTTCTTCCGCAGCCCGTTCAACGCGGTGTTCATGGCGCTGCTGATCGCGGCGACATTCCACCACGGCCAGCTCGGCTTGCAGGTCGTGATCGAGGACTACGTCCATCGCGAGGGCGCCAAGGTCGCGCTGCTGCTGCTGGTGAAGGCGCTCGCGCTGGTGCTCGCGGCGCTCGGCATCCTCGCCGTCCTCAAGCTCGCGCTCGGAGGCTGACATGGCAGACGCATCCGGACCCGCGCCCACGGGCAAGGCCTACCCGGTCATCGACCACGATTACGACGTCGTGGTGGTCGGGGCGGGCGGCGCCGGCCTGCGCGCGACCTTCGGCATGGCGATCGCCGGCCTCAAGACCGCGTGCATCACCAAGGTGTTCCCGACGCGCAGCCACACCGTCGCGGCGCAGGGCGGCATCTCCGCGGCGCTCGGCAACATGGGCGCCGACGACTGGCGCTGGCACATGTACGACACGGTCAAGGGCTCCGACTGGCTCGGCGACCAGGATGCGATCGAGTACATGTGCAAGGAGGCGATCCCGGCGATCGTCGAGCTCGAGCACTACGGCGTGCCGTTCAGCCGCACCAAGGACGGCAAGATCTACCAGCGGCCGTTCGGCGGCATGACCACCGAGTTCGGCAAGGGCGTCGCGCACCGCACCTGCGCCGCCGCCGACCGCACCGGGCATGCGATCCTGCACACGCTCTATCAGCAGTCGCTCAAGCACGACGCGGAGTTCTTCATCGAGTACTTCGCGCTCGACCTGATCATGGACGACGAGGGCGGATGCCGCGGCGTGATGGCCTGGAACCTCGCCGACGGCACGATCCATCGCTTCCGCGCCCATCTTGTCGTCATGGCCACTGGCGGCTACGGCCGCGCGTATTTCTCCTGCACCTCGGCGCATACCTGCACCGGCGACGGCAACGCCATGGCGCTGCGCGCCGGCCTGCCGCTGCAGGACATGGAGTTCATCCAGTTCCACCCGACCGGCATCTACGGCTCGGGCTGCCTCGTCACCGAGGGCGCGCGCGGCGAAGGCGGCTATCTCGTCAATTCCGAGGGCGAGCGTTTCATGGAGCGGTACGCGCCTTCCGCCAAGGATCTTGCCTCGCGCGACGTCGTATCGCGCTCGATGACCATCGAGATCCGCGAAGGCCGCGGCGTCGGCAAGAAGAAGGACCACATCTACCTGCACCTCGACCATCTCGATCCCAAGGTGCTGAACGAACGGCTGCCGGGCATCTCCGAATCGGCAAAGATCTTCGCCAATGTCGACGTCACCCGCGAGCCGATCCCGATCGTGCCGACGGTGCACTACAACATGGGCGGCATCCCGACCAATTATCACGCCGAGGTGCTGACCAAGAAGGACGGCGACGACAACGCGGTGGTGCCGGGCCTGATGGCGATCGGCGAAGCCGCGTGTGTGTCGGTGCACGGCGCCAATCGTCTGGGTTCGAACTCGCTGATCGACCTGGTCGTGTTCGGCCGCGCCGCGGCGCTGCGGCTGGCCGAAAAGCTGACGGCGAACGCCAAGCAGCCAGATTTGCCAAAAGATTCCGCCGATCTGGCGCTTGGCCGGCTCGACCATTACCGCTACGCCTCCGGCGGCACGCCGACCGCCAAGCTGCGCGAAGGCATGCAGCACGTGATGCAGAGCAATTGCGCCGTGTTCCGGACCGGCGAGATCCTCTCCGAGGGACAGAATTTGATCCACAAGGTGCATGGCGGCATCAGCGACGTCGCCACCACCGACCGTTCGCTGGTGTGGAATTCCGACCTGATCGAAACGCTCGAATTCGACAATCTGATCGCGCAAGCCGTCGTCACGATGGACTCGGCGGCCAACCGCACCGAAAGCCGTGGCGCCCATGCGCGCGAGGATTTTTCCGAGCGCGACGACAAGAATTGGATGAAGCACACGCTGGCGTGGATCGACCGGGGCGGCAAGACCACGATCGATTACCGCCCGGTGCACGACTACACGATGACGAACGACGTTCAGTACATCCCGCCGAAGGCGCGGGTGTATTGAACCACAGAGGCAGGACCTATGGCTGAATTCGCGCTTCCGAAAAACTCAAAAATCACCGGCGGCAAGGCCTGGCCGAAGCCGGCCGGCGCCACCGAGACGCGCGAGTTCAGGATTTATCGCTGGAATCCGGATGACGGCAAGAACCCGAGCATCGACACCTATCACGTCGACATCAACGATTGCGGGCCGATGGTGCTCGACGGCCTGATCTGGATCAAGAACCACATCGACCCCACGCTGACCTTCCGCCGCTCCTGCCGCGAGGGCGTTTGCGGCTCCTGCGCCATGAACATCGACGGCCAGAACACGCTGGCCTGCACCAAGTCCATGCACGACGTGGCCGAGGGCGGCGCGGTGAAGGTCAATCCGCTGCCGCACCAGCCGGTGGTGAAGGATCTGGTTCCTGACCTGACCAATTTCTACGCGCAGTACGCCTCGATCGAGCCGTGGCTGAAGACCACCACGCCGACGCCCCAGAAGGAATGGAAGCAGAGCCACGAGGACCGCGAAAAGCTCGACGGCCTTTACGAATGCATCCTGTGCGCCTGCTGCTCGACCTCCTGCCCGAGCTACTGGTGGAACAGCGACCGCTTCCTCGGGCCTGCCGCGCTGCTGCAGGCAAACCGCTGGGTGACGGATTCGCGCGACGAGGCCACCGGCGAACGTCTCGACAACCTCGAAGACCCGTTCCGCCTCTACCGCTGTCACACCATCATGAACTGCGCCAAGGCGTGCCCGAAGGGTCTCAACCCGTCAGAAGCCATCGCCGAACTCAAGCTGAAGATGGTCGAGCGGCAGATCTAGGCCGCGACCCCGAGTCCGCGCCGCCTCGTTTGGGCGGCCACGCTGGAACCGGCCGGGAACCTTGTGATCGGGTTGGCGTTGTGCCGCCATGGGCAACGCATTCGTCACCTCGCGCGCGACCAAATCCGTTGCGAAAAAGCCGTCTCCGGCGAAGAGGGAGCCGGATTCAGGCCAAGAGCCGCCCGATCCGCAGGAAAAATCCGAGTTCGTCGAGGTCACCGCCGAAGGCGGGGAGCATGTCGAACCGCCGCCGCCGGAAGTCGTCGAGCCCGACGCCGACCTTTCGCCTGAAGAGGCCGAGCAGGCCCGCAAGGATTATCTGCTGACGCGGTTCTGGATCAGCGCGCGCGGCTATTGGGGCAGGAAAGGCGACCGGCTGGCGTGGGCATTCACGATCGGACTGCTGCTTCTGATCGTCGCCAATGTCGGCTTCCAATACGGTATCAATGTCTGGAATCGCTCGATCTTCGACGCCATCGAGAAGCGCGACGCCACCACCGTGTATTACCTGGCCGGCGTGTTTTTTCCGCTGGCGATCGGCAGCGTGCTGCTCGGCGTCGCGCAAGTGTTCGCGCGCATGGGCATCCAGCGCCGCTGGCGCGCATGGCTGACCAATGCCGTGATCTCGCGCTGGCTGGCCAACGGCCGCTATTATCAGCTCAACCTGGTCGGCGGCGATCACAAGAATCCCGAATATCGGATCGCCGAGGATCTGCGGATCGCGACCGACTCGCCGGTTGATTTCGTCGCCGGCGTCACCTCGGCGTTCCTGTCAGCCGCCACTTTCATCGTCGTGCTGTGGACCATCGGCGGCGCGCTGACCGTGACGCTGGGCGGGTCCACCATCACCATTCCGGGCTTCCTGGTGATCGCAGCCGTGATCTACGCCGCGATCGCCTCCGGATCGATCCTGACCATCGGGCGCAGCTTCGTGCAGGTCTCCGAGGACAAGAACCAGGCCGAGGCCGAGTATCGCTATACGTTGACGCGGGTGCGCGAAAACGGCGAAAGCATCGCGCTCCTCGGTGGCGAGCAGGAGGAACGCGACGGCATCGACAAGACGTTCACAAATGTCCTGCGGCAATGGGCGCGGCTGGCCGGCCAGCACATGCGCACCACGCTGGTATCGCAGGGCTCGAGCCTGATCGCGCCGATCGTGCCGCTGTTGCTGTGCGCGCCAAAATTTCTCGACGGCAGCATGACGCTCGGACAGGTGATGCAGGCGGCCTCCGCCTTCACCATCGTGCAGACCGCGTTCGGCTGGCTGGTCGACAATTATCCGAGGCTGGCCGACTGGAACGCCTGCGCGCGCCGCATCGCCTCGCTGATGATGTCGCTCGACGGGCTGGAGCGCGCCGAGCAGGGCGACGGCATCGGCCGCATCAAGCGCGGCGAGGGCGAGACGGGCGGGCCGATGCTGAGCCTGCAGGATTTCTCGGTGACGCTGGATGACGGCACCGCGGTCGTGGGCGAAACCGAAGTAGCGATCGGACCGGGCGAGCGGCTGCTGGTGGCCGGCAAGTCCGGCACCGGGAAGAGCACGCTGGTGCGTGCGCTGGCCGGGCTGTGGCCGTGGGGCGGCGGCCGCGTCAACTTCCACCCCGATCGCCGGCTCTTCATGTTGCCGCAGAAGCCCTATATTCCATCCGGCACGCTGCGCCGCGCCATCGCCTACCCCGGCGCGGCCGACGACTGGACCGTCGAGTCGATCGGCGAAGCGCTGCACAAGGTCGGCCTCGATCACCTGAAGGAAAAGGTCGAGGAAGACGGCCCTTGGGACCAGACGCTGTCCGGAGGCGAAAAGCAGCGGCTCGCCTTCGCGCGGCTGTTGCTGCACAATCCTGACATCGTCGTGCTCGACGAGGCAACCTCGGCGCTCGACGAAAAGAGCCAGGACAAGATGATGGAAATCGTCGTCAACGAACTGCCGAACGCCACCATCGTCAGCGTCGCCCATCGCGTCGAGCTGGAAGCGTTCCACAGCCGCAAGATCGTGCTGGAACGGCGCAAGGGCGGCGCCAAACTCGTCAGCGACGTCGACCTGATCCCGCGCAAGGGCAAGCGCCGCCTGCTCGGCCGCTTCCTGCGCAACCGTAAAACGGCCAGGAAGGCGGCGTAGGCTTTTCGTCATACGTCACGCGCGCAGTCTTGTAGACAGGATGAGCGCGGCCGGGGCCACGCCCGCGCCGCCCCGGATATCGCTTCGCTGAACCGGGCTACATTCGACCTGTTTTGCGCCCTTAAAACCCGCTATGCATGCGCCGCTTCTTCGAGGACCGCTGTTTGACGCCCGACAACAATTCCACCCCCGCGCCGTTCGGCACCTTTGCTCCAAACGCCGCGCAGGCTGCGATCATTTCGCTGGCACATCGCACGCGGCTGAAGCGGGGCGCGTTTCGCCCTTGGCTGTCGCGGCTGGTGAACCTGCTGCGCGAAGGCCCCGTGGACGTGCGATACCAGGACGCTTCGTTCCGCTTCTACCACCAGGCCAGCGCCACGGAGCGAGGCGCGCTGTTCAATCCGGTGTACAACATCGAGGAGCTGGATTTTCTGCGCGCGAATGTTCCGGCGGGCGGCGTCTTCGTCGATGTCGGCGCCAATGTCGGCACCTATGCGCTGGCGCTGGCGCATCATGTCGGCGCGGACGGGAAAGTCATCGCGATCGAGCCGCATCCGGTGACGCATGCGCGGCTTGCGTTCAACAGTGCCGCATCGGGTTATACCCAGGTCAAACTTGTCGCGGCGGCGGCTGGACCCTCGGATGGCGAATTGCTGATCGAGACCGATGGCGACAATCTCGGCGCCAGCCACATCGTGCAGGGCGAAGGCTCCGGCCAGGCGATCAGGGTGCCGTCACTACGGCTGCAGCGCATCCTTGAGGACGCCGGCGCGTCACACGTCGACGCGATCAAGATCGATGTCGAGGGGTTTGAGGATCGCGTGCTGACCGGTTTCTTCGCCGACGCGCCGCAGGCGCTGTGGCCACGCGCGGTCGTGATCGAGCATCTGTCAAGGGACGAATGGCTGAACGACTGCATCGCCGACATGTGGTCGCGGGGTTACGTCGAAAAAGGCCGGACCCGCAGCAACACGTTGCTGGTGCGCGGCTGAGTTTTGGAATCCTGCGAATCGAGGGAGAGCTTGATGATCGACCACATCGGATTTCCGGTTTCGGACTATGCGCGCTCCAAGGCCTTCTATCTGAAAGCGCTGGCGCCGCTCGACTACGGCTTGGTGATGGAGATCACGCAGGAGCAGCACGGCCACGATCCTGCCGCGGGTTTTGGCGCCGACGGAAAACCCGATTTCTGGATCGGCGGCGAAGGCGCGTTGAACAAGCCGCTGCATGTCGCAATTGTGGCCAAGGACCGCGCGACGGTTGACGCGTTTTACGAGGCGGCGATGGCCGCCGGCGGACGCGACAATGGCGCGCCGGGCATTCGCGCGCATTATCACCCGAACTATTATGGCGCCTTTGTGCTCGATCCCGACGGCCACAACATCGAAGCGGTCTGCCACGCGCCGGCTTGAACAATCTCCCTCAGCGCGGCGTAGTGGAACTTCGCGCCATGACCACCGTTGTCGCGCCTGGAGCTGAAACCTTCGGGGGACGCGATGCCAATCGAACCGCCGGAGATACCGCCGGCAACACCGGGACAACCGACCGAGCCGCCGCAGGAGAGTCCGCCGGGCAATCCCCAGCCGGAAGTGCCACCACCGATCCGTGAACCGGGCGCGCCGCCACAACCGGACGAGCTGCCGGGCAAGACGCCGGAAGAACTGCCGACGCGAGGACCCAACAGCCCTACGACGCCAAATCCTGCCACCGATCGGGGCACCGTTTGAAAATGCCGCCTGAACGCGCAATGAATAAGGACACATGCAACCCATTGCCCCAATGAAATAAAAACCATCCAACCATTTGAAGGTCGTCACAATCCGGCCTAATGATTAGCCGTTCAATCGACCAACTGACATGCCAGTGAGGGCCATCATTTGCTGTCGAGCCTTATTCCGGGGACCCAGAACACCATGACAAAGCTTCGCATCCTGCTGCTCGCCACAACCGCCTTGACGGCGGCGCAGCTCGCGACTTCCGCATCGCATGCGCAGACCGCGCCTCTCACAGTGGCGCAAGCCCGCGAAGACGGTCCTCCCGGTGCGAGGAAAGAGGGTGGACCACCGGCAGGGCAGCGGCCCGGCGGCGCCCCGCCTCCTGCGGCAGCACCTCAACGTCCGGCCGCCCCGCCGCCGGCCGCAGCTCCGCCGCCTCGTCCCGCACCACCTCCGCCGCCTCCTGCGGCTGCACCGCGTCCGGCTCCGCCGCCGCCTCCTGCGGCTGCACCTCGTCCGGCTCCGCCGCCGCCGCCTCCTCCCGCGGCTGCGCCTCGTCCGGCTCCGCCGCCGCCTCCTGCGGCTGCACCCGCGCGGCCGACTCCGCCACCGCCTCCACCGCCGCCCCCGGCTGCCGCGCCAAAGCAACCGGCTGCACCTCCACCGCCACCCGCGGCCACACCTGCGCGTCCGACCCCGCCACCGCCGGCCGCCGCCCCCGCGGCGCCGAAGCAACCTTCTGCGCCGACGACGCCACCGCCACCGCCTTCATCGCAGAAGGCAGCGCCATCCCCCGTGCCGCCGCCGCCCCCGCCGGCTGGCGCGAAGCAGCCTCCAGCTCCGACGACCGCCCCGGCCCCGACCGCGCCGGCAACCCCGCCACCCGGTGGAAGCACGACGACCGCACCACCGCGTCCCGGCGCTCCGACGCCACCGCCGGGTGCAGGGGCTCCAACGCCGCCGCCGAGTGCAAGCGCTCCGACAACACCATCGGCCATCCCGCCGGGCCGTCCCGGCGCGCCGCCGCCGGTTACCCCCGGCGCAGGTGCGCCGCCCACGCCGCCGGCGGCCGGCACACCGCCAACCCCGTCACCCACAGGCCGCACCGGCGGGCCTCCTCCGGGCGGCACCGCCGCGGCGCCGACGGCTCCAACGGCCGTGCCTGGCACGCCGAATGCAGCGCTACCCGCAGGCCGGACACAAAATGCGCCGCCCACCATCGCGCCAGCGTTCCGTTCCGCACCGACAGTCCAGGCTCCGCTTCCGCCGCCGCCGCAGCCCAAACGCGAGAACATGACGCCGCTTGCCATCGGCGCAGGCGTCGTGGCCGGCGCCGTGATCGGTGCGGTGACCGTCAACGAACTGCGCAACCAGCGCCGCGAGGCGGTCGAAGGCGGCCGAACGGTCTATTACGAGCCGGACCGCACCATCATCCGCGATCCCGGCGGTCAGACCTATGTTCGCGGCAACGATTTGTATCGTTTCCGCTACGGCGCCCGCGACATCCGCACCGAAACCGTCGGCCGCGATACTCGTACGGTGGTGATCCGTCCTGACGGCAGCGAGGTGATCACCGTGGTCGGCGATGACGGAAGGCTACTGCGCCGGATCCGGCGTGACAGATCCGGCCGCGAGATCATCATCATCGACAACAGCTATCGGGATCCTCGCGCGGTCGGCGGCTTCTATGTCGACCTGCCACCGCCGGTGGTCAACATTCCCTACGACCGCTACATCGTCAGCGCGGAGGAGGCGCCGCCGGAGGTAATCTACCAGACGATGGTGGCGCCACCGGTCGAACGCATCGACCGGCGCTACACGCTGGACGAGATCCGTTACAGCCCGACGGTGCGCCAGCGCATGCCGAGCGTCGACGTCAACACCATCAACTTCGCCACCGGATCGTGGGAGATCCCGCCCGACCAGGCGGCGAAGTTGCAGGCGATCGCCGACGGCCTCAACCGCGCCATCCAGGAAAATCCGCGCGCGGTGTTCCTGATCGAGGGCCACACCGATGCGGTCGGCAACGACGTCGACAATCTGTCGCTGTCGGACCGCCGCGCCGAAGCGGCGGCCACGCTGCTGACGCAGCAGTTCCAGGTGCCGGCGGAAAACCTGACCTCGCAGGGTTATGGCGAGCAGTACCTGAAGGAGCAGACCGACGGTCCGAGCGCGATCAACCGGCGCGTCACCATCCGCAACATCACGCCGCTGCTCAACGGCGGTCAGGCCTCGCTGCCGCCGCCCCCGCCCGGCACCGCACCGCCGCGCTGAGGCGAAGATCGATCAAGATGAAAATGGCCGGGAGCGATCCCGGCCATTTTTTGTTGATCGTGTTGCGTCAGGCGCTGAGCGCGCGCGCCGGCACGCAGGCTTCGCAGATCGCGGCGGCGTGCCGATGGTCGGTGCCGCAGCAACCGCCGAGAATACGCATCTTCGGAAAGGCGCGGCGGAGCGCGACATAGCGTCGGCCGAGATCGGCAGGATCGCCGGAATCCAGCGTCTCGGATTCGTCGAGCTCGGCGTGACTCTTGGTCGAGGCGTTGGCGCGGAGACCATGGATACGCTCGGTCCAGGGCTCGCCGGCCTTCAACGCATCCTCGAAATGCGCAGGATGCGCGCAGTTGATCAAGAAGTACTCGGGCGCGCGGCCGGTCTCGCGGTCCACCGCCTCGATCGCCTCGCGCAGGGTCTCGCCCTTCACAAGGCGGCCATCGGTCTCCACCGTGAAGGAGATCGCCGAGGGCATGCCTTCCGACTGCGCCGCCCGCGCGACGCCGATTGCCTCGTTGACGCTGTTGAGCGTGTAGGCGGTGACCATGTCGGCGCCGCCTTTGGCGAAGGCTGCGATCTGCGGGCGGTGATAGTCTTCGGCTTCGGCGGCATCCATGTTGCCGGCCTTGTAGCCGTCGCCGCGCGGGCCGATGGCGCCGCTGATCACGCAAGGCGCGTCCGGCCGCTCCCAGTCGGCGCGCAACTGCTCCAGGAATGCGATCGACCGCGCATTGATTTCATCGAGCGCGTCGGCGTCGTAGCCGAGCTTCAAGCCCCAATCGGGACTGGCGCGCCATGTCGGACTGTCGAGCACGAACCCAGTGCCGTGACGGCGCGCCACCGAGAGATACGACCGATAGTATTGCTTGAGCTTCTCGCGCCCTTCTTCATTATCGAGCAGCACGAAGGCGGCGAAGTGAGGCAGCTCGACGCCTTCGTGAAAAATCAGCGTGGTCTCCATGCCGCCGTCGGTGAGGAAAATGCCGCCGCGGTGCTGCGGCAGAGCGTGTCGGTATTTGGCCATTGAACATCTCCAAACAAAAGACCTCGATACGTGTCGCTGCATCGGGTCAGGTCTGGAGATGTTGGTGCCTCATAGTGTCGCGGCTTCCTAGACGGCTCGCGGTGCAGGTGAACCTGAAACCGCAAAATGATACGAAATCAGATGGTTGTGAATTTCGCGCCCGTGTCGTGACGTGGCGAGCCAAGGAGAAACCGTACCATGGGTACAGTTTTGGAACCCCGGCTGAGCAAAGGCGAAGCCACACGCGAGCGGATTCTCGAAATTGCCGAAGCCTCCGTTCTCGCCAAGGGATTCGACGCCACCTCGATCGAGGAGGTGATCGCAGAGGCCGGCCTCACCAAGAGCGGCTTCTTCTACCACTTCAAGGACAAGAACGCGCTCGCCCGCGAAATGCTTCGCCGCTATGTCGCGACCAACGACCGCCTGTTCGACGACATATTTGCACGCGGCAGGGAGCTCTCGGATGATCCGCTGCAGGCCTTCCTGATTTCGCTCAAACTGCTCGCCGAGACGATGGCCGATCTGCCGAGCGGCCATCCCGGCTGCCTGATCGCCAGCATATGCTACCAGGAGCGGCTTTTCGATCGCGAGGTGCGCGAGTTGACCGCGCAGTCGGTGCGCGACTGGAACGCGCGCTTCCGCGGCATTCTGGACGGCATCGCCGCGGTGTATTCGCCGCGCGAACCGGTCGATCTCGGCGACCTCGCCGACATGCTGTCCTGCGTCGTGGACGGCGCCATCATCATGTCCAAGACGTTGAACGATCCGAAGCGGCTGGAGCGGCAGATTCTGCTCTACCGCACCTGCGTCAAGCTAATGTTTTCGGCTCCGTCGAATTCCTGACTCGCGAATCTAACGGCCCGCCGCGGCGAGGCCGAGGGCGTCCGCCATGATTCGGAATACGTCGGTGTTATCCAGCGAACCTCGGATGCGTTCGCTGCCCGGTCCGACACCGGTCAGAATAACGTCCTCGCCCGAATGCACGCTGGCGCCCATCATCGCCGGCAGATTGCCGAAGCGCAGCGCGACGCCGGGTAGATCCTTGTATTTCTCGTTGGCCTTGAAGGTGCCGGGCTGCTCGCCCTTCTCCGTCGGCTCGTTGGGGTTATCGAGTTTTGGGCGGAAGGTCTCGTAGTGATCCGGCAAGCTCGCGGAAAAGATCGCGAGCCGGCGGCTGACATCGACGCGTGACGGATAGCCGTCGGCATCCGGCGCCGGATAGTTGGGAAACCCGGCCTTGGCATAGACGCCGACGCGCTCGCGCAGCGGTACGTTGGGCGTCGTGCTCATGTCGTCATCGATCGTTCCGACGAGGCTGTTGGGATGATTGTGGTCCGCGACCACGAGGATCAAGGTGTCGTCGCCGCGCGTCTGCGCCCATTTGCGCGCCAGGGCGACGGCATTGTCGAGCATGATGGTGTCGTAGACCGCGCGCTCCATGTCGAGCAGGTGCGCGTATTTGTCGATCATCCCGGATTCCACCATCAGGAAGAAGCCGGATTCGTTCTTCGACAGGATATTTAGCGCGGACTGCACCTGTTCGGTCAGATCGGGCTGATCGGGGAACTTCTTGACCCCGCCGCCCTTCAGAAACTTGCGGTCCAGCACGCCATCCATGTTGCCCGGCTTGAACAGGCCGAGCAGTTGGCGCGTCTCGGCTTTGGCGTTCGCGGCATCGAGTTCGGTCCTTGTCGTCACGACCGCATAGCCGGCATCGCGGAATTTGGCGACATAGTCCGTGTCGTCCTTGCGCTTCGAGCCGGCGACGGACTGCGGCATGAAGTTCGCGGCGCCGCCGCCCATCAGCACGTCGGGCTTGGCCGCGAAGAACTGCGCGACGATCTCGTCATAGGCAGCGCGGCGGCGGGTATGCGCCACCATCGCCGCAGGCGTGGCATCCTCGACTTCGGTATTGGTGACGACGCCGATCGCCATGCCATGCCGACGCTTCGCCAGGCTGGTGATGGTCTCGACCTTGGGGTCGTCGAACGGGCTTGCGGTGCGGTCCGCGTAGACGCCCATGGCGTTGACCGCGGTCTTGTGGCCGGTCGCGTAGGCGCTTGCGGCGTTGGCGGAATCCGTGATGATCGAGTCCGAGCCGGCGGTCGCCACCAGCGCCATGTTCGGCATGTCGTCGATCGCGAGCTTGCCGCGGCTCTTGCCCTCGGCGATGCCCTTGGACAACAGCCGCGCGGCAACACGGTGCGCCGGCGACAAGCCGTCGCCGATGAACAGGATGACGTTCTTTGCCTTGCGCGGCCCGGTATCGTAGACCGTCCATGTCACGGCGCGGCTGCGTGAGCCGTCGCTGACCTCCACCGTCACATTGCCGGGCTTGGACAGGGCGACGTTGCGCAGGATCAGCGCCGACTGCTCCTTGCCGTCCTCGCGATCGACGAAATTTCCGCTCTGGCCAAACGCGTCGGAATAGTCCGCGCCGTTGACCGTGACCTTCATCTTCACCGGATCGACGGGACCGGGAAACTCGACTTTGAAGTCGAAATTGGCGCCGGCGAGGATTTCGGCGCGGTCGATCGGGTAGATCGTCTGGGCGATGCCCTGCTGTCCGCCAATCAGGACAAGGAGGGTTGAAGCGGCAAGAGATTTGATCATGGAGCGTGCACCGGAGCCGGAGGAAGGCGCGCCCGCGGCCACCGGCCGCGAAGCATGCGCCCAGTCTATATCTTATGTCGCGCGAATGACGTTCCCGTTACATCGTCCCGCTGACGCCCGGCTCAATCCTTGTCATTGCCGAGCCGGGGGATGTAGGCGCCCTCGCCTGCCGAGAGCAAGCCGGTCCGGGTGAAGATGTTGAGCTTGTTGCGGGTATCGGCAATGTCGAGGTTGCGCATGGTCAGCTGGCCGATGCGATCTGCCGGAGTGAACGCGGCGTCCTCCACCTTCTCCATGCTGAGCCGCTCCGGCGCATAGGTCAGGTTCGGGCTCTCGGTGTTCAGGATCGAATAGTCGTTGCCGCGGCGGAGCTCCAGCGTCACCTCGCCGGTGACGGCGCGCGCCACCCAGCGCTGCGCGGTCTCGCGCAACATCAAGGCCTGCGAATCGAACCAACGTCCCTGGTAGAGCAGCCGGCCGAGGCGCATGCCGCTGATGCGGTATTGCTCGATGGTATCTTCGTTGTGGATGCCGGTGACGAGCCGCTCATAGGCGATGTGCAGCAGCGCCATGCCGGGCGCCTCGTAGATGCCGCGGCTCTTGGCCTCGATGATGCGGTTCTCGATCTGGTCGCTCATGCCGAGGCCGTGCCGGCCGCCGATGGCGTTGGCCTCCAGAAACAGCGCGACCGGATCGGTAAACGTCTGGCCGTTCAGCGCTACCGGCTGCCCCTCCGCGAAACGCACCACGACCTTCTCGGCCTTGACGGCGCAGTCGTCGCGCCAGAACGGCACGCCCATGATCGGGTTGACGATGGTGATGCCGCTGTCGAGGTTTTCGAGATCCTTGGCCTCATGGGTGGCCCCGAGCAGATTGCTGTCGGTCGAATAGGCCTTTTCGGCGCTCATCTTGTAGGCAAAGCCATGCGCGGTCAT
Organism: uncultured Bradyrhizobium sp.; assembly: GCA_964609175.1. GTDB lineage: Bacteria > Pseudomonadota > Alphaproteobacteria > Rhizobiales > Xanthobacteraceae > Bradyrhizobium. The sequence continues at coordinate 14,397 of CAZSRR010000007.1, forward strand.
GAATGCCGACATCTCGGCGCGGCCGCCCAGTTCGTCGATGAAGAGCTGGTCGAGCCAGGGCTTGTAGATGCGCAGGCCCGGATTGGTCAGCAGACCGTAGCGGTAGAACCGCTCGATATCGTTGCCTTTATAAGTCGAGCCGTCGCCCCAGATGTTGACGCCGTCTTCCTTCATCGCCGCGACCAGCATGGTGCCGGTCACCGCGCGGCCGAGCGGCGTGGTGTTGAAATAGGCGATGCCGCCGGTCGAGATGTGGAAGGCGCCGGACTGGATGGCGGCGATGCCCTCGTGGACCAGTTGGGTGCGGCAATCCACGAGGCGGGCCTTCTCGGCGCCGAACTCCATCGCCTTGCGCGGGATCGCGTCGTAATCGGCCTCGTCGGGCTGGCCGAGATTGGCAGTGTAGGCAAACACCTTGGCGCCCTTCTGCTTCATCCAGAGCAGCGCAGCCGAGGTGTCGAGGCCGCCCGAAAATGCGATGCCGACTTTTTCGCCCTTGGGCAGGCTCTTCAGGATCGTGCTCATGGATTGTCCAATCGGTCGAGGTAACGGGTGGCGCTTGCGGCTTCGGGGCCGCGCATAACAAATTTCGCAGGGATCGGCACGCCTTTAATGACGTCGGCTATGCCGCCGTGCGCCCGCGCAGGCGTTGCCAGAAGCGGTAACCGGGCCGGCCCCAGCGCGCCAGGGTGGCCTCGACCTGTGCATCCGTCACCTGCGTCCTTGGCCAGCGGTAAAGCCAGCCATAGGCCAGCCAGATCACGAAGAAGCTGACGAGACCGGCGGCGGCGACGTCGGTAAAGAAGTGCCCGCCGAACGCCATTCGCAAGCCGCTGGTGGCGATGCCGAACGCGGTCGCCGCCACATAGGCCAGAGGCCGCCATGTCGGCGGCGTCAATGCAGCGGGCGCGTAGGCCCAGAACGCGGTGGCGCCCTCGCCGGAGAAGAACGAGCAGTTTCGCCCGCACTCGCCACGCGGATCCCACCACGGCACAAACTGCCATGGCCCGTTGAACTCGGTCACCATCACCGGGCGCGGCCGCCCCCAATAGGTCTTGAAGGTGAGATTGGTCAGCACGACGGCCGAGAGCAGGATCGTCACCAGCAGGAACACCGCCGCGCGTCCCGGCACCAGCATCGGCCGGTCCGGCCGCAGCAACTTTGCCACGATCGCAAACAGCGCCGGCAGCGCCAGCGCCCACGCGATCCACATCGCGCCGTCGCGCGCAAAGGCGGCCAACCCGTGCTGTTTCAGCGGGAACGATCCGCTCGCTGGATCGAAAAACAACGCCGCCAGCTTCAGGTCGAGTTCGGGAAAGATCCCGAACAGCAGTCCGAGGACGAGCGACAGGCCCAACGCAATAACAAGTCCGGTCCGGTTCATGGCGCGCGGTTTAGCCGAGGCAGCAGGGGATTAAAACCCCCGTCAAGCTTGCGGCGGCGAATGCGACGGCATCGGCGGCGGCGGCGGCAACGGCGGTCTCGGTTCGCGCCAGGCGCCGGCGGAGCGGCCGGCGATCATCCAGTAGACCAGTCCGGCCACGATGCCCGCTCCGGTCATGATTTCGAGATGGCGACGTATGATGCCGTCGAACTTCAATGTGTCCGTATCGAAGGGAACGAGGCCGAGATAGCAGGCTGCGCCGACGAGCGCACCGCCGATCGCGTAGGCGAGCACGCTGCGGATGTAGAATGCCTCGGTGATCAAGACGACGATCAGCGCCGGCAGCAGCGCAAATCCGGACAGGAAGATGAACCCGAAGCCGAGAACGACGTTGATCGCGCTCTCGTCGATCATGCCGGTGTCGAGATCGCTGATTTCAGGATAGAGCACCGCGACGACGATGATCATGCCCGCTACGAAGCAGGCGGCGAGAAAGCCGAAAAAGACGACGAAGAGACGGCCGATCAGGGGCATGAGACTATCGAGGCGTTGAACATAGGCGGCAGCTCTCTCCACCGTCGTGCCCGGGCTTGTCCCGGGCATCCACGCCTTGCTTTCCATCGAGACCGACCAAGAACGTGGATGGCCGGGACAAGCCCGGCCATGACGAACGTTGATGCTTTCGTCATCCTCAATCCGTCATCGCCATCGCGCGCAGCGCCTGGCGCTCGCGGGCGGACAGTTTTTCGGTTTCCGATTTCAACTGGCCGCAGGCGGCGAGGATGTCGCGGCCGCGCGGGGTGCGCACCGGCGAGGAATAGCCGGCGTTGAAAATGTATTCGGAGAATTTTTCGATCTGCTCCCAGTCCGAGCACTCGTATTTGGTGCCTGGCCACGGATTGAACGGAATCAGATTTATCTTGGCCGGAATACCCTTGAGCAGTTTGACCAGGAGCTTGGCATCATCCATGGAATCGTTGATGCCCTTGAGCATCACATATTCGAAGGTGATTCGCCGAGCGTTCGACGAACCCGGATAGTCCCGGCAGGCCTGCAGCAATTCGGCGATCGGATATTTCCGGTTGAGCGGCACCAGTTCGTTGCGCAACTCGTCGCGCACGGCGTGCAGCGAAATGGCCAGCATCACGCCGGTCTCGTCGCCCATGCGCGTGATGTTCGGCACCACGCCCGAGGTCGACAGCGTGATGCGGCGGCGCGAAATGCCGATGCCTTCATTGTCTGCGACGATCAGGAGCGCGTCGCGCACCGCGTCGAAATTGTAGAGCGGCTCGCCCATGCCCATCATGACGATGTTGGTGACGAGGCGGCTGCCGGTCGGCGTCTCGCGATCGGCCCAGTCGTTGAGGCGGTCACGCGCCACCATGATCTGGCCGACGATTTCGCCGGCGGTGAGGTTGCGCACCAGCCGCTGCGTGCCGGTGTGGCAGAACGAGCAATTGAGCGTACAGCCGACCTGCGAGGAGACGCACAGCGTGCCGCGGTCGGTTTCGGGAATGTAGACGCACTCGACCTCATGCGCCTTCTGAAGCGAGTCTCCGCTCGGCAGCCGCAGCAGCCATTTGCGGGTGCCGTCATTGGAAATCTGCTCGGCGACCACTTCGGGCCGGTCGACGGTAAAATGCTGCTCCAATTCGGCCCGCATGTCCTTGGAGATGCTGGTCATCTCGCCGAACGCCGTGGCGCCGCGAACATACATCCAGTGCCACAGCTGCTGGGTGCGCATCTTGCGCTGCGCCGGCGCCACGCCGATCGCGCCCAGCCGCTCGGCGATCTCGGCGCGCGACAGGCCGATCAGCGACGGCTTTGCCGGCGGCACATAGGTTTCGAGCGGAATTTTCTCGAGCGGCGCCACGGAGGAGGAAAGCGACATCGATTCACACGAGATGGTTGGAGCGAAAGTAGGGTGGGCAAAGCGCAGCATGCCCGCCACAAATATGAATGGTGGGCACGGCGATTCGCGCCTTTGCCCACCCTACAAGGCACTCAAATAGGCCTTCCGAGGCGCCTAAACAACGTGATTTTCGGCTTAAAATAGCGACTAGCGCTTGCAGTCCTGCGCCACCTTGTCGAGCGCCTGCGACAGCCCTTTCAGCGAGAACACATCCGTGGTCTCGGTGCCCTTGGCGGAGGTGCCCTTGATGGTGACTTCGGCAGATTTCCGCATGGCCGCGACCATCTGCTCTTCTTCCGCGGCGTTCTTGATCCAGAGTCCGTCGCCCTGCGTATACATCGCATAGGCCGATCCGCCGACTTCGAGCGAGGATTCCGAGCCGGGCTTCAGCGCATATCCCATCATGATCGAAACTTCGTTGACGACACGTTCGGCCGGACGCGTCGAAACGAAGGCGTAGGCCGGATCGCGCGGGCGATTCGGCGGGTTGGTTTTGGATGACGACGGCTTCGCCAATGCGAAGCAAACCTTCCTGCCGTTCGGCGTCGCCATGTACGCGCCCCAGGTACCGAACTGACCGATCAGGGTGGGCTCCGCGCCGCCCGTGGCAGCCGCCGCTGTCGGCGAAGCAGGCTTGGCCGTCGCGGCCTTTGCAGCCGGAACTGGCTTCGGCGCTTCCTTTGTGCCTTTCGAAGCAGGGTTCTGAGCCTGCGCCAGGGATTCCGTCCCTGACAAAGCTGCAATCGCAACCAGAAATGTCAGTATTCGCAACACGGACAACTGGTTCCCTTATCATTGTGACTGGAAGATGGCCCAAGCGGGCGACGCGCCGCCGGGGGATGGATAGCCGGGAAATGATTCTTTGGAAAGTCGGTTGCGGTGCCGCTCACGGTCGCAGCCCCGCTTTTCGTCCACGGGTCCCTTTGAAAATTCAAGGAAACAAACGCGGACGATTCGGTTTCAGCTTTTTGGCCGGCGCTCGCGCTGTTTCTGCCACTGTTCGTCGGTCCACTGCAGCAGATCTTCGGCGCCGGAACTGCGCAGATGTGCGCCGCCGTCCTGCACGACCATCTCGCCATTGATGTAGCCGGCCTGATCGGAAATCAAAAAGCTCGCGAGATTGGCGAGTTCGTGATGCTCGCCGGCGCGCCCGAGCGGATTGCGCTGCGCCCAGCTCTCGTCGCGTCCTTCGGGCCGAAGCTGGCCCGAGGCGCCCGGCGTCGGAAACGCACCGGGCGCGATCGCGACCGTGCGCACGCCCTTCGGTCCCCATTCCACCGCAAGACTGCGCGTCATCGCGAGCACGGCGGATTTCGCCATCGCCGACGGTACCGTGAAGGCGCGGCCGGTGATCGTCGAAGTGGAGAGAATGCTGAGCACGACGCCGGCATGCTTGCCCTCGATCCAGCGCCTGCCGGCGGCGAGCGTGCAATACATCGTGCCGTGCAGCGTCGGCGCCAGGATAGCATCCGCTGCGCGCGACGACAGATGTTCGGTCTGCGCGATGAAGGTCGCGGCGGCATTGTTGACCAGGACGTCGAGCGGCGCCTCGCGCCAGATCTGCTCCATCATGGCGTCTACCGCGGCGCCGTCGCGGATGTCGCACGAGATCACGCCGACCTTGCCGGCGAATTCGCCGCGCAGACGCGCCGCCGTCGCCTCCAGCATGTCGAGCCGGCGACCGCAGATGATCAGCTCGGCGCCGAGCTCGACGAAGCGGCGCCCCATCGCGGCCCCAAGGCCCGAACCGCCGCCGGTGACCAAGATCCGCTTGCCCGCCAGCAAACCTTTTTCAAACATCGCTTTCGACCCCCTTCAAAGCGCCCTTGGACCACCATGACGCCATGCGCCCGAAGCCGATTGTAGCCTGCCCTCAAATCCGGCAAGAAGTACCCAGCCGTTTTTCTTTCCCAGTCCGAAATCAGGTGCGCCCATGAAAGCCATTCTCTGCTCGCAATATTGCCAACCCGACGATCTGGTGCTGGCCGACGTGCCCGATCCGGTGGCCGAGCCGGGGCAGGCGGTGATTGCGATCAAGGCGGCGGCGCTGAATTTCTTCGACATCCTGATGATCCAGGGCAAGTACCAGATCAAGCCGCCGTTCCCGTTTTCGCCCGCGGCCGAAGTTGCCGGCGTGATCGAGAGCGTCGGCGAAGGCGTCACCAGCCTGAAAGTCGGCGACCGCGTGGTGGCGTCTTGCGGCCACAACGGTGCGCGCGAGAAGATCGCGCTGCCGGCGAACACGATCGTCAGGATTCCCGACAATCTGGATTTCGATCGCGCCGCCGGAATCATCATCATCTACGGTACCGCACTGCACGCGCTGGAAGACCGCGCCAGCCCGAAGCCGGGCGAGACGCTCGCCGTGCTGGGCGCTGCGGGCGGCACCGGACTTGCGGCCTGTGAGCTCGGCAAGCTGATGGGCCTGAAGGTGATCGCCTGCGCCTCCTCCGACGAAAAGCTCGAATTCGCCAAGGCGCATGGTGCCGAGCTGACGCTGAACTACAGCAAGGAAGACCTCAAGGAGGGGCTGCGCCGCCTGACCGGGGGCAAGGGCGCCGACATCATCTTCGACCCGGTGGGCGGCGCCTATGCGGAGCAGGCCTTGCGCTCGATCGCCTGGGAAGGCCGCTTCCTGGTGATCGGCTTCGCCGCCGGAGACATTCCAAAAATGCCGCTCAACCTCGCGCTGCTCAAGGGCTGCGACATCCGCGGCGTGTTCTGGGGCGCCTGGACCCGGCTCAACCCGGAAAAGAACCGCGTCAATCTGGAAAAGCTCGTAAAGTGGACCGCGGAAGGCAAGATTTCCTCGCACGTCGATCGCACGTTCCCGCTGGCGCAGACCGCCGAAGCGCTCAAGGTACTCGCCGGCCGGCAGGCGATGGGCAAGGTGATCCTGCATCCCTGACGCGGAAGTCGATCATCCGTTGGACCGTCGAGGGTCCACTGACGGAGCGAGCGCGCAACCAGCGGAATGCAGGAACCGGCGAAAACCCGCGCCCGAATATGGCGGCGGGCCCGTCTGTTATCACCCGGCGGGCCATACTTCTGTTTGGTGAAATTGTAGGTTCCCGATCTCCCGCCGCGCCGCGTCTTCGCCGCAATCATACCAACATATCTCCTCACTCGCACTCGCGTCTGTCGTTTTTTGAACCCATTCCGTGTGCGACTTTACCATGAGCGGAGGGGCTCCTGTACTTGGACAGCAAGAAGTAGGTGCAGGGGGCGGGCGTTGTTGCGTTTGAGTAGTGGGGAACATGACCATGGCGGACAATAACAAGCCGGTTCAGTCCAGGGACCCGTTCGACCGGTTCGATGAAGCGATCAGCGACCCTCGGTTATATGAAGCCGATCAGTCCAGATATGAGCAGCTGCGTTCCCAGTTGCGGTACAGGCCGCAGCAAGACCAACCTCAGCCGAAATACGCGCAGCCGCAATACGAACAGCCCCGATACGAGCAGCCGTTTGCGGTGTCCTTCGAGCGGACCGACGTGCTCCCGGAGGAACTTCCGCCGCACGAAGAGGTGCCGCTTTTCCTTTCGAACTATGAGGAAGAGCATCATCGGCAGCTCTCCCAGTACGGCTATCCCAGCGCCAATCAGGGGTTCGGCAACGCAGGCTTGAAGAAGGCCCGCGCCGGACGCGTCGTGGCCGGGGTTGCCGTGGTGTCGGCGGTCGCGGCGGTCCTCGCCCTGTTTTCCATCGATTCGACCCGCAACGTCATCTTCAATGCCTCGCTTGGCGGAGGAGGAGCCGGCGCCCCGCCGCCCGCCGCCCAGCTTGCCGCGGCGGTTCCGGAGCCGGCGCAGCCGCAGCGCAGCGTCGCAGCGCCGCCGCTGTCTGCCGAACCGACCGGCGCCGAGGTTGCAGCCGCACGCCGCTCGGCGCCCCCTGCAGTGGCATCGGGATCGCCTTCCCGCGACGAAATCGCCGCCGCCTATCAGAGCGCGCTCAAGGGCAAGGTGGGCGCACCCGAGCCAGCGGCGCGCGAGGCTTCCCGCGAGATCGCGGCGCTCGCGCCGGCAGCCCCCGTCATCGCAGCCATTCCCGCCGTTCCGGCCGCCCCCGTCGTTCGCGAGCCGGCTCCGGCGCCGCGCGAGGCGGCCCCGGCCCGCCGTATCGATGCGGATGAACTCGCGGCGCTGCTGAGGCGGGCGAAGAACCTTCTGGAGATCGGCGACGTCACCTCCGCCCGGTTGCTGCTCGAGCGGGCCGCCGACGCTCAGGAGCCGGAAGCCGCGCTGATGCTGGCGGGGACGTATGATCCTCAGTCGGCCAGCAGCCGGGGGGCCACGCCTGACCCGGAGGCAGCGCGGGCCTGGTACCAGAAGGCCGCCGAGATGGGATCGCTCGATGCGAGTCGGCGGCTAGGCCAGCTGAACTAGGCGGACCTTTTTCAACCCCATTGCACGTTAGGGAGGCCGGGCGAAGCGCTGGAACAGACTTGCTTCCTGCGATTAGCCGACAGAGCCACGTCAGCCCAAGCCCTGCCCCGACTCCGGAGCGGGGCTTTGGTTTTTCAATCTCTAGATTCTTTCAATCCACTACGTCTTCGGCATCGACCCCGCGCTTCAGCGCGGCACGGGCGGCATCGCGATGTTCCGGCGTGATGTGGCCCGCAACCATCCGGATGGCGGTGGCGAGCACCGCGGCGTCGTCGGTAAACCCGAGCAGCGGCAGCACGTCCGGCATGAAGTCGAACGGCACGATGAAATAGGCCACGGCCCCAAGCAGCGCCGCCTGTACGTGACGAGGCGTCTGCCGGTCGAACGCACAGTAGTAAGCGGCGAGCAGGTCTTCGGCGAAGGGAAGCTGCGCCACCACCTGCTTGAACTTGATCCAGAAGCGCCGGCGCACGCTTTCGCGGTCCTGCGCCAGCCGGTCGGCCGGCTCGAAACCCACGGTGTGATCGGACGAAGCCATCGCGGCGCTCCCAGGATATTTCCGCGGCAGATAGCCGCGGCTTACATATGAACAGGAATTGGGGACGTCGGGGCCGCCATGCAAGATCGAAAAGTTCAGGCAACGCCCATCTGCTTGGCGATCACATCCATCGCCCTGGCGAGATCGATATCGAGCCGGGTGACGCCGCCTGCATCGTGCGTCGCCAGCACCACTTCCACCGTCTTGTAGACATTCTTCCACTCCGGATGATGGTCGTTCTTCTCCGCGACCAGCGCGGCGCGCGCCATGAATCCGAAGGCCTCGTTGAAGTCGTTGAAGGTGAAGGTCCGCCCTATGGCCTCGCGTCCCGAGATCTCGGACCAGCCGTCAAGTTCCGCCAGCGCCGATTTCCGCGCTTCCGCCGCCAACCGCTCCGCCATCGTCGCCTCCCGTTCAGACCGCATTCATCCTAACACCGAAGACTGCAGCGGGGTCCAGCGGTACCGACGGCCAAGGAACTGCCGACAGCGGTAACCATGACGCAGATGTAACAATGGTTAACCGGGAAATTTGCTAAGCTGACGCGGTATGTTTGGCGGTGGCATGACATTACACCTCGAACGATTAGCAAGGGATCGATGAGCGACGGCATCCTCGCTCCGCAAAAGTCGGTCCCGCCCTCGCGTCGACCGGCGAAACGGCGGCTGACCTTCGTCGCGCTGGCGGGCGTACTCGCGATCGTCGGCGCGCTGGCGGCCGGCTATTACTTTGCCATGCGTCCGGTAACGCTGCGGATCGCCGTCGGCCCCGCCAACAGCGACGATCTCAAAGTCGTCCAGAACTTGACGCAGGCCTTCAACAACCAGCGCAACAGCGTGGTGCGGCTGCGTCCGGTGCAGACCGATGGCGCGGTGGCGAGCGCCGCGCTGCTGGGCGAGGGCAAGGCGGACCTCGCCATCATCCGCGGCGATCTCGAGGTGCCGAAGAATGCTCAGGCGGTGGCGACGCTACGCAAGAACGTCGTGGTGATGTGGGCGCCGCCGGCCGTCAAGACCAGGGGAAAGAAGTCCCCGCCCGCCATTACCAAGATCAGCCAGCTGAGCGGTCGGCGCATCGGCGTCGTCGGCCGCACGCAGGCCAACGTCAATCTGCTCAAGCTGATCCTGCGGCAGTACGGCGTCGATCCTGCCAAGGTCGAGATCGTCCAGTTTCCCGCCAACGAGGCGCCCGAAGCCATTCGTGCCCAGCGGGCGGATGCGTATCTTGCCGCCGGCCCGGTCAACAGCAAGATCACGACCGATGCGATCGCCGCCTCCGCGCGCGACGGCGGCACGCCGAAATTCCTTGCTATCGATACGGCGGGGGCGATTGCGCAGAACCATCCCGCCTACGAGGCGTCCGAAATCCCGGCCGGAAGTTTTGGCAGCGCGCCGGGCCGGCCCGAAGAAGAGATCAAGACGATCAGCTTCTCGCACCACATCGTGGCTCGCAGGAGCGTGCCGGAATCGACCGTTGCCGTCTTCACCCGGCAATTGTTCGCCATTCGCCAGGCGCTGAAGAACGAGTTTCCGCTGGCGGCCAAAATCGAGACGCCCGACACCGACAAGGACGCGACCATACCCGCCCATCCCGGCGCCGCCGCCTTCGTCGACGGCGAGGAAAAAACCTTTCTCGACCGCTACAGCGACTACATCTGGTGGTCGCTGATGGCCGCCTCCGCGATGGGTTCGGTCGGCGCCTGGTTCGCCGGCGCCCTCAAGAAGGATGAGCGCAACATGAACACCTCGCAGCGCGACCGGCTGCTCGACATGCTCACCGCCGCCCGCCGGTCCGATTCGATGGAAGAACTCGACCAGATGCAGGCCGAGGCCGACGCCATCCTGCGCGACACGCTGCTGTACTATGAGCATGGCGCGATCGAGGAAGGCACATTGACGGCCTTCAACATCGCGATCGAGCAATTCCACAATGCCGTGGCGGACCGAAAGACGCTGCTGTTGAGCATTCCGCAAAACCTGCAGCGCGCCAGCGCCACATTGCGGGCCGCCAGCACCGCGTGAGCGGACAATCGGGTAACTGAACCGTCATCAAAGCTTTCTACCCCTGTCGTCGCGATCGTTTCACTATAGCGCGGGATCGATGAGGCTCGCATGACGTTCAAAGTGGCCAGCGGATTTTCCCGGCGCCGTTTTCTTGCCACTGCCGGCACCGCTGCGATCGGCGCGCTCGCCACCCCCTACCTCAGCCGCGCCGCCGACCGGCCGATCGTGACGTCGGGCGTGCAATCGGGCGATGTCGGCGCCGACGGTGGCGTGGTCTGGGCGCGTGCCGACCGCCCCGCGCAGATGCTGGTCGATGTCGCAACATCGGAATCGTTCGCTAACCTGCGATCGCTGCCGCCGGTCGCGGCGCTGCCCGAGAGCGACTTCACCGCAAAGCTGCTGCTGGAGAATCTGCCGGCGGGACAGCAGATCTTCTACCGCATCCGGTTTCGCGATCTCGCCGACATCAATGTGGAGAGCCAACCCGTGATCGGGCGCTTCCGTACCGCGCCGGCCGACCGGCGCGACGTCAGTTTCGTCTGGGGCGGCGACGTCGCCGGGCAGGGCTGGGGCATCAACCCCGACGACGGCGGCATGCTCACCTTCGCCACCATGCGCAGGCACCGCCCCGATTTCCTGCTCCATTGCGGCGACACCGTCTATGCCGACGGGCCGATCAAGGGCGAGGTGACGCTTCCCGACGGCAAGATCTGGAAAAACCTGACGACGGCGGAGAAAGCAAAAGTCGCCGAAACGCTCGACGAATTCCGCGCGGCCCACAAGTACAATTTCATGGACGAGCATGTGCGCGCCTTCAACGCCGAGGTGCCGATCTTCGTGCAGTGGGACGACCACGAGGTCACCAACAACTGGTCGGCTTCGAAGCAACTGCCCGCGGCCTACAAGGAACGCAGCGTCGCTCTGCTCGCCGCCCGCGCGGCGCGCGCGTTCCACGAGATGTATCCGATCCGTGAAAGCATCGCCGAGCCGGGGCGGCTCTATCGCACACTGCATTACGGCCCGCATCTCGACGTCTTCGTCCTGGACGAGCGCAGCTATCGCGGCCCGAACGGACCAAACCAGCAGGAGACCTACGGCCCGGAAAGCTTCTTCCTTGGACCGGAGCAAATGGCCTGGCTGAAGCGCGGATTGTTGAATTCGCGCGCCACCTGGAAGGTGATCGCCTCCGACATGCCGCTCAGCATCATCGTCTACGACGATGCGGCGAACAAGAAGGGCTCGGAGGCGATCGCGCAGGGCGACGGGCCGGCGCGCGGCCGCGAACTGGAGATCGCCGAGCTGTTACGCTTCATAAAGACGTCAGGCGTCGTCAACACGGTGTGGCTGACGGCCGATGTGCACTATGCAGCCGCCCACTACTACAATCCCGACAAGGCGCAGTTTCAGGAGTTCGACCCGTTCTGGGAGTTCGTCGCGGGCCCGTTGCATGCCGGCACGTTCGGACCGAACGAACTCGACAACACGTTTGGCCCCGAGCTGAAGTTCGTCAAGGCGGCCGGCCCCGGCAAACCGAATTTGCCGCCATCGGCCGGGATGCAGTTCTTTGGCCATGTCAGGATCGAGGGCGCGAGCGGACAGATGACGGTGACGCTGCGCGACCGCGCCGACGTGGCGTTGTGGTCAACCATGCTCAATCCCAAACCGGGCTAGCTCAGCGCAACCGCTCAAGCCCTGCGGACGCCCGTGCTCGTCAGCAGCGTCCGCAGCGCCTCGGTCGAATAAGGCTTTGGCAGGCGCGGCCTGCCCGCGAATGCCCCCCGGCAGCACGATGTCGGCGCCGTAGCCGGTGACGAAAGCAAATGGAATTTTCAGCGCGTCCAGCCGTTCGGCGACGGCAAAACTGTTTTCGCGGATCAGGCTGACATCGAGCAGCGCGAAATCCGGCGGGCGGTCGGCGATCATGTGGAGCGCCTTGGCCACGCTGGGAGCGGTCCGCACCAGCGTCACCCCGAATCCCAGAACCGTGTCCTCGAAATCGAGCGCGATGATCGGATCATCTTCCACAATCAACACGTCGTTAGGCATACCGTCAGAGGAGGCGGGGTTCATGTCTCTCGCCGGTTCAAGTTTGCACTGTTGCTCGGGGGCCCGGGCCGAAGCCCCGGGAGGCGAAACGCTCGTCGACGCCCAAGGCGCGTCGACGGTTCCGGAACCGAAACCACCACATGTGAGTTGGTCAGTCTGTCCACTAGTGAACACATGTCTCGAATTGGATCGATTATTGTGCGCCCCTCGGGAAGCGGGGAACTTCAAATGATGTCGCGACTGGAAGGCGCGGCCAGCGGCCGGCCGTTCAACAACCTACTGCGCCGACTGAGCGCCACCGATTTCGCGCTGATCGAACCCTATCTCGTCCCGGCCGACGCCGCGCCGAACGACCTGCTCTACAGTCCCGGCGACGACGTCGAGACCGTGCATTTCCCCTGCGGTCCCAGCCTGGTGTCCTACATGGTCACCAACGAGGACGGCCGCGATGTCGAGACCATCCTGATCGGCCGCGAGGGCGCGGTGGGCGGCATCGTCAGCCAGGGATACTTGCCGGCTTTCACGCGGATCACCGTCAAGTTCGCCGGGCCGTTCGTGCGGCTGCCGGTCGCCAAGCTCGACGCGGCCAAGCAGAAATCCCGCGCCATGAGCCAGATCTTCGCGCGCTACGCCGATTGCATGCTGGCGCAGATCTTCCAGTCCACCGCCTGCAACGCCATCCACTCGATCGAACAGCGAACAGCGAAATGGATCATTTCGGCGATGGACCGTACCGAGGGCGACGAGGTGGTCCCGCTGACCCATGAGCAACTGGCGACCCTGCTCGGGGTCGGCCGCTCCTACACCAGCCGCGTGATCCAGACCTTCAAGGCGGAAGGCACGCTGGAGACCCGGCGCGGCTCGATCCTGGTCCGCAATGCGGACGCGCTGCGGCTGCGTTCCTGCAAATGCAACGAGGCCGTGAAGACCCATTTCGAGGAAGTGCTGCGGGGGGTCTATCCCGACCCCGAAAAGGGCAATTAGCGTCGAGGAGACGCCCAAATCGGTTCACCAACTGCCAAACAAACCATTGTTTTTTGGCGTTTTCTGGCTATATTGCGCCGCAACGCATAAGGTGTGCCCGGTCCTTTTGGCCGGGCTTCCTTTTTGGGGAAAAGCGCCCCCACCTAATTCCAGGTTTTTCGAAGCGCGATCCGGAAAAGTGGGTCCCGGTTTTCCGGCGAGATCGCGCATCCACCATGCCCGACCAGAAGAAGAGCCATGAACCTTCGTAACGTCGCCATCATCGCCCACGTCGACCACGGCAAGACCACCCTCGTCGACCGCCTGCTGCAGCAATCCGGTACCTATCGCGAGAACCAGAAGGTGACCGAGCGCGCGATGGACTCCAACGATCTGGAGCGCGAGCGCGGCATCACCATTCTGGCCAAGGCCGCTTCGGTGCAGTGGAAGGATACCCGCATCAACATCGTCGACACCCCAGGCCACGCCGATTTCGGCGGCGAGGTGGAGCGCATTCTGAACATGGTGGACGGCGCGCTGGTGCTGGTCGACGCCGCCGAAGGCCCGCTGCCGCAGACCAAGTTCGTGGTCTCCAAGGCGCTCAAGGTCGGGCTGAAGCCGATCGTGGTCATCAACAAGGTCGACCGTCCCGACGCGCGACCGACCGAAGTCATCAACGAGGTGTTCGACCTGTTCGCGGCGCTCGACGCCAGCGAGGAGCAGCTCGATTTTCCGATTCTGTATGGATCGGCCAAGCAGGGCTGGATGGCCGACAGCCCGGACGGTTCGCAGGAAGCCGGCATGCAGCCGCTGTTCGACCTTATCCTGCGCCACGTGCCGACCCCGACGGTCGAGCAAGGTCCGTTCCGGATGATCGGCACCATCTTGGAAGCCAATCCCTATCTCGGCCGCATCATCACCGGCCGCATCACGTCCGGTTCGATCAAGCCGAACCAGCAGGTCAAGGTGCTGGGGGCTGACGGCAAGACCATCGAGCAGGGCCGCATCACCAAGATCCTCGCGTTCCGCGGCATCGAACGCACGCCGCTGGAAGAAGCCGAAGCCGGCGACATCGTCGCGATCGCAGGCCTCACCAAGGGCACCGTCGCCGACACCTTCTGCGATCCCTCCGTCGAGACGCCGCTGGTGGCGCAGCCGATCGATCCGCCGACGGTGTCGATGTCCTTCATCGTCAACAACTCGCCGCTCGCCGGCACCGAAGGCGACAAGGTCACGAGCCGCATGATCCGCGACCGCCTGCTGCGCGAGGCCGAAGGCAATGTCGCGCTGCGCGTGGTCGAAGCGGCCGACAAGGATTCGATGGAAGTGTCGGGCCGCGGCGAATTGCAGCTGGCGATCCTGATCGAAACCATGCGCCGCGAGGGCTTTGAGCTCTCGGTGTCGCGTCCGCGCGTCGTGCTGCAGAAGGACGAGGCCACCGGCGCGTGGCAGGAGCCGATCGAGGAAGTCGTCATCGACGTCGACGAGGAGCATTCCGGCGTCGTCGTGCAGAAGATGAGCGAGCGCAAGGCCGAGATGATCGAGATGAAGCCGTCAGGCGGCAACCGCTTGCGGCTGGTGTTCTACGCGCCGACCCGCGGGCTGATCGGCTACCAGGGCGAGCTGCTCACTGATACGCGCGGCACCGCGATCATGAACCGCCTGTTCCACGGCTACGCCAACTACAAGGGCGACATCCAGGGCCGCCGCAACGGCGTCCTGATCTCCAACGACCAGGGCGAGGCGGTCGCCTACGCCATGTTCAAGCTGGAAGACCGCGGCCCGATGATGATCGAGCCCGGCTGGAAGGTCTACAAGGGCATGATCGTCGGCGAGCACACACGCGACAACGACCTCGAGATCAACGTGCTCAAGGGCAAGCAGCTCACCAACATCCGCACCACGTCCAAGGACGAAGCGGTCCGGCTGACGCCGCCGATCCGCATGACGCTGGAAAAGGCGCTGGCCTATATCGAGGACGACGAGCTGGTCGAAGTGACCCCGAAGTCGATCCGCCTGCGCAAGAAATTCCTGGACGCCAACGACCGCAAGCGCGCGGAAAAGGCCAAGGAAGCGGTGGCGTAAGGCTGCCGTAACTTCTTCGAGAACCGTCATGGCCGGGCTTGTCCCGGCCATCCACGTCTTTGATACTGAAAAAGAACAAACGTGGATGCCCGGGTCATTTAGGCGAAGACGCGCTTCGCGCTTTTGCCCGGGCAAGACGGCAGAGCAGACAGCATGTCCCTTCCTTCCTCGGTCGATGTCGCCATCGTTGGCGCCGGCGCCGCCGGCCTTGGCGCCGCCCATGCGCTGAGGGGTTCCGGGCTTTCGGTCATCGTGCTGGAAGCGCGCAACCGCCTCGGCGGCCGTGCGCACACGATCATGGCCTCGCCCGACGTCACCTTCGACGTCGGCTGCGGCTGGCTGCATTCGGCGGATCAGAACTCGTTCGTCAACATCGCCGAGACGCTCGGCTTCGAGATCAACAGGTCGCTGCCGCCCTGGCGCGAGCGCGCCTACGGCAAGGCGTTTCCGCAAGGTGACCGCGACGAGTTCATCGCCGCGCTCGACGCGTTCTACGATCGCGCCGAGCAGGCCGCGAGCGAGGTCATGCAGAGCGGCCGCGACAGCCCCGCGAATGTCTGTCTCGAACCCGGCAACCGCTGGAATCCGATGATCGACGCGATCTCGACCTACGTCAATGGCTGCGAGCTCGATCAGGTGTCGCTGCTCGACATGGACGCCTATGAGGACACCGACCTCAACTGGCGCATACGCCGCGGCTACGGCACGCTGATATCGGCCTATGGCGCATCATGCCCGGTCGCGCTGAATTGCGCCGTCACGCTGATCGATCATTCGCAAAAGCGTATACGCATCGAAACGTCGCAAGGCACGCTGACGGCCGAAAGGATCATTGTCACCGTACCGACCAATTTGATTGCTGATGAAACGATCCGCTTTCACCCGCCGTTGCCGGCCAAGGTCGACGCCGCGCGCGGCTTGCCGCTCGGCCTCGCCGACAAGGTGACGCTCGCGCTGGAAGAGCCCGAGGCGCTGCCGATAGAGGGAAATCTGCGCGCCGCCACCATGCGCACCGCGATGGGCACCTATCACACGCGCCCGTTCGGCCAGCCCTGCATCGACGGCTTTTTCGGCGGCCGTTTTGCCCAATCGCTGGAAGACGCCGGCGAGGGCGCGATTGCCGCCGAGAGTATCAACGAGATCGTCGCCATCCTCGGCAGCGACTTCCGCCGCAAGCTGAAGCCGCTCGCGGAATCGCGCTGGGCCCACGACCCCTTTGCGCACGGCTCCTACTCGCACGCGCTGCCGGGACATGCGGGAGATCGTGCCTTGCTGGCCGCGCCGGTCGATGGACGCCTGTTCTTTGCGGGCGAGGCGACGTCGCCGGAGTTTTTCTCGACCGCGCATGGGGCGAGAGATTCGGGCGAGCGCGCGGCGAAGGAAGTATTGGCGGCGCGCCCGGGCGAATAGTTTCTAAAACTCCAGAAACACGCGCTGCTCCACCAGCACATGCTCGACCTTCTGGACCGAGACGCCGATCTTCAGGCCCTTCAGCAGCTCGCACAGGGCTTCGCCATCGACCAGGTCGATCGCAGGCGCGCCGTCGCGCGTGGCTTCCCGACGGGCGTCGTTCGAGAACGTTCCGGTGGTCATGACCAGCCCCTTGTCGGCTCGCCCGACCATCGCTCCGCGAAAATCCCGGATCACCGACGCACCGACCGTGCCCTTCCAACGCTTGCACTGAAAGAAGACGTGAAACGACAGAAGATTCAGCCGAAGCACGCCGATGCCGTCGATTCCACCGTCGCCGCTGCGTCCCGTCACTTCGACCTTGATGAAACCGGACTCCTGCAGGACCTTTTGACACAGCCGTTCGAATGCCGGCGGCTTCATCTTCAGAAGGCACTCCAGCAGCCGGTCCCGCCAGGGCGTTTCGAGTGCCGAGTAAGCAAGCCTTGCTGCGAACGGCCTATCGTGCTCGTCCTGCGGCGAAATGCCATGGAGCTGAAGCGGAGCGATCGGAATATCGGTGCAAATCGCGACGCCGGACGCTGGCCGCCAGGGTCTGCGCTCATTGTATTCAGCTTTCAATTGATCTGGGTCGGCCGGCCCGACAACGCCGTCTTTTCCTGACTCCTCCAACGCTTTTCACCCCTCGCCTGTTTTTCTGTCGAGCAAGTCGGAGCGGCATAAGGTCCATCAGCAGCAATTCCGCCTGAATACCTTAGGTGGTTCCATCATGACGTGTCTACCTTGATTTGTCGAATTCCGAGCGGAGGGCAACCGCCGACAGCGCTGTTATTCCAGCACCCTCGCGCGCATGCCCGCATCTGGGACAAAGCACACATCAAATTTTCCGAAAATCCTGTAGCGATTTTTCGCAACGAGACTGTACACAGCATCGCGCATCGGTTTTGGCACGGCAAACAGTGCACGGGTCCAGCCCCAGCGGGGCAACGCGCTCAACACCGTCAATGCTGCGTCGGACTTGAAATACGCCGCGCCGCCACGCACCACCGCATTGGTGTCGGGATCATCCGGATCGATCCCGAACGCCTGCGCCAGCCTGGTACCGTAGGGCGACTGAATCGGCGTGAAGCGGAATTTGCGCGCGGTGTCGCGGATGGCGACGAAGCGGACCCAGCGTGAGCAGAAGATGCATACGCCGTCGTAGAGGATCACGTCGTCGTCGGGCCAGTCGGTCATCGGCTCCAGTCACTTTTGTTTTGACGCGTTTTCTTCAAGCGAACCGGATTCCACTTCGCTCGAAAACGCTATCGGTTATCCAGCGTCGACAGCGCGACCAGCATCAGCACCACGGCGGGGCCGGTCTTTACCAGCGCGCCGAGCGGCTCGATCCAGAGGTCCGGCGTCAAGATCGCCGCGCCCAGCATGTAGCCGAGTGAGGCGACGATCCCTGCCATCAGGCCGAAGGCAGCCGTGCGGCGGAACGCAATCAGCACGCCGATGCTGATATCCATCAGGCTTGTGCCAATTGTGACGGGCGCGACGAGCCACGGCGGAAAGCCGTGGTCGCGCAAGATCCCCTCCGCGGCGTCATAGGAAACCACCAGCGCGATGAACCCCGAGACGACCCAGAACAGCACGAGGCTCGCGATCATCAACGCCTTGATCGGGAACAGCCGGGCGAACCATTTGTCCTGGATGGTCGCGGGTCGCTTACCCGCGGTGTGCTCGATTCGCCGGGGTACGATGCCGGTCGCGGCGATCCAGTCGGCGGGGTCGCCGCTGACGCCGCGACGCAGCTCGGCAATCGCCGTGGTTCGCATCGGCGGCATCCAGCCGAACCGGCTGGCGAGATCGCCGAGTCTGGCGCCGAGATCGATCAGGAATGCCGGCACCACGAGGCGCCACCATCTGCGCGTGCCGAACACCTCGCGGAACTGGTCGATCACGTCGCCGAGCGTGACCGGCTGCTCCTGCATCAGGTCCCAGGTCACGGCGTTGGCCTCGCTGCAGTCACGCTCGGCCAGCCAGGCGATGGTGGCGGCGATATCCTCCATCGCCACCGGCTGGAACGGTGCGGCGCGTTCGGCCTCCGGCAGTTCGAGCGGAAACGCCGCCAGCGAACGCACCATCGCGCTGCCGCCATAGGCCGCGAGCGCCACCACGAATCCCGGACGCAGGATCGTATAGGCGACGCCGGAATTCGCGATCAGCCGCTCGGCCTCGCGCTTGGTGGTGGCAAAGGCGGTGCGGTCGGACTCCGGCGCGCCGGGGATCGATATCTGCACGAGGCGGATCCAGCGTTTGCTGTCGCCGATCGCCTGCAACAGCCGCGCGACGAAATCGCAATGCACGGCGGACGTGTCGCTGCCGGGGCCGTCCTGCAACACGCCGAGACAATTGACCACGACGTCGATGCGGTTATCGCGCAGCAGCCGCGCCAGGGTGGACGCTTCCATCGACATCACGGGAAGCTCGAGATCGAGCGGACCGCTTCTCTGCGACGCCGAAAACTTGCGCGCGACGCCGATCGCCGGAAATCCCCGCGCCCGCAGATCGTCGGTGACGAAACGGCCGATCAGGCCGGAAGCGCCGAGCACGAGGATCTTTCGCTTGTCGGTGGTCATCTCAGCCTAAAGCGGTTTGGCGATCATCAACCAGAGAATAGCCATGACGGAGCCGAAACCGGGAATCCCGAAGCAAAACCAGCGGTGGAAAAGTGCATAGTAACGCTCCGGCAACTTTTGGTTAGTTTCGGCTGCCATCCGCGCAAGGTCGCGCATTTCGATCTGCATGAAGACGACGGGCACCCAGAACAGCCCCGCGGCGGCATAAAGCCCCAGCGAGACAACCAGCCAGAGTTCGCTCCATGCGGTCGACGACAGCCACATCAGCGCGCCGCCGCTCAATGGCTGGAGCAGCACCGCCGTCAGCGTAAACAGCATGTCGGCGATCACGACGGTCCCGGCAGTGCGCGCGATGAAAGCAGGATTCCGGCTGCGATGGGCCATCAGCATGAAGAACGCGATGCCCGTGCCGGTGCCGAGAATGACGATGGCGCCGAGCACATGCAGGTATTTGACCAGGAAATACAGCGTCATCGTTTCTTCCCCGCGGTTGGGACGAGCGACTTCAACGCGCGATCGAGCGCGCCTGCCGCGCGTTCTACCCCTTCCTCGGTTTCCGCCAGCCAATGCCCCTCGCCGCCATGGGCCGCCAGCATTCGAAAATCCACCTTGCCGCCGGCGGCGCGAAACGCCTCGGCCAGCTGGCGCGAGAAGGCGGGCGGGAAATAGCTGTCATTGGCCGCCACCAGCCACGTCACGTTGATGCGCGCCGTCTTGCCGAACGCGCTTGCGGCTGCGGTCAGCGTTTGCGGCGCGCAGACCCGGCCGGGAGCATCATCGGCATGTCCGCCGCGTCCGGGCGCGAACGCGACGATAGCGGAAATTGCCTTCGGATCTTCGCCGGCCAGCGCCAGCGCGCCCCAGGCTCCAGACGAATGACCGATCACGACCATGCCTTCGGGACGCACGAAAGACTGTCGTCGCAACAGACCGGCCGCGGCGGTGATCGCATCCGCCGTCGCGCGGCCGGACCTGGCGTAATCGGCCTCGTCGCAGCCACCCTGGTCTTCGAGGTATTTTCCACCCGTCGCGCCATGGCCCGGGCGCTCCGGAACCAGCACAACATACCCGCGCGCCACCAGCCAGCCGGCCAGGGCGCGATATTCGGGCTGCGGCATTTGCGCCCGCCGCATCGGGTTCTGGGTCGAGGCGTGTGCTATCACCGCGAGCGGAAACGGCCCGTTGCCGGACGGCCGGAACAGCAGGGCGCGCGCCGGCGTCGCCGGATCGGGCGACGGCACCAGCCATCGCTGCAAACGATGCGGCTCGCCTTCCCCGCTCAGCGCACCGAGCTCAGCCTGCGCCAAAGCGGGTTGCACGCCGAACGAGGCGACGACAATCAGCGCAGCAGCCAAACCTGACGGTCGCATGCGCGGGCCCCGATACAGCCGCAAGGCGAATGCGTTCCCGGTCACCAGCAGAATACCTCCCGCGAATCACGTCCGGCGGAATTTTCCGACACAAATTTCGTCATGACGGTCGATGCGTGATGATGACAAACGAATTCACGGCCGCATTCATCGTAAATGACAGGTTAACGTGTCGCCGTTGTCCTTTTTCGGCACAAAACAGCACATGACTGATGCACAAAATCCACAGGTTAACCGATAATTAAGGATGCATCTTGATGCCGGCCCGCCGACTTGCTTTGATTGCGTCATGAGCACAACCCTGATCGAGGTCAGACCGGCAAAGGCTGCAGACGCAGCCGCGGTGGCGTCTGCCCATGATGAAGCCTGGCGCTCCGCCTATCAGGGCATCATTCCCGGCGCCGAACTCGAGAAACTCATCAACCGTCGCGGCCCGCAATGGTGGGACAGCGCCATCCGCAAGGGCAGCCGTGTCAGCGTGCTGGTGTTCGGCGACAAGGTCGCCGGCTACGCCAATTACGGCCGCAACCGGGCTCGCAGCCTGCATTTCGAGGGCGAGATCTACGAGCTCTATCTGCGGCCGGAATTCCAGGGCCTGGGCTTCGGCCGCCGCCTGTTCACCTCCGCCCGGCGCGACCTGATGCAGAGCGGGTTGAGGAGCATGGTGATCTGGGCGCTTTCCGATAACGACCCGGCCACGGAGTTCTACCGTGCGCTCGGCGGCCAGATGGTAGCCCGATCCTCCGAGAAGTTCGGGCCCAAGTCGCTCGACAAGGTCGCTTTCGCCTGGAAAAACTGACCTCCTCGTTGTTTTGAGCATTATCCTTACGGAGAACCGGAACCGGTTTTGCGGATTTTGCTCCAATTGAAGGCTTTTCCCTGCTCCGCTGCGGGTCTAAACGGGCTCCAACGCGCCCGATTCCGGGTGCCACCTAACGCCAAGCGGAGTTCTCTATGCGTATCGACGCCATCTCGATCGGAAAAAACCCACCCGACGACGTCAACGTCATCATCGAGGTGCCGGTGGGCGGCGAGCCGATCAAGTACGAGATGGACAAGGAAGCCGGCACGCTGGTGGTCGACCGTTTCCTCTATACGGCGATGCGCTACCCCGGCAATTACGGCTTCATCCCACATACGCTTTCCGGCGACGGCGACCCTTGCGACGTGCTGGTTGCCAACACCCGCGCGATCGTGCCGGGTGCCGTGATGAGCGTGCGGCCGGTCGGCGTGCTGCTGATGGAAGACGAAGCCGGCGGTGACGAGAAGATCATCGCGGTGCCATCCTCGAAGCTCACCCAGCGCTACGACAAGGTCAAAAACTACAGCGACCTTCCCGACATCACGCTGCAGCAAATCCAGCACTTTTTCGAGCATTACAAGGATCTCGAAAAGGGCAAATGGGTGAAGGTGCTGCGCTGGGGCGATGCTGACGAAGCCCGACGGCTGATCGCGGAAGGCATCGAACGGGCCAAGAAGAAGTAGGCTTGGCGAGGAGCGCTCCCTCGACCCGCTTTTGCGGGGAGAGGGAGAAGATCACACCCCCGGCTTTTCCAACCCGTGGATCGCGCACGCGGCGCGCAACGTGTTCACCAGGAGGCACGCCACCGTCATCTGGCCGACGCCGCCGGGCACCGGCGTGACCGCGCCGGCAACTTCCGAGACTTCCTTGAAGGCGACGTCGCCGACCAGCCGCGTCTTGCCGTCCGGCAAGGGCGTGCGGTTGATGCCGACGTCGATCACGGTGGCGCCGGGCTTGATCCAGTCGGCGCGCACCATCTCGGGCTTGCCGACGGCGGCATAGACCAGATCGGCGCGGGCGCAGAGTTCCGGCAGATTTTTCGAACGCGAATGCGCGATCGTCACCGTCGCGTTCTCGTTGAGCAGCAATTGCACCAGCGGGCGACCGACCAGATTGGAGCGGCCGATCACGATGGCGTTCATGCCCTCAAGCGAGGCGTGCACGCTCTTGGTCAAAATGATGCAGCCGAGCGGCGTGCAGGGCGACAGCGCGGCAAAGCCGCCGGCCAGCCGCCCGGCATTGTTCGGATGCAAGCCGTCGACATCCTTGGCCGGGTCGATGGCGTTGATGACGGTTTCGGTGTGGATCGACTTCGGCAGCGGCAGTTGCACCAGAATGCCGTGCACGGCGGGATCTGCGTTGAGCTTTGCCACCAAGGCCAACAGGTCGGCCTGCGCGACGTCGGCGGGCAGCCTGTGCTCGAACGAGGCCATGCCGGCGGCCTGGGTCTGGGTGTGCTTGCTGCGGACATAGACCTCGCTCGCCGGATCGTTGCCGACCAGCACGACGGCCAGACCCGGCGTGACCTGATGCTCGCGCTTGACCTTCGCGACCTCGTCGGCAACGCGGGCGCGCAGCTCCGCGGCGATGATTTTTCCGTCGATGATGCGTGCCGTCATCTCAATCCTTCGCTTTGACCGCGGTGACCTGCCGCAGCATTTCGCCGAGAAGTTTCGGATCGCCGTCGACGGCGACCTGCTTCAGCCGCGACGTGGCGCCCGACAGCAACCTTACGCGCGCCTTCGGTACTCCCAGCGCCTTGGCCAGCAATTCCGTCACCGCGCGATTGGCCTCGCCGCCCTCGGCGATGGCGCGGACGCGAACCTTCACGACCGAGCGGCCGTTAGCAAGCGTCTCGATCCCGTCGATATCGTCGCGACCGCCGCGGGGCGTCACCCGCAATGCGATGCTGATTCCCTCGGTGGAGAAGCGCCAGGGATCCATCGCGTATCCCTCCGCCGGCGAGACGGCCGCTCAGATGACGTTGGGATAGACGTAGTAGAGGATCACCCTCTGGATCAGCATGATGAGAAGAATCAGGATGATCGGGGAGATGTCGAGACCGCCGAGATTGGGCATGAAGCGGCGGATCGGCGCCAGCGCAGGCTCGGTAATCCGGTAAAGGAACTCGGCCACCGCGGCGACGAACTGGTTGCGCGTGTTCACGACGTTGAAGGCGATCAGCCAGGACAGGATCGCGGAGGCAATCAGCAGCCAGACATAGAGGTCGAGGACGATGATGACGATGTCGAGGATAGCGCGCATGTGGCGGGGGCTCGCGAGGAGGGACAGCTAGCTAAATATCGGTTCATCCCCCTGCAAACAAGGGAAGTTCCGGGCAAACCGACGCCAAAATGGATGCGTTTACCGTTCTTGACTTGGCCTCGGGCCGGACTGTAAATGGCGCCGATTGTCGGCCGCTTCGGATCACTTCGAAAACGGTCGCGACGGGGCCATAGCTCAGCTGGGAGAGCGCGTCGTTCGCAATGACGAGGTCGGCGGTTCGATCCCGCCTGGCTCCACCAGCCTTCGCTTGCTTCGCAAGCTACGGCTGGGCAAGCCTGCCCATGCCCCAGCGTAGCGAAGCAAGCGAAGGCTGCGCCGCCATAGTCCGAAGGGCGACGGCGGGCTGTTAGACCCGCGCTGATCGGCCCCTCTCCCTCACTTCCCCGTAAACCGCGGCGCCCTCTTCTCCACAAAGCTCGCCACGCCTTCCTTGAAATCACTCCCCTTCAGCGCAATCTGCATCTCCCGGTTCGCGTCAATCGTCGCTTCAGCCAGCGTCTGGAACGGCACGTCGTAGAGCTGGCGCTTGATCACGGACATCGCGCTGGGCGAGACGAAATCGGCCAGGTCGCGCGCATAGGCATAGGTCTGCTCGCGCAGCTGGTCCGGTGGATAAATCCGGTTGACCAGCCCGATCCGCAGCGCCTCCTCGCTCGACACCCGCCGCGCCGACATCAGCAAATCGAGCGCGTTGGCATGGCCGACGATTCGCGGCAGCATCCAGCTGATGCCGTGCTCGGCAATCAGGCCGCGGCGCGCGAACGCGGTGGTAAAGACGGTGTTGTCGGCGGCGAAACGCAGATCGCAATACAACGCATGAACCAGGCCGATGCCGGCAGTGGCGCCGTTCAGCATGCCGATCACGGGCTTTGGAATCGCGGGATAATACGCGTAGCGCGTCTGCCAGTCGGCGCGGCGGTTCATGTCGAACGGCGTGTTCTCGCCGCGCCGGATCTCGCTCGGGTCTATCGCCTGCAGCGCCTCCATGTCGGCGCCGGCGCAGAACGCACGCCCCGCACCGGTGAGCACGATGACGCGAACGTTCTCATCGCCGGCCGCCGCCTCCATCGCGTGACGCACGTCGCGCTCCATGGTCGCGGTCCACGCATTCATGCGGTCGGGGCGATTGAGCGTAATGGTCGCGATCCGGTCGCTTACCTCATAGAGAATATGCTGGTAGGTCATCGCGATCTCCCTGTCGTTTCTGTCATTGCTGTTGCGCGCGCAAGCCATTCGGCTGCGCCGGATCAGGCGACACTATCACATCCCGCAATCTTGAAAGACGTTCGAAGACGCTCTGGGAATTCCGCGTGACGGCTATTCCGCTGCGTCGAGCATCGCGCGCGGCGTGAGCTCGGTCCAGCCCGCGACAAAATTCTTCAGCCATGCCCGCTCGGCCGCATCGTGCACCGCACGGCCTTCGAAGTGCAGATGGCGCGGTTGCGCGCCCGGCTGCTCCATGCGGACGCAGCCGCGCGTGGTCCAGCGATGCATCATCGCGTAGGTCACGTCAGGGTGGAACTGAAGACCGAACGCATGGCCGTGCCGATAGGCCTGCACCGGAAAATCGTCGCCCTCGGCAAGCAGCGTTGCGCCGTTCGGCAAGGCAAAGCCCTCGCCGTGCCAGTGGTAGACGTGCGCCGGCCAGTCCGGGCACAGCGCATGCCCGGCCGCCGTCGGACGGATCGGATAGTAGCCGACCTCCACCCGCCCCTCACGGTGCGGCGCGACCTCTGCGCCCAATTGTTTGGCAAGCATCTGCGCGCCGAGGCAGATGCCGAGAAACGGCCGCTGCTCCCGCAGGGGGATCTCGATCCAGTCGATTTCGCGGCGGACATAATCGTCGGAATCGTTGGCGCTCATCGGACCGCCGAAGATGACGGCGCCGGCGTGGCGTTCGAGCGTGTCCGGCAGCGGGTCGCCGAACCGCGGGCGGCGGATGTCGAGGGAATGGCCGAGCGCCCGGAGCGCGTTACCGACCCGTCCCGGCGTAGAGGTTTCCTGGTGGAGGACGATCAAAACAGGCAGCGCCGGCTCGGGCGCAACGAGCGCTCGAGGGCCCGGAAACGGCACGATGGTGTCGCCAACTATTCTCGACCGAAACGACATCGAAATGGCCTTGGGGGCGCAACTCCAACCGCAACGATAGCTAAGCGAATGTTAATTTCGCGTGAGTTTGCGCACACTCGAGGGATTTGAAGCAAGTCGTGGGCCAAGCACGACCGGTGCGCATTTGCATTCCAAATCCGAAGTTCTCAGCGCCGGTGGAGCTGCAGCCGGCCGACCGCCCCCAGAATGAAGCCACGCGGAAAGAACCGGAGCAGGAACGGCACGATCTTGATGCCGATGCCGGGCATCACCGCCCGCTTGTTGGCCATCAGTCCCCGGTAGGCCTGCTGTGCAACGTCGGCGGGCAGGACATTGAGCACAAGGGAATCGAAGCCCGGCCTGAACCCGGCACGCGCCTGGAACTCGGACGGCACCGGTCCGGGACATAGTACCGTCACGCGCACGCCATGCGGCGCCAGTTCGGCCCGCATCGCCTCCGTGAATGACAGCACATAGGCCTTGGTGGCGTAATAGACCGCCATGCCCGGCCCCGGCATGAAGCCGGCGATCGAACCGACGTTCAGAAGGCCCCCTCGATTGCGGATCAACTGGTCGGAGAACCGCAGCGACAATTCGGTCAGGGCGCGGATGTTGACCGCGATCATATCGAGCTGATCGGCACGGTCGCGCTGCACCGCCCTGCCGAAAAGGCCATAGCCGGCATTGTTGACGACATACTCCACTTCGAGACCGGCGGCCGCCAGCGCTTCGGCAATCCGGTCGCCGGCGTTGGGCTGTACCAGGTCGCAGGGAATGACGACGGGCGGCTTGCCGCCCGCGGCCACGATTTCAGCCGCCAGCGCTTCGAGGCGATCGGCACGGCGGGCCACCAGTGCCAGACGATGGCCGCGGGATGCAAACACGCGCGCCATTTCGGTACCAATACCCGCCGATGCGCCGGTGATGAGCGTCACACGTTCGGTCACGATCGATTGCTCTTGGATCAATTTCAGACAGAACCCCAGCTCCGCGACGAGAGCATAGCCCTATAGTATGACGCAAGCCACGTGCATGGCATATCGCCATGCACGGCTAAGCGCTACTGCAATCGAAGTCCAATCTTTTCAGGCCTCTCGCAGCGGTTGGCGGCCTGCGGCAACACATTAAAAATTCGTCATCTGCCGCCGACCGCGGAATGTCATGCCAGCGCCATTATGTCTCGGCGTCGGCCGGCACCGACACGCCCCGATGCTCTGCCACCTTGCGCTTGAGTTCGATGCGGTCGCGCGACGAAACACCGAGCAGGTCGGCGGCGCGCCACAGCACGTTGTCCTCGAACTCGGTAACGTCGCCGTCGGCGTAGGCCAGTTCCCACATCATCTCGATGATGCGTAGCCGGTCCTCCTCGTTGACCGAACGCATGATGACGCTGGTGAAGCGATAGAGATCGACCGCATCGCCTTCGGCGCGCGTCGCCTGCGCGATCAGATGATCTGCCTTGCCGGGATCCAGCTTGAAGCGGCTTTCGATCAGGCTGTGCAGCTTGCGCTTCTCGATCGCGCTCGGCTCGCCGTCGAGCGAGACGACATGAACCATGAGCGCCGTCGCCGCCAGAAGGTATCCGGTATCGTCAAATGCGATTTCCGAATCCGAGCCGGGCGAAACAATATCGGCAATGAATTGGCGAAGTCCGTCGAGCATCAATCCACCTGCAAGGTCATGAGAGCCAGTAATTCGAATATGGGTCGGTGGTTTGGCCTGCGCAATCGGCGCAATTGGCGCCGGACGTCGCAGGCCGATTAAATCGGCGTCACCTTGGCGCAGGCATCGCGCGAACCGCAAGCGCCGCGCGGTCGATCTACACCGTTCGTTTGTCGTCGTACCCCCGGGGGCCGGGGATCGACGCAGGTCTTCCATCGAGGAGCGAATATGCGCGATCCGCCGCAGGCCGTCGTGCGTGCGCTTTTGAAACTAATTCGCATTTGCATCTACGCTTAACGCCGTTCTGGCAGCGGCCAAACGCCAGCTGACACGGCGAGATCGTGATCGAACAAGCGCTCAAGGAATCTCGTACACCACCATCTTGTCGGCGATGCCGCGCAGCGCTGCCTCCTTCTGAATCGGCCTGATCGCCTCCTTCTGCAGGATCGAGGCGACGGCCGGCGATTCGATCACCGGGCCGGTGATGTGGATCTCCTGCGAGGTCGACAGGCTCTGCACGCGCGAGGCGATGTTGACGGTCTGGCCGAAATAGTCCTGCCGCTCGTTGAGCATCACCGCAAGGCACGGACCTTCATGGATTCCGATCTTGACGACCAGGTCTTCGCGCCCGCGCTCGGTGTTGAGCTGCGCCATCGCCGCGCGCATCCGCAGACCCGCCACGATCGCATGTTCCGGCCGGACGAAGGTGGCCATCACGGCGTCACCGATCGTCTTCACCACCGCGCCCTTCTCGGAGGCGATGATTTCGAGCAGCGCGTGGAAATGCGCCCGCACCAGGTCGAAGGCGGCAAGATCGCCGACGCGCTCGTAGAGCGCGGTGGAACCCTTGAGGTCGGTGAACAGGAACGTCAGCGAGGTGATCTTAAGGCGCTGATCGACATTGAGATTGTCTGCCTTGAAGACGTCGCGAAACGTCTGGTTCGACAGCATCCGCTTGGCGGTGAGGATTGGCTTGCGCTTGCCGAGCAGCTCATGAAGCGTATCGTTGGCGACCCAGACCGCGGGCAGCACCCGGTGGTCGGTCTGGTTGTCGAGCGAAAGCCGCAGCGGCCCGGGGCGCAACACGGTGGTGCCGGTCGGGGCCTGCAGCTTGTTGAAGACGATGGAAAACTGCTGGCGCTCGCGGGTTGGCTCGCCCTGGATATCCAGGAAATGCGCCGAATGCGTCACCGGCTCGAACACGATCGCAAACTGGTTCGGCAGTTGCAGCGACAGCACCGCCTTCTCGCCCGCCGGCAACTCGATCGCCTCCAGCGTGACGTCCTCGCTCAGACGCCGGACCGAGTCTTCGGTCAGCTCCATCCCGGAGCTCCAGAACATCTGTCGGTTATATTCCCACAGCGGCAGCGTATGAGGATCGTGCGCGGCGATGCGCCGGACGCGCGGACTGACGGTGAAGGAAACTTCCACCCGGTCGTCGACGGACGCTTCATAACCCCTGGCGCATAATGCGCAGTTATAGTCGTCGTGGCGAAGCGACTTCAGCGTATCGTGCGCCCCCAGCACGCCGCCGCAGCCGGGGCACAGCACGTTCCAGCTCAGATCGAACAGCCCGAGCCGCGCCGAATGCAGGAAGGCCGAAATGACCTTCTCTTCGTCGAGCCCATGGCGGCCCGCGAAATCCAGCAGGTTGATGCGATTGAGGTCGCGGTCCTCGCCCGTGGCGATCAACTGCGAAATCGCCTCGACCACCGCCGGATCGGCGGTCTGCCGCAACACGGAGAACTGGGCCTGGGTTTCGCTCATGGTGATGCCCCGGATAAGGTTCCCTGTTCGCTCGCGCAAGAGGCTAGCGTGGCGTGATCGCAAACATCGGCGAACGGTCGGGCTGCGTCGTCACCACGCCGATCGGCATCACCGGCTCCTTGTCGGCCAGCGCCACCCGGAAAGCACCGATGACTTTCGCCAACGCCAGCGTGGCCTCGACCAGCGCGAAATGCGCGCCGATGCAGACGCGCGGCCCGACGCCGAACGGCAGATAGGCGAAGCGGTCGGGCGGCGTGCCGGTCAAGAAGCGCTGCGGAATGAACGCGTTCGGGTCACGCCAGAGCTTTTCGTGCCGGTGCAGCAGCCACGGCGCGATCAGGACGACATCGTTCTTCCTGACCGGAAAATTCGCGATCCGGTCCGGCCCGGCGGCGGACCGCGCGATCAGGAATGCCGGCGGGTAGAGCCGCATGGTTTCATCGAGCACGGCGCGGGTAAATTTCAGCCGCTCGAGATCGAGCGCGCCATCGACGCTGGCGCCCTGCACCTCCGCCGCCACCTGCTGCTGCGTGGCGGGATCGAGCGCCAGCAGATAAAGCGCCCAGAACAACGCGGTCGCCGTGGTCTCGTGGCCGGCCAGAATCATCGTCGCGACCTGGTCGCCGAGCTGTTCGTCGGTAAAAGCCAGGCCGGTTTCGGGATCACGCGCGTCACCCATCAGGTCGAACAGGTCGCGCGCCGGCGCGCCCTCGTTCTTGCCGGCGGCGCGGCGCTCGGCCATCAACTGGCCGACGAACGCCGTCCAGCGCTTGCGAAACCGGGCGCGGGCAAAATCCTGCGGCGTCGGCCAGCCCAGCGGCAGCAGCAGGTCGAAAAACTGCGGTCGCGCCAGCCGCTCGCCATACTCCATCACGAAGTCGCGCAACGCGGCGCCATGCGTTTCCATGCCGAACGAGAACATGGTGCGGCCGGCGATCTCGAGCGTCATCCGCTGCATCGCCCCGCGCAGATCGACCGGCGCGTTGCTGGCAGCGCGGAGTTTTGCGACGGTCTCCTCCGTTGCGGCCAGCATGTGAGGGACCAGCGTCGTCACCGCACGCGGCGTGAAGGCCGGCGCCAGCGTCCGGCGCTGGTGTTTCCAGGCGCGGCCTTCGGCGATCAGAAGGCCTTCGCCGAGGATCGGGCGCAACACCCGCAGACCCGCCGGCGTGCGCGTGTAGTTTTCGTAATTGTCGACCAGCACATGCCGGATCGCATCCGGCGCGTTGACGATGAAGCTGCTGTGGTTGAGGAAGCGGCCGCGGACGATGTCGTCTTCATAGGCGCGCTGGCCCCAGCTCCCGATCGGATTGACGCTGATCGCCTTCAGCCGCGCGAAAAAGCCCAGGTCTTCCGGAGACCGCGGCAGGCTCGGCGGCACCAGCGGCACGCGTGAGACCTGCATGTCGTAGACTTCGGCGATGCTCATGGATGCCGCTTTCGTAGCCCGGACGAGCGGAGCGATATCCGGAATTCTGCAAACCCCGCATATCGTTGCGCTCATGCGGGCACCGCTAAACTAGGCCTTCCGATCAGGGCACCTTCAGGGCGCACCGCTCACGAAATAGCTAGTGAGCCGGTTCGATGATCGCAATGCACCTCTTCAGAGCCGGCCCGGCCCGAGACACGATTCGCGCCGTATCGAGCGCTCGCCGCGCCTGACCTCCCCCTCGCCGTCTTCTCGTTCAAACCGCCCGGGAACGAGCCGCAGCGAAGAACCAAACAGCGGAAGCGTGACCCGCGTTCCGAAACCTCCCGTTGCGTTTGGATGCCTTGGCCGGGCGATAGCACCGCCGATCGCGGATTGACGACTAGACAGGCTGGGGCTTTCGCAGGCATCACCTGAAGACTGGAATGGAATCAGGCCGGTGACAGAACGCCAACGGGACAGAAAATGACCGACGAGCCAAAACGCCCGCGCCTGGCTACCGACGGCATTCTGGCTCCGCTGCGACATGCCGTGTTCCGGCGGATCTGGCTCGCCAGCCTCGTCTCCAATCTCGGGATATTGATCCAGGGCGTCGGCGCGGCCTGGGCGATGACGCAGATGACGTCGTCGGCCGACAAGGTGGCGCTGGTGCAGACGGCGCTGATGCTGCCGATCATGCTGATCTCGATGCCGGCCGGCGCCATCGCCGACATGCATGACCGCCGCGTCGTCACGCTGGTTTCGCTCGGCATCGCGTTCGCTGGCGCCACCACCCTTACGGTGCTGGCATGGCTCGGCCTCGTGACGCCGAACATCCTGCTGGCGCTGTGCTTCATCGTCGGCAGCGGCATGGCGCTGTTCGGACCGGCCTGGCAGGCCTCGGTCAGCGAACAGGTGCCGGCGGAAACCCTGCCGGCCGCGGTCGCGCTCAACGGCATCAGCTACAACATCGCACGCAGTTTTGGCCCGGCGATCGGCGGCATCGTGGTCGCGACGGCGGGCGCGGTGGCCGCGTTCGCCGTCAATGCCGCGCTGTATTTGCCTCTGATGGTAGTGCTGTTCCTGTGGAACCGCGCCAGCGAGCCGTCGCGCCTGCCGCGCGAACGGCTCAACCGCGCCATGGTGTCGGGCGTGCGCTACATCACCAACTCGCCGGCGATCAAGATCGTGCTGACGCGCACGCTGGTGACCGGCATCATCGGCGGCTCGGTCTCGGCGCTGATGCCGCTGGTCGCCCGCGATCTCCTGAACGGCGGCGCACAGACCTACGGCATCATGCTCGGCGCCTTCGGCATGGGCGCCGTGCTCGGCGCGCTCAACATCGGCGAGGTGCGCCGGCGCATGAGCGGCGAGGCCGCGGTCCGCGCCTGCGCGATCTCGATGGCCGGCGGCATCGCCGCGGTCGCGCTGAGCAACAACGCCATCCTGACCGCGATCGCGCTGGTGATAGCCGGGGCGGTGTGGATGCTGGCGGTGGCGCTGTTCAACATCGGCGTACAATTGTCGGCGCCGCGCTGGGTCGCGGGCCGCTCGCTGGCGGCGTTCCAGGCCTCGATCGCCGGCGGCATCGCGGTCGGCAGCTGGGGCTGGGGTCACCTCACCGACCTCGCCGGCGTCGAAACCGCGCTGCTGATCTCGGCCGGCCTGATGCTGCTGTCGCCGCTGCTCGGCATCTGGCTGCGCATGCCCCGGGTCGGCGCGCGCAACGAGGACGCCACCGAGCTGCTGGCCGATCCCGAGGTCCGGCTTTCACTGACCGGACGTAGCGGGCCCCTGGTGGTCGAGATCGAGTATCGCGTGGCGCAGGACAATGCCCGCGCCTTTCATAACGTCATGCAGGAGGTCCAGCTCAGCCGGCAGCGCAACGGCGCCTATGGCTGGTCGATCGCGCGCGACATCGGCGATCCCGAATTGTGGACCGAGCGCTACCATTGCCCGACCTGGTTCGACTATCTGCGCCAGCGCAACCGCGCCACACAGTCCGAGCGCGCCCTGCACCAGCGCGCCATCGACTTCCACCTCGGGCCCGACCCGATTCGCGTCCGGCGCATGCTCGAACGTCCGTTCGGCTCGGTCCGCTGGAAGGAGGATACCCCCGACCGCGCCGCCGCCGAGGTGTTGCCGGTGGTCGCGACCGCGGCCGGCAGCAGCACCTGATTTATCGGGCTTTGTGACGGCCGTTAACCAGTTGGACCGGCAGGATCGACGCCATGCCCGCCACCGCCATCCCCGCCGCAACGCCGCATTGGTATAACGTATCCTTGCCAAAGCTTGGGGCCAGCCTCTAGAGTTCGCCCCAATCAACGCAACCGGTCGATCAAGAACCGGTTTCAAACGGGAGGATTCCATGACCAAGCCGACCAAGGATACGACTTCGACACGCCGCCGGTTCCTGACGGCGGCCGCGGCAGGCGCAACGGCCGTTGCCGCGCCGACCGTCGTCAAGGCGCAGGGGCCGATCAGCATGCGCTGGCAGAGCACCTGGCCGTCGAAGGACATTTTCCACGAATTCGCACAGGATTACGCCAAGAAGGTCAATGACATGACCGGCGGCGACCTCAAGATCGAGGTGTTGCCGGCCGGTGCCGTGGTGCCCCCCTTCGGCCTGCTCGACGCGGTGTCGAAAGGCGTGCTCGACGGCGGCCATGGCGTGCTGGTCTATCACTACGGCAAGCAGACCGCGCTGGCGCTGTGGGGCTCCGGACCGGGCTTTGCCATGGACGCGAACATGCTGATGGCCTGGCACAAGTTCGGCGGCGGCAAGGAACTGCTCGCCAAGCTGTATGACTCGGTCGGCGCCAACGTGGTGTCGTTTCCCTACGGGCCGATGCCGACCCAGCCGCTCGGCTGGTTCAAGAAGCCGGTGGCGAAGGCCGACGACCTCAAGGGCATCAAGTTCCGCACCGTCGGTATCTCGATCGACGTGTTCACCGCGATGGGTGCGGCCGTCAACGCGCTGCCCGGCGGCGAAATCGTCGCCGCGATGGACCGCGGCCTGCTGGATGCGGCCGAATTCAACAACGCTACCTCCGACCGCGTGCTCGGCTTCCCCGACGTCTCCAAGGTCTGCATGCTGCAGAGCTATCACCAGAATGCCGAGCAGTTCGAGATCATGTTCAACAAGGACAAGTACAACGGCCTGCCGGACAAGCTGAAGGCAATCATCTCGGGCGCGGTCGATGCCGCATCAGCGGAAATGTCCTGGAAGGCGATCGACCGCTACTCCAAGGACTATGCCGAACTGCAGAGCAAGGACAACGTCAAGTTCTACAAGACGCCCGACGCGATCCTGAAGCGGCAGCTCGAGGTCTACGACGAAGTAGTGAAGAAGAAGGCCGGCGAAAATCCGCTGTTCAAGGAGATCCTGCAGTCGCAGCTCGCTTTTGCCAAGCGCGCCACACAGTGGGAACAGGACACGGTGGTCGGACGCCGGATGGCCTACGACCATTACTTCGGTGCCAACGGCGCGGCCGCAAAGCTCTGATCGAAATGAAACCGGCGAGGCACCGCCCGGCTTACCCTCCGGGCTGTGCCTCGTGTTATAGGAGGCGACAGATGCGCCACCGGGCAAAGTCGATATCGCTTCCTCAGACGAACCTTATCCCATGAACGTCCAGAGTTTACTGCACACGATCGACGGCATCTCCACCTGGGTCGGCAAGGCGGCCGCCTGGCTGATGATGGCGCTGATGACCGTGGTCTGCGTCGAAGTGTTCAAGCGCTACATCATGAACATGCCGACGTCCTGGATCTTCGACCTCTCCAACATGCTGTACGGCACGCTGTTCATGATGTGCGGCGCCTACGCGCTGGCGCAGAACGCCCATGTCCGCGGTGACTTCCTGTATTCGTCGATGCGCCCGCGCACCCAGGCGGCGCTCGACCTCGTGCTCTATTTCGTGTTCTTCATCCCGGGCATCGCCGCGCTGATCTATGCCGGCTACGACTACGCCTTGGATTCCTGGCGGATCGCCGAACACTCCAACGTCACGGCGGACGGCCCGCCGGTCTATCATTTCAAGACCGTGATTCCGATTGCGGGCGCGCTGATCATGCTCCAGGGCATTGGCGAGATCATCCGCTGCATCGTCTGCCTGAAGACCGGGCAATGGCCGAGCCGGCTGCACGACGTCGCCGAGATCGACGTCATCGAGGAGCAGCTCGCGCACAGCGAATATGTCGACGAGGAATCCCGCAAGATGGCGATCGAGGGCGCGGCGCGCATCGACGAGATGGCGCGGCAGCGTGGCATGGGCGGGGACATCAAGACATGAGCGATCCGGCACTCGGGCTGTTGATGCTGGCGCTGATCGTCGTCGTCATCATGATGGGGTTTGCTACGGCCTTCACGCTGATGGGGCTGGGCATGTTCTTCGGCTTCATCGCTTTCTACGATCCGTCGCACCACTGGACCCAGAACAAGGTATTCGACCTGATGGTCCAGCGCACCTATGGGGCGATGACCAACGACGTCCTGATCTCGATCCCGCTGTTCGTGCTGATGGGATATGTGATGGAACGCGGCGCGCTGGTCGACAAGATGTTCTATTCGATCCAGCTCGCGTTCCGCCGCCTGCCCGCTTCGCTGGCAGTCGCAACCCTGATCGTGTGCACCTTCTGGGGCATTGCGTCGGGCCTGGTCGGCGCCGTGGTGGTGCTGATGGGCGTGATCGCGTTCAATCCGATGCTGCGCGCCGGTTACGACACCCGCCTCGCCTCCGGCGTCATCACCGCCGGCGGCACGCTCGGCATCCTGATCCCGCCCTCGGTGATGATCATCGTCTACGCGGCGGTGGCCGGCCAGTCCGTCGTCAAGCTCTACGCGGCGGCGATGCTGCCCGGCTTCTTCCTGGCGTTTCTGTACCTCGTCTATGTGATCGGCTGGGCGATGATCAATCCGAAGGTCGCGCCGCCGCTGCCGGAGGAACAGACCCGCGTCCACGTGCCGGAATGGGTCACGAGGCTGCAGGCGCTCTATGCGCCGAACCTGTTCGTCGCGCTGTCGAAGGCAATGATCTCTCCGGCGCAGGCGAGCCGACTCGAGATCGACGGCAAGCCGATGGGCTATGGCGGAGTCGTCAAGAATTTTGCAACCGCGCTGGTGCCGTTCCTGCTCGCCACGATCACGCTCGGCACCATCTGGTGGTACGTCGTCATCCATCAACAGGCTGGTGCCAGCGAGGCGGTCGAAGGCCTGCAGCAACTCGGCAGCGCCGCCGCTACACCCGAACCGAGCGCCGCGCAGCAAGGCCCCGCCACCGGCTTCTACATCGGCTTCGGCATCACCGCGTTGCTCTTCGTGTTCTGGACGCTGCGTTCCTACCTGCGGATGGACGCCGAACGCTTCGAGGTGCTGCGGCTGCTCACCTCATCGGTGATGCCGCTCGGCATCCTCACCGTGATCGTGCTCGCCGTGATCCTGTTCGGCATCACGACAGCCACGGAATCGGCGGCGGTCGGCGCCGCCGGCGCCTTCGTCCTTGCCTTCCACGCCCGCACGCTCGACTGGAAGCGCACCAAGGAAGCGGTGTTCCTGACCGCGAAGACCACGGCGATGGTGTGCTGGCTGTTCGTCGGCTCGGCGCTGTTCTCGGCCGTATTCGCCATTCTCGGCGGCCAGGCGCTGCTGGAGAACTGGGTGCTCTCGCTCAACATGTCGCCGATCCAGTTCATGATCCTGTCGCAGGCGATCATCTTCGTGCTGGGCTGGCCGCTGGAATGGACCGAGATCATCATCATCTTCGTGCCGATCTTCCTGCCGATGCTCAAGCATTTCGGCATCGACCCGATCCTGTGGGGCACGCTGGTATTCGTGAACCTGCAGGCGGCGTTCCTGTCGCCGCCGGTCGCGATGTCGGCGTTCTACCTCAAGGGCGTCGCGCCGAAGCACGTCACGCTGAACCAGATCTTCTCGGGCATGATGCCCTACATGCTGATCGTGATCCTGTGCATGGTGATCATGTATCTGTGGCCCGGCATGACGCTGTGGCTACCGAACTATCTCTACGGCGGCTGAGCCCGTAGAGCGGATTACTGCCCGTGGCTCGTCAGCATCTGCTGGCAGCCCTTGCTGAGCTTGTCGCGGTGCTGCTTCAGGCAGGCCAGCACGATCTGGTCGCCGTCCTGCATCTGCGCCCGGCAGTGGCGCGAGACGTCGCGCGCGCAGGCGTCTTGTCCTTTCTGCCGGTCCTGCTGCGCCAAGGCGGCAGACGCGATCAAAAGCGGGAAGACGAAAACAAGCCTGGTCATGTTGCTGTGCCTTAATCCTTGGAAGCAGTGGCTGGGCCGCGTCGATACTTCCTTCATATAGGGTGCGCATCGGCCGGCGTCGCCGACATTCCGGATATGGAACTCAGGCGATATGACGTCCCGTACCCCCAGAAAGCGGAAAACGCCTGCGTCGTGTCAACGCAAGCGTTCCCGGGAGCCAAGAAAGTAGAAAGTAGGGGGTAAATTACTTCGCGGCCAGCTTGCCGGCGCGTGCCGCCAGCTCCTTGTCCATCACGGTGCGGCAGCCCGCGCTTAGATCGTTCTTCTTCTTGATCATGCAGGCGGTGATCTTCGGAATGTTCGGAATTTCGGAGCTGCAGAGGCGGAACGCGTCGCCGGTGCACATCTGCTGCGCTTCGGAGCTGAAGGCGTGGCTGGCGGTCGAGGAGATCGCCGAGAAGGCGGTGGCGAAGGCCAGGGCCAGGCTGATCTTGCGGGCGGTAGAGTTGAACAGTGTCGTCATTTTCGGCTCCCATTGGCCCAGCATGTCGGGCCCGTTGTTGATGGGAGGACAATGCGCCAGGAACAGCGCATCCGCTGTGACCGACATCACACAAGCATACCCCCCTAATTTGCATCGCCCAACCGGCGTCCGTTCGCGAGCCGTTAAGACATTGTTGGCACTAATACACCGTTGCGTGTGTGTACCCTGAGTATGTGGAAAGAGCAGCGATGCGTAATGCGTTGGGCCTGATGCTGGCCAGTCTCGTGATGGCGGTCGCAATCACCGGCGTCTGGTTTTGGACTTCTTCGCCGCGGGCCGATGCGGCCCTGCCCCAAACCATAGCTGCCCGTAAGGCCGAGCCGTTACCGGCGCCAGCCGCGGCCAAACCCGCACCCAGGGAAGATGTCGAGGTTACAGCGTCGCTCTCCAAGCCGGCTCCGGCGCCCGCGCCAGTTCCCGCCCCCCAGCCGGTACGCTCGAGCTGCGCCAGCCCCGACGCGCTCGGCGTCAGCCGCGTGGTCGTGATCGACACCTCCGGCGGCCCCGGCTTCGGCTTCCTGCAATACAAGCACTTCGACTTCCTCACCGACAAGGAAGTGGTGCTCACCTTCGACGACGGGCCGTGGCCGACCACGCCCGTCGTTCTGAAGGCGCTGGCGGATGAATGCACCAAGGGATTGTTCTTCCCGGTCGGCAAGCACACCACCTATCATCCGGAGATTCTCAGGCAGGTTTTTGCCGCCGGCCACACCGTCGGCTCGCACACCTGGTCGCACGCCCACCTCGACAGCAAGAAGCTGACCGAGGCACAGATGAAGGAAGAGATCGAGAAGGGCTTTAGCGCCGTGAAGATGGCGATCGGGACTGCGCCCGCGCCGTTCTTCCGCTTCCCCGGCCTCGGACATACGCAGTCGGCGCTGGGCTATCTCGCCTCGCGCAACATCTCGATGTTCTCGGTGGACGTCGATTCCAACGACTTCAAATCGTCGAGCCCCGACCAGGTCGTCAACAACGTCATGACCAAGCTCGACAAGCAGGGCAAGGGCATCATCCTGATGCACGATCTGCAGAAACATACGGCAACCGCGCTGCCGACGCTGCTGCGCCGCCTCAAGGCCGGCGGTTACAAGGTGGTGCAGATGAAGGCCAAGGACCAGCTCGAAACGCTCGCCGAATATGACGCGATGCTGGTGAAGGATCAGAAGACCCCGGCCGTCGCCAGCCGCCCGATCAGCAGCGTGGTGCAGACGGTGATGCAGTAAGGATCGGCGGCAAGTTCACCGCCGGCCCTCCTTGCGCAACGAAGAACGCGCCTTCGGATCGAAGTCCGAAAGGCGCGTCCTGCTTTGGCGCGATCACCAGTAGATCCCGTGGCGGTGCAGGGCGCTGATGATGCGCGCCTTGATGCCAAGGCGGATGCGGTGCGCTCCCCCGCTCCTGTGCATCATCGCGACCCTGCGGGCCGACGGGCCACCAATTCCGGCGCTCTGCGAACGACCGGCGTGGCGTTGCTGCATGCCGGCCGGCCGGTGCTGCATCCTCTGGCTATAGCCCGAAGGCCTGCTGCGTTCCGACCTGACGGTCTCGGCCCGGCCCGCTTCGGGCTTCGGCACGACGGCCACCGGTCGTTCGACATATTTCGGAGCCTCCACAGCCGGAGGCCCTTCGGCCGTTCGCGATCCATCAACGACCTTGGCCGGCGCGGCGACGTTGGTGGTCTCGCCGCCACCGAGCGATAGACTCCGGTCGCCGGCATGGGCGGCAGCAACGGACAGAAAAGCGAAACCTGCAATAAAAATGAACTTGTGCATGTTTGTATCTCCCCTGAAGGTCGAGGCGGACACTATGTGCAGGAGGGCGGTCTGGATGTGAGATCGGTCACGCACACGCATCCGTGAACGCCCGGCGCGCTTCTCCCGCGTCTTGTGAGACACGACAGCAAGGGATCACGGCTTCGAACCGGAAAATTGCCCTTGCGCGATTTTCGACATCGCTCGATTTGGTCTATTGCAACGCGATCGGCACCTTGCTGATAGTGCACGCGATTCCAAGCTCGAGGAGATCAGGATATGTCGGAGCGGGAGCCGATAAAAAATGCTTCGAACCCCGGAAGAAACGAGGTTTTGATCACCTCTACCCTGGTTCGAGGCGTTGATATTTATCAGTTTCCTTCCGTGAGCGATCCGCGTGGCGACCTAACGGTCGGAGAGTTCGAGCGTGGGTTTCCATTTCGACCCAAGCGGTACTTCATCATTTCCGGCGTTCCCTCCAGCGAGATTCGCGGAGAGCATGCCCACCGGCAATGCCATCAGTTCCTGATTTGCGCCTACGGACGATGCAGCGTCACGGTCGATGACGGGACGACGCGGCTCGAATTCCAACTGAACAGACCCAGCATCGGAATCTATGTTCCTCCGATGATCTGGGGCAGACAGTGGCAATATAGCGCCGACGCCGCACTGCTCGTCTTCGCTTCCGAATTTTACGATCCGGCCGACTACATCCGCGAATACGATGTGTTTCTCGCCGCTGTGAGGGGAGCGAAGTGACGGGTTCGAAGGATCGGCGAGATCAGGCTTTCTTTCGAAACTCTTCAGCAAGGATCCGCTTCTGCCAGAATCCGCGCGATCGTCTCCGGGATCGAATCCCGCCAATGGGGCAATCTTACGCCGTGAGAAACTGCCAGCCTTGTGTTGTCCAGCCGCGAATTGAGCGGTCGGCGGGCGGGTGTCGGGTAATCCGAACTGGCGATCGATCTCACCTGACAGGACGGTCCGTTGCTCCTTGCCGAGGCAGCGAAGATCGCCATCGCAAATTCCGCCCAGTTCGTCTCCCCGCCACCCGTCATGTGAAATACGCCGCGGATGGCGGGATCATCCGGCCGTGCGATCAAATTGCGCAATACCTTGAAAATACCATCCGCGAGGTCGACCGCGCTGCTTGGAGCACCCCGCTGATCGCCCACGACCGCAATCTCGTCGCGACTGCCGGCCAGCGACAACATGGTGCGCAGGAAATTCTTGCCGAACGGGCTGTAGACCCAGGCCGTCCGCAGGATCGCATGATTTGAGTTCGCGGCCGCGACCAGCCGTTCGCCGCGCAGCTTGCTGGAGCCATACACGTTGATCGGGTTGGGCGCATCCTCCTCGCAATACGGACGATCGAGCGTGCCGTCGAAGACATAGTCGGTCGACAGATGCACGATCGGAACCTGAAGTCGTGCGGCCGCCCGCGCAATCGCCCCGGCTCCGTCGGCATTGACCTGATGGGCAAGCGCCGGCTCGCTCTCGGCGAGATCGACGGCCGTATAGGCCGCGGCGCTGACCACGGCCCGCGGTTGCAATGCGTCGAGCACGTCCGTGAGGTCGGACGGCCGCGCCAGATCGATCGCCGGCCGCGCCAGCGTCAGCACTTCCATGTTCTGGCTGGGCCCGCGCTCGATCAGCGATTGCGCGATCTGGCCAGACCTTCCCGTGACCACGATGCGCATCGCCGTTACTCGAAATAGCCCGGCAGCGACTTGAACGACGGCATCCTGCGATCCCGCTCGGACAATGTCGCCGCGCCCGGCGCGACAGGCCAGTCAATTGCCAGATCGGGATCGTCCCATGCGATGCCGAAATCGTTCGGCGGGGAATAAAAGTCACTGGCCTTGTAGAAAACGATGGTGTCGGATTCCAGGGTACAGAAGCCGTGGGCGAAGCCGGCCGGGATAAATATCTGCTTGCGGTTTTCGGCGGAAAGCTCTTCTCCGACCCACCTGCCGTAGGTCGGCGACGAACGGCGCAGATCGACCGCCACGTCGAAAATCCGACCCTTCAACACGCGAATGAGCTTGACCTGGGCCGCAGGATGGACCTGAAAATGCAGGCCGCGAACGGTGCCGATCGCGGTCGACGTCGATTGATTGTCCTGCACGAAGTTTGCCACAATGCCGTGTTCGGCAAAGCGTGCCTGATGGTACGTTTCGCAGAATGCGCCGCGGGAATCCGCAATCAATTTAGGGGTAACGACCTTGACCGCGTCAATCGCGGTCGACGTGACGGTGAGCATAAAGACCTTTTACACCTTTACACTTTGCTGCGGCTTTTCAAGCGGCGCATTCAAGATGGTACCCAGCGATGATGAGGCTACAACGTAGCGTGGGTGGTCAGTCAACAACGTGCTCACGGCAGCAGAGAGAATGTTTCCTGCGCCGGGCTCGGGTGAATGACGTCGGCGATCGGTCTGCCGTGCTGGCGAAGGTCATCGGCCTGCGGATATCTTTTCACTCCGGAGCTGCGCCGTGACACGCAGTATCTCTTTGCTGGTGCCGCTCTACAATTCTTCCCGCTATCTCGACCGCTTGAAGCAAGACATCGATCGCCAGACGAGGCCGTTCGATGAAGTCCTGATGCACGACGACGGCAGCACCGACGATACGATCGAGAAGGCGGCCAAGCTTGGATTTGAAGTCATCAGAGGCGGCCCGCAAAAGCGGCAGTCTCATGCCCGAAACCGATTGCTTGCGGCTGCATCGTCCGGCTTCGTGCATTTTCACGACCACGACGACCCGATTCACCCGCAATTCGTCGAGCGCATGCTTCCCGCCTGTGCGGCAAACGGGATCGCGATATGTCATTTCGCCAAGACCTCGCCCAGCGAGCGCACCATATTAGGCCACGACTTCATAGGCGGTTACGACCTGGTTTTCGACAATTTCGTCCACCTGAATGCCATGGTCGTAAGCAGCGACCTTGCGCGCTCCGTGTCCGGCTTCGACGAAAATCTGACCCTTTGCGAAGAAAAGGATTTTCTCTTCAAGATCCTGCGCCACGGCGCGCCCGTGACGATCGTGCCGGAGCTTCTGGCCGAATGGCGGATCCAGGATACATCGTTCATGTCCAGCCAGGGTTGGGCGGGCGCCGCCTTGATGCTGCGGAAGTTCATCCAGAATTGCCTTCCCGACGACAACCCGCAAGCGACCGAGCTGGCGCTCAAATACGCGCTGCGCGCCGCCTGGGACTACTACTACGCCTGCCCTCAAACCATCACCGAGCTGCGCGAGATGTTTTCATACCTCTCGAAGCAGGGCCTGCATCCGCGCGCGGGACTGGGGAGAAAAGCTGCACTCGTGATCGGATTGATCGGCCCCGTGGCGACCCTGCGGCTTCGCAGGGCCTTGGCGAGAAAGGCTGCAGCCACGGCCTGATCCGAAATTCACAGCTGAAAGAAGCCTGCGATACGCGGCCCAATCCGCCAACGACCAACCGAATGCCATGGAGCCATCGATCGGCCAGGCTTCCCCATGTCAAAATCAACCGCAATCGCCGCAGAAGCGAGGTCGTGGCCGAGACATAGATCACACCCCAACGCGCCACTTTGGAGTGATGACCGCTCCCTGGATGATATTGCCAGAGACTCCCCAAACGGTCGCGGCGCTTTGGAGACGAAAGCGTTCGCGAGTATCTCCGGCTCGTGCATGCGCGCCTTCTCAGCTTCCATGAGATCAGACGTTCTAAGACGACTCTGGCAGGTAAGTTGTCGGGTGTGTCGGTGCTGCACCGATCGCTCAAATAGCGTACCGATTGTCGCAAGAGCGCTGGTGCCGCAAACAGGACTCGAACCTGTGACCCCGTCATTACGAATGACGTGCTCTACCAACTGAGCTATTGCGGCGGACCAAATCGGCGGTTCGGGAGTGACCCGAAACGCCCGCACCTGATATCGGGGACGGCTTCGATTGGCAAGAAAAACGCTGGGTCGCAACTTGGTTTCAAGCGACGCGGGGGTTCGGAATTGATCCTGGGGCAGGCCCGCTTCGCGCCAGAAAACGCGTCAAAACAAGAATCTAGAGCCCTAGTTGCCGCCCCAGCGGGACAAAAATCCCCGCCAGCCGCCGGCCTGGGCCTTGGGCGGGCCGATTTGTTCCGCAAACTCATCCGCCGGGCCGTCCTCGTCGACTCCGGGATCGTCGGGCGCGCGGACCAGCGGAACGACGGCCGGAATCGGGGTGGGAACGGATTTTGGAATGTCCTGCCGCGACCGGAACATGGGGGCCGGGCGGCTGGGCGCCGGCTCAGCCGGGGCGGGTGAAGAAATGGGCGCCGGAGCGGGAGATTCCTGCGTCTCGGCAGGAGCGGCTGCGGCGGCGGGTTCCTCGCGGGCCTGAGCCGACGGCGGAACGTTGTCCTGCTCGGCCGCCGGCACGGGCATGGACGGCACCGGCGCGGCGGACGGCGCCGATTCGTCCGGCTCGGACTCCTTTGCCGGCTCGAGCACCACGGCGCGGCGCGGCGCGGCCAGCATCGCCTCCTCGAACGGCGAGGATTCGATCGCCGGGCCCCTGTCGGACGGTAGCGCCGCGACCGGCGTCTGCCACTGGAACGCGTCGAGCCGCCCGGTGACGGGCGACACCGGCCGCCAGCGATCGCTGACATAGCCGTCCGCGGTCCAGGCCGGGTCGTGCAGCGCGCGCACCGCGCGCAGCGTCCAGGCGCGGGCGCGGCCGCTGTCGCCATGCTCGGTGCGCTCCAGCTCGGCCATCAGCAGCGCGACGCGTTGCGTCGGATGCGCGATGAACGGCTCCAGCGCCTCGCGCGCCCTGGCAAATTCGGAGGCGTCGATCGCAGCCCGCGCGATCGCCAGCGCGCCCTCGATGTGACCCGGCGTCTTCGCCGCCAGCGTCTCGACCCGCACCAGCCGCTGGCGCGCGGAATCGCCCAACTTCACATGCGCATAGGCGTCGGCGAGATCCGGATGCGGCTGCGCCAGCCACGCCGTCTCGACCAGCCGCATCGACCGCCGCACCTGATGCGCCTCGCTCTCGAACTTGCTTGCCAGCACCGCGGCCGGCACCAGGGTCGGCGCCAGCTTGACCGCCTCCATCACGCTACCGCGCGACTGATCGCGATCGGACTTTTCGAGTTCGAGCGCGCGCGCCGTCAGCAGCACGCCGCGTTGCCTGCGGTAGGTCGCCTTGTCGATCAGGCCGGCGGACTGGTTGTTGTCGAGGATTTTCAATGCGCCGGCCCAGTCGCCCTTGGCGCAGCAGAAACCAAGCACCGCATGCGACGCCCATGACGAGGACGGCGACAGCCGCAGCGCTTCCTCCGCCGCCATCACCGCCGCCACCGGATCGTCGACGCGCTGCGCCTCGATGAACAGGCCGCGCAGGCCGAGCAGCCGCATGTCCTCGCGCTCGGCCATGGCGCGGAAAGCGCGCTGCGCGCCCTCGCGGTCGCCATCGAGCTGCGCCGACTGCGCGTGCAGCAACAACGCCAGCGGATCGTGCGCCGCCAGCTTGCGCGCCGTATCGGCGTGAATGCGGGCGGCGGTGGAATCGCCGTGGCCGATCGCGAGCAGCCCTTGCGTAATCGCCTGCCGGCCCCGCGCCTGGCGCCGCTCGCGCTGGCTGCGGCGCATCCGCGCCGGCATGCCCCAAACGCCGCGCACGATCGCCCACACCATCATCGCGGCGACGATCACGATGCCCAGCAGCAGCGCGAACACCGGCAACGTCGTCGTCGCCTTCAGACTGCCCCAGGACAG
This sequence comes from uncultured Bradyrhizobium sp., assembly GCA_964609175.1. GTDB lineage: Bacteria > Pseudomonadota > Alphaproteobacteria > Rhizobiales > Xanthobacteraceae > Bradyrhizobium. Next base: position 59,396 of record CAZSRR010000007.1, read on the forward strand.
CACGACTTCGCCGGTCTGCTCGGCAATCCAGGCCGCACCCGCGGCTCCCAGCGCGATCAGCAACAGAAACAGAATGATCCGGATCATCGAAACCTCAGTTCGCCGGTTTGGCGAGCGCAGCCATCGCATCGGTCGCAAATTGTCGGGAGGCGGCCAGCGCGGCGTCGCGCGCATCGGCCCGTTCGAGCCAGGCTTGCGCCGCGGCGCGATCGTCCGGCTCCAGCGTCTTCAACTCGCGTCGCGCCTCGTTGAAATCGTTGCGCAGAGCTGCAGCGGTGATCCGCGCCACCACCGCGCCGCGATCATTGCCGGCGGTGTCGGTACGCTCGATCTTCACCAGTTTGGCGGCGCCGGCCTGCAAGCGTTCGACGATACCGGTGCCGGTGGCAGCATTGCTCTGCGGCGCGGCCGGCTGCAATTTCGACACCACCGCGAGCAGTTCCGAACTCAGCCTGGCGCCGCTCGGTACGCCCTTCTCGGCGAACATGTCGAGCGGTTTCAGGACATCGGGATTGGGCGCCAGCGCCTTGGTCGCGGCGAGCGCGGCCGGATAGGGATCGCCGACCCGAACCAGCACGTCGAGCAGCGCGCCTGCCACCAGCCGGCGCAGCGCCAGATCGTCGGCAGGCCTGACGTCGGCAAGCTTGTCGCCTTGCTGCGCGATCTCGGCGCCTTGCGTACGCATCTGGCTTTCGATCTTTGCGATGCGCGCATCGATGCCGGAGAGATCGGGCGACGGAGCACCGTCTCCGCGCGGCGCGGATTTGACCTCGTCTACGATGGACGCCAGCTTCTCGCCTTGCGCCCAAGTCGCCGCCAGTTCGGTACGCAATGCTGCGACGGATTTTTCCAGCATGTCCGTGCGCGCGGCGGCTGCCGGATCGGGAACCGGCTTGCCGACCTTCGGCTCCAGTCCGGCGATGCGAGCGGAGAGGCTGTCGATGGCGGCCGTGAGCTGTGGCGCGGACGGCGCGGACGCGGGTTGAACCGGCGGCCAGCCCAGCATCCAGCCGACGCCGATCACCAGCGCCGCAGCGACCGCGCCCGAAATCGGTGCGACCACCCAAGGCGAAACCGGCCGGGCAGCCGGTGCTTCGGCCGGAGACGACGAGGGTGCTTCGGGTTCGGGATCGGCCGATGGCGCCGTTGACTCCGCTGCGGCGGGAGCCTCCGCCGCGCTTCGGGTCTCGCTCGAAACTTCGGTGGCCTCCAGATCGATGGTCGGCGGCTCGCGCTTCGGCCGGCTCGAATCGGGCAGCGATCCGGTATTTTCGGGCCTCTCATCGACCATTACGGCGGTTCCCTCGAATGGTAAGGTTCCGGAACTTAGCAGAATCCGGACGTCTTAGAGCACGATCCGGCGACGGCGGCATCGGTTTTCCGATAAGACCATGCTCAGACTTAAGGATTGGCGATCAACCGGACCGCGGCCGCAACACCCGGCCAAGCGCGTCAAGCAGCGAATCCTGGTCGGGCGACGACGAAGCCGTGACCTGGGTCGCGCCGGCATCGCGCAGGAGAGCGGCGACAGCCGAGGAAATGCAAAATTGCGGCAGCGCCAACGCCGAGATTTCGATGCCGGCCGCGCGGGCCGCGTCCAGGAACGCCCGCGCGCTGCGCCGCGAATAGTGCAGAACCGCCTCGATATCATGCGCCATGAACGCGTCGCAGACCTCGCGCGGCAGGCTAGGCACCGGCGCCATCCGGTAGGTGGTCTGCGTCACCACCGTAAAACCGCTCGCGCCGAGTTCGCCCGCCAGATCCCGCGCGAGATCGGCGCCGGCGAGGTAGAGGATTGGATTGGCCTTTTTCAATTGCTTCGATCTCGCGCGCGCCAGCACCAGATCGCGCAACGCGCCGGCGTCGCCGTTCGAAGCGATCACCTCGCCGAACCCGGCGTCGCGGGCCGCGGAAGCGGTGTTCTCGCCGACCGCGAACAGCGGCAGCTTGAGCAGCCGGTGACCCGCCAGGTGCGGCGTCATGGCGCGCAGCGCGTTGGCGCTGGTGACGATGACCGCGCCGTAGCCCACGTCGGGATCGTCCTGAAACGGCAGCGGCTCGAACCGCAGCATCGGCGCGCGCAGCACCTCGAAGCCGCGGGCGCGCAGCGCCGCCGCCGTCGTCGCATCGTCGGGCGAAGGGCGCGTAACGAGAACGGCCATGTTCAGATCTCCGCCAAAACGATTTGGACCCGCTTGCGCGATTGCGCGCCGTCACCCCGTAATGCTACCCGGTTACGGAACCGTTCCGATAGCGCAAGGGATCGAATTGGACAACGACAAGCCGATGCTGGTGCTGGGCATCGAAACCACCTGCGATGAAACCGCAGCCGCCGTGGTGGAACGCCAGCGCGACGGTAGCGGCCGGATTATATCCAATATCGTGCGTTCGCAGACGACGGAACACGCCCGTTTCGGCGGCGTGGTGCCGGAGATCGCGGCGCGCGCCCATGTCGATTTGCTCGACGGCATCATCGGCCAGGCGATGAAGCAAGCAGGAACCGAGTTTGCGCAATTGTCGGCGGTGGCCGCCGCGGCCGGCCCGGGCCTGATCGGCGGCGTCATCGTCGGCCTGACCACCGCCAAGGCGATTGCGATGGTGCACGATACACCGCTGATCGCGGTCAACCATCTCGAAGCCCACGCGCTGACGCCGCGGCTGACCTGCGCACTGGCCTTTCCGTACTGTCTGTTCCTCGCCTCCGGCGGCCACACCCAGATCGTCGCCGTGGTCGGCGTCGGGCAATATGTCCGGCTCGGCACCACCGTCGACGACGCGATGGGCGAAGCGTTCGACAAGGTGGCAAAAATGCTGTCCCTGCCCTACCCCGGCGGCCCGGAGGTCGAACGCGCGGCGGAGACCGGCAATCCCAAGCGGTTCGCGTTCCCGCGGCCGATGCTCGGGCGGCCGGACGCGAATTTCTCGCTCTCGGGATTGAAGACCGCGGTCCGCAACGAGGCCAGCCGCATGATACCGCTGGAGCCGCAGGACGTCAGCGACCTCTGCGCCGGCTTTCAGGCCGCGGTGCTGGAATCGACCGCGGACCGGCTGAGCGTGGGCTTGAAACTGTTTCACGAAAAGTTCGGTCCGCCCCGCGCGCTGGTGGCCGCCGGCGGCGTCGCCGCCAACCGCGCGATCCGCGGCGCATTGCAGGACGTCGCCGCCAAGGCGCAGACCACCCTGATCATTCCGCCGCCGGCGCTGTGCACCGACAACGGCGCGATGATCGCCTGGGCCGGCGCCGAGCGGATGGCGCTCGGCATGACCGACACGATGGACGCGCCGCCCCGCGCGCGCTGGCTGCTCGACGCCAGCGCCACCGCGCCCGCCGGCTACGCCAAGACGCGCGCGGGATTCTGATATGGCATCGTTGAATTCCGTCGCGGTAATCGGCGCGGGTTCGTGGGGTACTGCGCTTGCATGCGCCGCCACACGCGCCGGCCGCGATGTGACGCTTTACGCCCGCAACGCCGAAGCCGCCGCGCAGATCCGATCGACGCGAATCAATCCGCGATTGCCCGGCGTGCCGGTCGATCCGTCCATCGGGATCAGCAGCGACATGGCCGCCGCCGCAGCCGCCGACCTCGTCATGATGGCGACGCCCGCGCAGCATCTGCGCGAAACCATGGTGGCGCTTGCGCCTCATCTGAACAAGGCTACGCCCGTCATCGCCACCGCCAAGGGCATCGAGCGCGGCACGCACAGGTTCATGACCGAAGTGATCGTCGAAGCCGCGCCCGACGTGACGCCGGCCATATTGTCGGGGCCGAGTTTCGCCGACGACGTGGCGCGCGGGCTTCCGACCGCCGTCACCCTGGCCGCGGGCGACGAGACGCTGGCCGGCGATCTGGTGCAGGCGCTGGGCTCGGCGACGTTCCGGCCCTATCACACCACCGACATCCGCGGCGTCGAGATCGGCGGCGCCGCCAAGAACGTGCTGGCGATCGCCGCCGGCATCGTCGAAGGACGCCGGCTCGGCGCGTCGGCGCTGGCCGCGCTGATCACGCGCGGATTCAGCGAACTCGCCCGTTTGGGCCGCGCCTGCGGCGCGCGCCCCGAGACGCTCGCCGGTCTCTCCGGCCTCGGCGACCTGATCCTGAGCTGCTCCAGCGCGCAGTCGCGCAACTTTGCGCTAGGCATGGCGCTGGGCCGCGGCGAGGCGCCGAACCGCGACAAGCTCGCCGAAGGCGAGTTCACCGCGCCGGTCCTGATCGAGCTGGCGGCTTCGCAGAACATCGACATGCCGGTATCAAGCGCAGTCGCGGCGATATTGAGCGGCAAGGTGACGATCGACGCCGCGATCGAAGGCCTGCTGACACGGCCGTTCAAGGCGGAGGAATGACCTCTCCTCGCCATGCCCGCGCAACGGCGCGAAGCGCGTCTTGAGATATCTTGTCGCGGGCATCCACGTCCTGGATAATCGTGCCGAAGGAAGACGTGGATGGCCGGGACAAGCCCGGCCATGACGAACAGGTGGGTGCCATGAATTACTGGCTGGTGAAATCCGAACCCTCGGTGTGGTCGTGGGACCAGCAGGTGGAAAAGGGCGCCAAAGGCGAAGCCTGGACCGGCGTGCGCAACTTTACCGCCCGGCAAAATCTCGTCGCGATGAAGAAAGGCGACAAGGCGTTCTTCTATCACTCCAACGAAGGCAAGGAGATCGTCGGCATCGCCGAGATCATCAAGGAAGCCTATCCCGATCCGACCGACAAGACAGGAAAGTTCGTCTGCGTCGATATCAAGGCCGACAAGCCCTTGAAGACGCCGGTGACGATGGCCGCGATCAAGGCCGACAAGAAGCTCGCGAACATGGCGCTGGTCAAATATTCGCGGCTGTCGGTGCAGCCGGTGACGGCGGATGAGTGGAAGATGGTCTGCAAGATGGGCGGCATGTAGCTTAGGCCGCTTCGTAGGCGGACAAAGCACTGCGTGCCACCGTTCTCCAAATGGCGTTCTCGCTCAGATGGTGGGCTCGCTGCGCTCAGCCCACCCTACGGATAGCGATTACGCCGCCGCCGCCGTCACCACCTGCGCCAGCAGCGCCTCGCGCTTGGCCTGGGTGCGGTAGCCCTTCATCGTCGCGGCGAAGCGCTCCAGGATGCCGTCCTCGAACGCGGTGACGATGGTGTCGTGGACGTAGCTCTTGCGGCAGATCGCGGGCGTGTTCGAGAGTTCGTCGGCCGCGGCGCGCACCGCTTCCAGCACCTGCTTCTTGCGGCCGCGCTGGCTGGCGGCGGGCGTCACCCGCGACAGCGACTCGAGCACGACAGCCGACGCCATCAGGGTGCGAAAATCCTTCAGCGAAATCTTGATGCCGGCGATCTCGCGCAGGAACGCGTTCACCGCCGAAGTCGAGGCGGCGCGGACGACGCCGGAGCGGTCGTAGTACTGGAACATGCGCTTGCCCGGCACGGTGCGCAAAATGCCGATGGCGCGCACCAGCTTGGCGGCGTCGCATTCCTTGCGCACGGCCTTGCCGCCCTTCGCCTTGAAGGTCAGCACGAAGCAGTCCTCTTCCAGCGTGACGTTGGACTTCAGCATCGTGGTGGCGCCGCGGGTTCCGTTGAGGCGGGCGTAGGATTCATTGCCCGGCCGGATCGCGGTGCGGGCGATCAGTTCGATCACCGCCGAGAGCGCGAATTCGCGCGTCGGTTCGTCGCCGGACAGATACGCCGAAACCTTGCGACGGATCTTAGGAAGCGCGCCGACCAGCCGCGCCAGACGGTGCGCCTTGCGCTGCTCGCGGACCTTTTCCCAATCGGCGTGATAGCGGTACTGCAGCCGTCCGGCGGCGTCGATGCCGACGGCCTGCAGATGCGAGTTCGGATCGGCCGAATAGCGCACGTCGCGATAGGCCGGCGGCACCGCCATCGAATGCAGGCGCCGAATGGTGCCGGCATGGCGGATCTGCGTGCCGTTGGCGCGATGAAATGAATAACCCTTGCCGCGCTTGACGCGGCGGATGGTCAGCCCGTTCTGGTCACCAAGCTTGAGGCCGAGTTCCTCGGCCAGTTCCTCGACCGAGGTCTTGCCGGCAAGCTGCGGTGCCTTGACCGGCTGCTTCGGCAGTTGACCGAGCGCTTCGGCAAGGGCAACGGCGGGATCGGCGGAAACGGGCCGCGTAGCCTCGAAACTCTGCTGATCCATCATGGCCGTGATCGCCTTGCTCCATCTGTCTGCCGCCAATGCCGTTGTTACGGCTTGGTTCCGGAGGGCCGTCCTGGCCCCGGGGAGGCCATTTAGGGGGTCGCCGCCGGCTTTGCGAGTCCCCATTCCGTCATCGGAGGTATTTTAGCACCTTTCATAGGGGCCATGCCACGATAACGTTGATTTTTGGCTCGGCCGAATCATTAAAAAGCACTGAAAATTGACGCCAGTTTGATCGGCCGCAACACGGCGGCCCTCCGTCCCGACCAAGGTCGCAGACGTTTGCGCCTTGTCCGGGCATCGTCCCGCGACGCATAATCGTCTCAACAATCAGTGCGGGTTGCGGCCACCAGCGCGTGCACGCTGCAACGAGTGGGAGGGTGAAAATGTCCGAGAAGGTCTACGATGTATCCGCCGACTGGGCCAAACGCGCCTATGTAGACGACGCGAAGTACAAGGAAATGTATGCCCGTTCAGTGTCCGACCCCAACGGCTTCTGGGCGGAACAGGCGAAGCGCATCGACTGGATCAAGGCGCCCCACAAGATCGAGAACGTCTCCTACGCGCCCGGCAACATCTCCATCAAATGGTTTGAGGACGGCGTCCTCAACGCGGCCTGGAACTGCATCGACCGCCACCTCGAGACGCGCGGCGACCAGACCGCGATCATCTGGGAGGGCGACGATCCCTCCCAGTCAAAGCACATCACGTACCGCCAGTTGCACGACGAAGTCTGCAAGATGGCCAACATCCTGCGCACGCGGAACGTCGCGAAGGGCGATCGCGTCACGATCTACCTGCCGATGATCCCGGAAGCGGCCTACGCGATGCTGGCCTGCGCGCGGATCGGCGCCATCCATTCGGTGGTGTTCGCCGGCTTCTCGCCGGACAGCCTCGCCCAGCGCATCACCGACTGCCAGTCCAAGGTCGTCATCACCGCCGACGAGGGCCTGCGCGGCGGCAAGAAGGTGCCGCTGAAAGCCAATGTCGATGCCGCGATCGAAAAAGCCGGCGGCGTCGACTGGGTCGTCGTCGTGAAGCGCACGGGCGCGGCCGTCGACATGAATCCGACACGCGACTTCTGGTACCACGAAGCGGCCGCGATGGTGACGACGGAGTGCCCGGCCGAGCACATGCACGCCGAAGACCCGCTGTTCATCCTCTATACGTCCGGCTCCACCGGCCAGCCCAAGGGCGTGCTGCACACCACGGGCGGCTATCTGGTGTTCGCGTCGATGACGCACCAATACGTGTTCGACTACCACGATGGCGACATCTACTGGTGCACCGCCGACGTCGGCTGGGTCACCGGCCACAGCTACATCCTCTATGGGCCGCTGGCCAACGGCGCGACCACGCTGATGTTCGAGGGCGTACCGAACTACCCGGACAATTCGCGGTTCTGGAACGTCATCGACAAGCACAAGGTCAACATCTTCTACACCGCGCCGACCGCGATCCGCGCACTGATGCAGTCGGGCGACGAGCCGGTGAAGAAGACTTCGCGCGCTTCATTGCGCCTGCTCGGTTCGGTCGGCGAGCCGATCAATCCGGAAGCCTGGGAGTGGTACTATCGCGTGGTCGGCGACAATCGCTGCCCGATCGTCGATACCTGGTGGCAGACCGAAACCGGCGGCATCCTGATCACGCCGCTGCCGGGCGCGACCAGGCTCAAGCCGGGCTCGGCGACGCGGCCGTTCTTCGGCGTGGTGCCGGAGATCGTCGATGCCGAGGGCAATGTGCTGCAGGGCGAATGCACCGGCAATCTCTGCCTCGCCAGATCCTGGCCGGGGCAGATGCGAACCGTGTACGGCGACCACGCCCGTTTCGAGCAGACCTATTTCTCGACCTACAAGGGCAAGTATTTCACCGGCGACGGCTGCCGCCGCGATGCCGACGGCTACTACTGGATCACCGGTCGCGTCGATGACGTCATCAACGTGTCCGGCCATCGCATGGGCACCGCCGAAGTCGAGAGCTCGCTGGTCGCGCACGCGCTGGTGTCGGAGGCCGCCGTGGTCGGCTATCCCCACGATATCAAGGGCCAGGGCATCTACGCCTATGTCACCCTGATGGCCGGCACCGAACCGACCGAAGAGCTGCGGAAAGAGCTGGTCGCCTGGGTCCGCAAGGACATCGGTCCGATCGCCTCGCCCGACCAGATCCAGTTCGCGCCGGGCCTGCCGAAGACCCGCTCCGGCAAGATCATGCGCCGCATCCTGCGCAAGATCGCCGAGGACGAACCGGGTAGCCTCGGCGACACATCGACGCTGGCCGATCCCGCCGTGGTCGACGATCTCGTCGAGAACCGCAAAAACAAGAAGGGCGCGCCGGCGTAGGCACCGATGCTTCATCCGCCCTTGAGGGCGCAGGCCGATTCGCCTCGAGCGACGCGAGACGGGGCGGGGCGGGTGAGGCGGATGGCAGGCGAGCAGATCAGGCGTTCGAGCAGCGGGCGAAGCGCAATCGGGAGCGCCTGAAGCGGAGCGGGCGTACGGGAGCCGGGGATGTCGATGCGAATTGCGGTAGCGCTGGCCGCCATGATCGGTGCGAGTTTTGGATTCTCCTGCGTCGCGCAGGCACGCCCCGAACTGGTCGGCATCGACAGCGACCATCCGCCGGGCACCATCGTCGTCAAGACCCATGAGCGCCGCCTTTACCTCATCCTCGAACCCGGTCGCGCCATGCGCTATCCGGTCGGCGTGGGCAAGGCCGGGAAGCAGTGGTCCGGCACCACCAAGATCGACGGCAAATACCTCAACCCGGCGTGGTCGCCACCAGACCAGGTCAGGCGCGACAAACCCAACATGCCTGACGTCATTCCGGGAGGGTCGCCGCGCAACCCGATGGGCGTCGCCGCATTGACGCTGGCCGGCGGCGAATACGCCATCCATGGCACCAACGTGCCGGGCTCGGTCGGCGGCTTCGTATCCTATGGCTGCATCCGCATGCTCAATGAGGACATTACCGACTTGTATCGGCGCGTCTCGATCGGCACGACGGTGACGGTGACGCACTGATCCTCGGATTGAACCGTAGCGGGCACGAACGTCGTCACGGGCGCCGGCATCGGCGCACCGGCACGTGGCGCGACCTAAAGCCATGGCGCGGACGCGCAGCAGATGCAACATCAATGGTCATCGGCTGTCTCCAGCTGTTTGGCGAACCGTTTCCCTGGCGATGGAATCCGGCGGAAGCGCCGGCAGGCCGCGATAGTCGACTTCGCCTCTCGCAGCCGTTCGGGTCTTCCACAGCGAGAACACGATGCCGCCGCCGATGAGCGACAGAGTCACGCCCAGCGAGATCGCGGGATCGAGCTTGCCGACGATCTGGTTCCAGAAAATCTTGGCGCCAATGAAGACGAGCACGATGGCGAGCGCGTATTTCAGATACTCGAAGCGATGGACCATGGCGGCCAGAGCGAAGTAGAGGGCGCGGAGGCCGAGGATCGCCATGATGTTGGCCGTGAACACGATGTAGGTGTCGGTCGTGACGGCAAAGATGGCAGGCACCGAGTCCACGGCGAAGACCAGGTCGGCGATGTTGATGACGACCAGCGCCAGGAACAGGGGCGTGGCGTACCGCGCCATCTTGCCAGTCTGGGGATCCGGCTTGCGCACAAAGAAGTTGGAGCCATGCAACTCGGTGGCGAGCCGCATTCGCTTCGACAGAAAGCGCACGATAGGATTCTTCAAGACGTCGTTGTCGCCTTCGCCGACGACGAGAATCTTGATGCCCGTGGCAATCAGGAAGGTGCCGAAGATGTACAGCACCCATTCGTACTGCTGCACGAGGGCTGCGCCGAGGCCGATCATGACGCCGCGCAGCACCAGCACCGCGACGATTCCCCAAAGGAGCGCGCGGTACTGATATTTTGCAGGGATCGCGAAGTAGCTGAAGATCAGCGAGATGACGAAGACGTTATCGATCGAAAGCGCCTTCTCCAGCGAATACCCCGTGAAGTACTCCATGCCGGACGTCGGTCCCATCGACCACCACACCCAGGCGCCGAACACGATGGCGATCACAATGTAGAGGGCGGAGAGGATCAGGCTTTCGCCGACACCGAGTTCCTTGTCATGCCTGTGGAGGACGCCGAGATCGAAGGCGAGCAGCGCGCCGACGATGCAAAGGAAGGCACCCCAAAGCCAGACGGGCTTATTGAGGAAATCGGCGGCTAGAAGGTCGGCGAGCAATTCCACGGGTGATCCTCGAAGTACTGTGTCGTCGTGCTGGTCATCCGATCTCGATCAATGCGAAAGGAGCACCGGCAGCGGCGGGCTGGCGACGATCGTCTTCGTCGCGCCGCCCGGACTTCGACGAAACTCGGTCTCGGACATATCCTTCTCCCGATGGGACTGGACGCATCGACACATGTTGTCTGCTGACGTCAGCTTATGCCCCATGAACGAGGGCACAGAAGCGAGTTCGGCCAATGCGCCTCATTGAATACCTCAATGACGAGAGGAGCGCCGTGCACGCTGACCATTGAGAAAACTCATGAGCCCCATTTTCCGGACTGGGCTTCTCGGCTGCTGACGTTGCGCTGCTATATCGACAGTACGGCGCGATGAGGCGCACGCAACTGAAGGAGTGACCGATGATTGATATGAACCAGCTTCTGTCGAAGGTGATGGGCGCTGATGCGGGTCAGGTCGGGCCACAGGCCACCCTCGGATCAGGGCAGCTGTCGCACCGACATAACCAGCCAACGGGCGGGCCCGGCGCCGGCAGTGGCCTGCTCGGCCAATTGGGCGCCCTTGGTGTCGGCGCTGCGGCCGGAGGGCTTGCCGGCAGTCTCTTGAGCTCGAAGAAGATGCGTCGGATGGCGGGAACGGTTTTGCAGGTCGGTGCGGTCGCGGCGATCGGCGGCTTGGCGTATAAAGCCTACCAGAATTACCGCCAGGGCCGGCCGGTCGTGCCTCAAGCGGTCGCTGATTTGCTGCCAAGCCACGCGAGGCCTTCGGTTTCGGCGGCAGAACCGCATGATGCTCTGGAGGCGTGGATTCCTCCACGCGAAAGTTCGGGTGAAACCGCGACGCTGATCTTGCAAACCATGATCGCAGCGGCGGCGGCCGACGGCGAGCTCGACAAGGCCGAGTACGGACGCATTCGGGAGCGGTTGCTGGCCAGCGGGCTCGATGGCGAGGAGCAGCTGCTGCTCAGCCAGCTCATCATGCGCCCGTGCAGCATTGAACAGTTGGCGGCCAGCGCAAGTACGCTCGAGCAGCGTGTGGAAACGTACACCGCGGCGCGGCTGACCGTCGACGATGACACGCCTGCGGAGCGCGAATGGCTGGCCCAACTGGCAACGGCACTGCAAATCGAGCCGCAGCTCAAGGCTCATCTCGACGCCGTCCAGGCCATTCAGCCGGCCGCGGTGGCTTGACGAACTGATCCGGCCGGTGCTTCGGCACCGGCCGCTTGGAGCCTGCCGCCTGCACTTCCCTTGCGCTCAAGCGCGCCTCCGTCCCGCGACGTGTCGCGCGAAACTGCGCCGATGGCGCCGCCTGACTTCGGCTTGCTGAGGTCGCTTTTCATTTGAGCGCGGGCGGGCCGGCGTTCGCGCACCAGCCGGTGCGATGCCCGCCGCCATAGCGGCGGGCGTACCCCGCCGCGATCATCGCCATCGAAACATTGTCCGTGCGTCGGGTTGCCACCTCGGCTACGACCCGCCCGCCATATTTGTCCGGTCCGATATTGAAGATTGCGACGCCGCCATCGCCGAGCAATTCACGCAGCGCACCGGTCGCCGCTTCCGCCATCTGGAGCTCTCGTTCGCAGGACGCTTTCAACTCGGGCGCGTCGATGCCGCGCAGGCGAATCCGCGTCGTCAGATTGAGGTCCGGCGGCAGATGAACGCGCGCCTCGAACGTGTCGCCATCAATGGTGCGGATCACTTCGACGGCGTAACGCGCATCGGAGCCTCCGGCGCGCCGCCATACCAGTTCGGCATCGCGTACCGCCTGGCTTTCTGCCGAAGGACGTAACGACCTCCGCACCCAATCCCGCACCGGCAACGTCGTCGCCGCTACCACGGCGATGACGAACATCCACGGCAGGACTGCCGAAGCCCAGCGGCGCCGGTATCCGCGGCGCGGCGTCTCGTAGGTATCCGTTCTATCATACCGGGACATGTTCCCGGACTAAGGGGTGAGTCGCCTCATCCCTTCAAGCGGCTCTCTCAAAAATCCGAGACGATGCCCTTGCGCTCCCAGTCGCCATATCGGGTCGGTTCCGGACCCTTCGGTCCCTGGAACTCTTTCTGACGCGGGGTGGCGTCGGCCTCGGCGGCCTTGCGGCGAGCTTCGGCTTCGGCAAGCGCTCGCTCGGCTGCCGGGGTCAGCTTCTTGCGTTCCGCGACTGGCACGGGAGTTGAGGGACTGTCGTTCATGGCCGCGTTGTTCCTAGCATGAAGACCGCTATTCCGATCACATCACATTCGTGAAATTGTCTGAGGCGATTCTTACATTTGGCATATTCGCATGCCAAACGGGTTTTCATTCCAATGGCATAAGCCAGAACCTTTCCGCTTCCGAGTTACCGCCGCTTCATGCCAGCTTCCAGATTCGCAGTACCTCTCGAAGTGCCCGGTCTGGCGGCACGGCGAATCGCGGCCGACATTCTCGACGGCGTCCTGCACAAGCACCGCACGCTCGACGACCAGCTCGACGGCGCCGGCGCCCATCCCGGCCTGAAGACGCTGGCCGATCGCGACCGCGCCCTGATGCGGCGTCTGGTGGCGACGATTTTGCGGCGGCTCGGCACGCTCGGCCATCTGCTCTCGCGCCTGCTCGATCGCGGCATCCCGACGGACGCGCCGCGAGCACAGAGCGCGCTCCTGATCGGCGCGGCGCAGATCCTCTGGATGGATGTGCCCGATCACGCCGCCGTCGACCTCTCGGTGCGGCTGGTGCAAGCAGACCGGCGCGCCGCCAAATATGCCGGCCTCGTCAATGCCGTGTTGCGCCGCTGCGCGCGCGAAGGCCAGCCGCTGATCGACGAGATCGAGACGCAGACCCTCGACATTCCGCCGTGGCTGCTGGCACGCTGGATCGGCGCCTATGGCGAGGTGACGGCGCGGGAGATGGCACTCGTCATCGGCCACGAACCGTCGCTCGACATCACCGTGAAATCGGACGCCGCGCAGTGGGCCAGCCGGCTGCACGGGGTGACCCTGCCCACCGGCACGGTTCGCACCCTGCTGCAGGGTTCGGTGACCATGCTGCCCGGCTTCAACGACGGGCAATGGTGGGTGCAGGACGCCGCCGCCGCATTGCCGGCGCGTCTGTTCGGCGACATCGCCGGCAAGGCCATCGTCGACCTCTGCGCCGCACCGGGCGGCAAGACCGCGCAGCTTGCGCATGCCGGTGCGCGCGTCACTGCCGTCGACCGTTCGCCGGCACGCATGGCGCGGCTGCGCGACAATCTCGCGCGGCTTTCGCTGCAGGCCGACGATGTCGTGACCGATGCCGCCGAGTGGCCCGGTGCGCCCAATGGAAGCTTCGACGGCGTGCTGGTGGATGCGCCCTGTACCTCCACCGGCACCATCCGGCGCCACCCCGACGTCGCCTGGCTGCGCCAGGAGAACGATATCGCCGTGCTCTCGGCGTTGCAGAAACGGTTGCTGCAACGGTCGGTCGCGCTGCTCAAGCCACGCGGGATGCTGGTCTATTGCACCTGTTCACTGGAGCCCGAAGAGGGCGAGCAGGCCATCGCATCCCTGCTGGCCGCAGAGCCCGATATGCGCCGCATGCCGATCGAAGCCGGAGAGGTCTCAGGCCTTGACGAAATCGTGACCGCCGACGGCGACCTGCGCACCCTGCCGTGCCATTTGCCCCACGCCGACCCCCGGCTCGCCGGACTGGACGGGTTTTACGCCGCGCGGCTGGTTAAATCCTGATTTTACACCACAATTCGCCCATGTTGGGGTGATTCGCGCCTGTTCAAGATGGTGTCACGGCGGCGTTTCCGGATTAAAAGGATTCGCCTGGATACCCTCCCTCCCTCAACCAAGGCACGGCGTGTCGGTCGCTCAACGCAGACGCATCTCGACGCTTATCATGAGCCGCTCGGCGCGGAGCGTGATCGCGCGCGCGTCCGGGGCGACGGTGGCGGTATCGCGGCTATGGCCCGGCCGCGCGGACCGGCTGATCATCGCGCCGCATGACCTGCGCACCGCGGACGCTACCCGCGCCGCAGAGATCTATGCCGGCCGCTTCGTGTTCGCCGGCAAGATCGTCACCTGCCACGGCCGCTCGATCTTCGATCTGGAACCGCCGTCGGAAGATTGGGAAGTCGCCCTGCTCGGCTTCGGCTGGCTGCGCCATCTGCGCGCCGCCGATACGGCGCTGACCCGCGCCAATGCCCGCTCGCTGATCGACGACTGGATTTCGAACCCGGCGCGCAAGCGACCGCTCGAGCGGCGGCCCGACGTGCTGGCGCGCCGCGTCATCTCGTTGTTGTCGCAGGCGCCGCTGGTGCTCGGCGACACTGACGGGAAGTTCTATCGCAAATATCTGCGCGGTCTGACCCGCGAGATCCGCTATCTGCGCTACGCGATGCTCGACATCGCCGACGGCGTGTCCCGGCTGCAGGTTTTGATCGCGCTCTGCTACGCCTCGCTGTGCCTCGCCAACCAGGCGCGTCACATCCGCGCCGCGACGCGGCGGCTGTCCGATGAATTGCAGCGGCAGATCCTGCCCGACGGCGGGCACATCTCGCGTAATCCCGGCGCGCTGGTCGAATTGCTCAGCGACCTGCTGCCGCTGCGCCAGACCTTTGCCGCCCGGAATATCGCGCCCCCGCCGGCGCTGTTGAACTCGATCGACCGCATGATGCCGATGCTGCGCTTCTTTCGCCACGGCGACGGCAGCTTCGCCCTGTTCAACGGCATGAGCAACGCGCCGTCCGATCTCGTCGCCACGCTGCTCGCCTATGACGACACCCATGGCGTGCCGATGGCGAACATGCCGTATACCGGCTTCCAGCGCCTCGATTCCGGCACCACCACCGTAATCATGGACACCGGACCGTCGCCGCCGCCGAATGTCAGCCAGGAAGCCCATGCCGGCTGCCTGTCGTTCGAATTGTCGTCCGGGCCGAGCCGGATCGTCGTCAATTGCGGCATGCCCTCGACAGGCCGCGAGAACTGGCGCACCTTCGCGCGCAGCACCGCGGCGCATTCGACGCTGACCTACCACGACACCTCCTCGTGCCAGTTCATCGAATTGTCGGCGATGAAGCGCCTGCTGCAGGGCGCGCCGGTCGTCAGCGGACCGGTCAATGTGGAGAGCTACCGCGAGGCGGTGGAGGGCGGCGATCTCCTGACCGCGTCGCACGACGGTTATCTTGCGCGGTTCGGCGTCATCCATCGCCGCGTGCTGATGATCTCGCCGGACGGCGGCCGGCTCGATGGCGAAGACACCATCTCGCCCGCGCCGGGCGGACGCATCAAGGGCGACGGAAGCGATTTTGCCCTGCGGTTTCATCTGCATCCCGCGGTGAAGGCAAGCCGCCTGAGCGACGCCCGCGGCGTCATGCTGGTATTGCCCAACCGCGATGTCTGGACCTTCGAGGCGCTCGACGACAAGGTCGACCTCGAGGACAGCGTGTTCCTGTCCGGCAACGACGGCCCCCGCCGCACCGTCCAGATCGTGATCCGCCAGGATGCCCGCCACGCGTCATCGATCCGCTGGAGCTTCGGCCGTTCCACCACGAACGCCGCCACCAACGCGCGCCGTTCCGCGCGACGCGAG
This sequence comes from uncultured Bradyrhizobium sp., assembly GCA_964609175.1. GTDB lineage: Bacteria > Pseudomonadota > Alphaproteobacteria > Rhizobiales > Xanthobacteraceae > Bradyrhizobium. Next base: position 75,301 of record CAZSRR010000007.1, read on the forward strand.
CCAGAACTGCCGTTGTAGGGCCGCCACAGCGAGCGGAAATCGTCGCTACTTGGCGTGGGTAAGCTATTTGCTTACATCGGATGAGTAATAGGAACCTTTAAGAGCAAAGCTCTTTCCGAGCTATGGGCCAAGGGTAAGGGTTCGAAGATTGATGCGAAAATGCAAAAGCGCATTTTCGCAAGGCTCGACCGTCTCGACGGCCATTCGCGCCGAGGAAATGAATATCCCGGGCTTCGACTTTCACGCTTTGCACGGTTTTAACCCGAAACATTATTCGGTCCACATCAATGGACCCTGGTGCATTACGTTTGAGTTCGAAGATGGCGATGCTTGCCGCGTGGATTTCGAGCAACATCGCTGAAGGAGCCAACATGATCTATGCAGCCAAGCGCAACAAGAACCGCTGCCCTACCACCCCGGCGCGCTGCTTCGCGACGACATTATTCCGGCAACCGGCCGGACCAAGGCCGAGATCGCGGTCTATTGGGAATTTTCGCGCCAGCACCCTTACGACATCCTCGGCGAACGAAAGCCGGTATCTCCTGCCATCGCCGTGCGCCTCGCCGATCGTCCACCCCATTGTGAACGCCGGCAAAAACTGCTAACCAGCCGGCTCTCGCGCGACTGGCGACATCGGATGGAGCACCATCGGGAAGCGCGGGAATGACCGCCGCGCGCCTGGGCATGATTATCCCCTGACAGAGGATTTGCCCATGACTGACAAGACCCGCCGCGTTACCCGCGCGCTGCTTTCCGTTTCCGACAAGACCGGCCTGATCGAATTCGCCAAGGCCCTGGCCGCACACGGCGTCGAACTCGTCTCCACCGGCGGCACCGCGAAGGCAATTGCCGCAGCCGGCCTGAAGGTGAAAGACGTCTCGGAGCTGACCGGCTTTCCCGAAATGATGGACGGCCGGGTCAAGACGCTGCACCCGAAAGTGCATGGCGGTCTCCTCGCGATCCGCGACAACGCGGAGCATGCCAACGCCATGAAGGCGCACGGCATCGCGCCGATCGATCTGCTCGTCGTCAACCTCTATCCGTTCGAAGCGACCGTCGACAAGGGCGCCGGTTACGAGGAGTGCATCGAGAACATCGACATCGGCGGACCCGCGATGATCCGTGCGGCGGCAAAGAACCATGACGATGTCGCCGTCGTGGTCGAAGCGCAGGACTACCAGGCCGTGCTCGACGAACTCGCCGCCAACAGCGGCGCCACGACGCTCAATCTGCGCCGCCGCCTTGCCGCGAAGGCCTATGCGCGCACCGCCGCCTATGACGCCGCGATCTCCAACTGGTTCGCCGCGCAGAACGAGACCGACGCGCCGGATTTCCGTGCCTTCGGCGGCCGGCTGATCCAGTCGTTGCGCTACGGCGAGAACCCACACCAGAAGGCCGCGTTCTATGCGACGCCTGACAAGCGGCCCGGCGTCTCCACCGCGCGCCAGCTGCAGGGCAAGGAACTCTCCTACAACAACATCGACGATACCGACGCGGCGTACGAATGCATCGGCGAGTTCGATCCTGCCCGCACCGCGGCCTGCGTGATCGTCAAGCACGCCAACCCCTGCGGCGTCGCCGAGGGCGCCGATCTGCTCTCCGCCTACCGCAAGGCGCTGGCCTGCGACTCAACGTCTGCCTTCGGCGGCATCGTCGCCGTCAACCGCACGCTGGATGCCGAGGCGGCCCGCGCCATCACCGACATCTTCACCGAAGTGATCATCGCGCCTGACGCCAGCGAGGATGCGATCAGGATCGTCGCGGCGAAGAAGAATCTGCGGCTGCTGCTCGCCGGCGGCCTGCCAGACCCGCGCACCGTGGGCCTGACCGCAAAGACGGTCGCCGGCGGCCTGTTGGTGCAGAGCCGCGACAATGCGGTGGTCGACGACATGGCGCTCAGGGTCGTGACCAGGCGCGCGCCGACCGACGCCGAACTGCGCGACCTCAAATTCGCGTTCCGCGTCGCCAAGCACGTCAAGTCCAACACCATCATCTATGCGAAGGACCTCGCCACCGTCGGCATCGGCGCCGGCCAGATGAGCCGGGTCGATTCGGCGCGGATCGCCGCGCGCAAGGCGCTCGATGCCGCGGCCGAACTGAAGCTTGCCGAGCCGCTGACCAAAGGCTCGGTCGTCGCCTCCGACGCGTTCTTCCCGTTCGCCGACGGCATGCTGGCCTGTATCGAGGCCGGCGCCACGGCGGTGATCCAGCCCGGCGGTTCGGTGCGCGACGATGAAGTGATCAAGGCCGCCGACGAGCACGGCATCGCCATGGTGTTCACCGGGGTGCGGCATTTCCGGCATTGAGATAGCAGCGGCGCGCCACGGGCGCTGAGTTCGACGGCACGCCCGGCGTCAACCTCGCGGTAACTATTTTCCTTTACCGTCCGCCAACCATAGGTCCGTTCACGGCCTACGGTTGGCGGGTAGCGTATCATGTTGCGTTTGAAGATGCAGGCTTCGGCCGTTCCGCTGGCGATTGCCGCCCAGTTTGCGCGGCGCGGGTTTTTGGCCGGTGCCCGGTGCGGTATCGGATTTGCCGGAGAATCGGTCGAGACCGGTATCTTCTCCTGGCAGGCGGGGCACCGCTGCGAAAGCCGCGCCCTACCGCTCCAAGTCGCGGCACTCCGCGATCCTTCGACCACAACTCCCGTCATCTATCTCTCGCGCGACGGACCGGCCGACCACCGGTTCGACGCGGCAGTCGGCGTTCGCGACCAGGGCCACCGCGCCGACGCGGCGTCGCTCCTGGATTGAGCGCTGTCTTGCGATCAGCCGGCCGGCGGTTCCGGACCAGGCCAGGTCGAAGTTCTTTCACCATGTTCTCATCGCGGCATCAACGCGCTGAACGCCTCAAGCACTTTGCAACGTAGGTGACGCATCGTCTGTTCAAGATAGACAGCCGGGCGCCGACCTGGCTCAACAGCAATTTCAGGGTCATTGGCGATGGGACGGACTTTCCGGATCAAGCTGCGCATTCGCCGTTTCGGCCGCCGGCATCCCTGGCTTGTTTTCGCGCTGCGCTCCTTCATGATCTTCTCGATCGTGTTCGGCGGCGCCTATGGATTCATCGCCGGCAGCCGGACGGAAGCCGCCGGTTACGATCCGCACTCTTTTGCCATCGGCGTCGCCTTCCTTTTTGCGCTCGCCTGCGTCGCCCTCGCCGCCTTCAGCGTCCGGCTGCGCCTGCTGCGCAAGAAGATGCGCAAGGTCGCCCTGCACAACGAAGCGCTGGCCGACCGGAACTGGGAATTGCAGGAGGCCGAGCAGCGGGCCCGGCGCCTGTTCGAATCGCAGGGCGACCTGATCGTGCTGCGCGACGCCGAGGGCCGCATCAGCTACGCCAACGATGCCTATTGCGAACTCGCGCAACAGCCGCGCGACGCGCTGATCGGAACCCGCTTTTCGCTCGAAGTTCTCGAGCAGGGTGATACGGCGCTCGAGCCGAACGGCACCCGCGTTCACGACCAGCAGGTCCTGGGGCCGCTCGGTCCGCGCTGGATCGCTTGGCGCGAAGGCCTCGTCCGCAACGACGCCGGTGGACCGGCGGAGATGCAGAGCGTCGGCCGCGACGTCACCGACCGCACCGAGAGCGAACGGGCGCTGGCCGAGGCCCGCGACCAGGCCGATGCCGCCAGCCGCGCCAAGTCGCGCTTCCTTGCGATGGTGAGCCATGAAATCCGGACACCGCTCAACGGCATCATCGGCATGAGCGGCCTGCTGATGGATACGCCGCTGACGCCGGAACAGACCACCTATGTCAAGGCGGTGAAGACATCCGGCGACGCGCTGCTCTCGCTGATCGAGGAATTGCTTGACTATTCCAAGATCGAGGCCGGCAAGATCGATCTCGAACACCGACCGTTCGCGCTGTCGGGCATGATCGAAGACATCACCGAATTGCTGGCGCCTCGCGCCGAGGCGAAGAAGATCGAAATCGCCGCTTATGTCGACGATCGGTTGCCGAAGCGCGTGATCGGAGACGCCGCGCGGTTGCGGCAGGTGCTGCTCAACCTCACCGGCAACGCCATCAAGTTCACTTCGGCCGGCGGCGTCGCCCTGATCGTCGAACCCGGCATCTGGCCCAATGAGATCACCTTTCTGGTGCGCGACAGCGGCATCGGCATCGCGCCCGAGGCGCAGGACCGCATCTTCCGCGAATTCGAACAGGCCGACGACAGGATTGCGCGCAGCTATGGCGGCACCGGACTTGGCCTGAGTATCTCGGACCGCATCGTCAAGCGCATGGGCGGCCGCATCACGCTGGAAAGCCAGCCCGATATCGGCTCGACCTTCGAAGTCTCAGTCCCGCTGGTCGCCGCCGACGGCGACCAGGCGTCTTTCCTTGTGCCCGATCTCTCCGGCCAATCGATCATGCTGGTCTCGCCGCCGAGCATAGAGGCCTCGCTGACCACGCGGCGCCTGCAGCGCTGGGGTGGGCACGCTTGCAAGGTAACGGACGTCGATGTCGCGGAAGCCCTGCTGCCCGAACGATCCTGGCATGCCGTATTGCTCGATCACGCGCTTGGTGCGGCCGATATCGAACGGCTCGGCAAAGCAGCGCGGCTGCATGCGACCCAGCGCATCGTCATGTTCACGCCCGCGACGCGCCAGGAATTGCAGCCGTCGGCTACTTCCGCCCTGACCGGCTATCTGGTGAAGCCGCTGCGCGCGGCATCGCTCGCGGCCCGTCTGACGAGCGCGCCGGAAGTAGCGGCGCCGAGCCTCGAGCCTGCAATCGAGCCGGCCGAGGCGCCGGCGGAGCCGTCAGCGAAAGGTCTGTCGATCCTGGTGGCCGAAGACAACCAGATCAACGCGCTGCTGATCCGCTCGCTGCTGTCGAAGCTCGGACACCACGCCGTCATCACCACCGATGGCAACGAGGCGCTGGAATCCTGGCTGTCGGCGAAATCGGCAGGTACCCTCTACGACCTCGTACTGATGGACATCCAGATGCCGAATCTCGACGGCATCGAAACCACCAAGCGCATCCGCAGCCTGGAGGCCGGCCAGCCCGATCGCCGGACCCCGATCCTGGCGCTCACCGCCAACACGCTGGTGGAAGATCGCTACGCCTGCTTCGAGGCCGGCATGGACGGCTTTCTGATCAAGCCGCTCGATCGGGAGAAGCTCGCCGAGGCGTTGACGGTGCTGTCGTCGTCGCGGCAGATCCCGGCGTGAGAGACTGCCGTCCCGGCGAAGGCCGGGACCTATACCCACAGGATTGAGTTATACGAAGAAAGTCGTTTGGCCGTTTGCGAGAAAGAAAAAGCCGCGGCGTGCGGGTACCGGCCTTCGCCGGGACGACGGTCAACTAGACTACAGCCGCCGCAGCGCGACCGTCTCGACCAGATGATCAAAACGCTTTTTCAGGATCAGCGTTGCGCGCGGGCGGGTCGGCAAGATGTTGTCTTCGAGATTGGCGAGGTTGGTACGCTCCCAGATCGCGATCGCGGTCGCCGTCGCCTCTTCGTCGGACAGCACGGCGTAGCGATGAAAGTATGATTTGGGATCGTGGAACGCGGTATCCCGGAGCGCGAGAAAGCGGCGCACATACCATTCCCGCAGCACGGGTTCGTCCGCATCGATATAGACGGAGAAGTCGAAAAAGTCGGATACGACAGGCACGGCCTTGCCGTCGCGCGGCAGGCGCCCGGTCTGCAGCACGTTGACGCCCTCGACGATCAGGATATCGGGCCGATCGACCTCGATGAACTGGTTCGGCACGATGTCATAGACCAGATGCGAGTATACCGGCGCGCGCACCTGGCGGCGGCCGGCTTTGATGTCTGACAGAAACGACAGCAGCATCGGCAGGTCGTAGCTTTCGGGAAAGCCCTTTTTCTGCATCATGCCCTGCCGCTCGAGCACGGCGTTGGGAAACAGGAAGCCGTCGGTCGTCACCAGTTCGACCTTGGGACGCGGTGACCAACGCGCCAGCAGCGCTTGCAGCACGCGGGCCGTGGTCGATTTACCGCCGGCGACCGAGCCTGCAATGCCGATGATGTAAGGTACCTTGCGGTCGCGGATGCCGAGGAACTGGCGCTGCGCCTGATAGAGGCGATGGGTGGCGTCGACATAGATCGACAGCAGGCGCGACAGCGGCAGGTAGATGTCCTCGACCTCCTGCATGTCGAGGCGATCATGCAGCGATCGCAGCCGTTCGAATTCGCCGGGCTCCAGCGTCATCGGCGTGTCGTCGCGCAGCCGCGCCCACTGTTCGCGCGTGAAGACGCGGTAGGGGTTGTATTGCTGTTCGGGAGCCCGGATGTCCATGAACTGCCTCTTCGGTCAGTCGCGCTTGCGCGACGCCTTTTCCTCCAGCCCGGACATCGACGTCCGCTGCGCCAGCGTGGCCTCGACCTCGTCGAGACCGATGCCGCGCGCCTTTAGCAGCACCAGCAGGTGGAACAGCAAATCGGCGCTTTCGGCGATCAGGTGTCCCCGATCGTTCTCGACCGCCGCGATCACGGTCTCGACCGCTTCCTCGCCGAGCTTCTTGGCGCAATGCTCCGCGCCCTTGTCGAGCAGTTTGCGGGTGTAGGACGCCTCTCCGCCCGATGCAGCCCGTGCATCGATGGTGGCGGCCAGATCGTGGATCGTGAAACGCGACATGAACTCAACTCAACGCTGGCGCCTGACCCGAAGACCGCAGGCGCCGTCCCGGCGTCAGACTTAGCACTTTTATGACAGCGAGTCGTCAGGGATCGAGCCGCATCGGCAGGCCGGCGCGCACCATGTGTTCCTTGGCTTGCCGTATGGTAAATTCGCCGAAATGGAATATCGAGGCCGCCAGCACCGCGGTGGCGTGGCCATGGCGAATGCCGTCGACCAGGTGATCGAGGTTGCCGACGCCGCCGGAGGCGATGACCGGTACGGGAACACTGTCGGCAATGGCCTGGGTCAGCGGCAGGTCGAACCCCTGTCGTGTGCCGTCGCGGTCCATCGAGGTGAGCAGGATTTCGCCGGCGCCGAGCGACACAACCTCTTGCGCGTATTCGAGGGCATCGATCCCGGTGGGGTTGCGCCCGCCATGGGTAAAGATCTCCCAGCGGTCCGAGCCGCCGGGGCGCTTCACCCGCTTGGCGTCAATCGCCACCACGATGCACTGCTCGCCGAACTTTTCGGCCGCCTGCTTGACGAACTCGCGGTTCGATACCGCCGCCGAGTTGATCGAGACCTTGTCGGCGCCGGAGAGCAGCAACGTCCGGATATCGTCGATCGTCCGCACCCCGCCGCCGACCGTCAGCGGCATGAAGCAGGCTTCCGCCGTGCGGCGGACGACATCCAGCATGGTGCCGCGGTTTTCGTGGGTGGCGGTGATGTCGAGGAAGCACAGTTCGTCGGCGCCGGCGGCGTCATAGGCGATCGCCGCCTCGACGGGATCGCCGGCATCGCGCAGATCGACGAAGTTGACGCCCTTCACGACCCGGCCATCCTTGACGTCGAGGCAGGGAATGACGCGGACCTTGAACATCGCAGGCTCCTACTTCGCAGCGCGCGCGTTGCGGATCAGCGTCAGCGCCGCGGCGGGATCGAGCCGGCCGTCATAGAGCGCGCGTCCGGCAATGGCGCCGGCGAGTTTTTTGGAGCGCGGCTGCAGCAGCGCCTCGACGTCTTCGATCGAGGCAAAACCACCAGAGGCGATGACGGGGATCGAAATTTCATCCGCCAACGCAATCGTCGCATCGAGGTTGAGGCCCTTCAACAGGCCGTCGCGGGCGATGTCGGTGAAGATGATGGCGGCGACGCCGGCATCTTCGAACCGCTGGGCGATTTCGAGCGCGGTTACCGTCGAGGTTTCGGCCCAGCCTTCGACGGCAACCTTGCCATCGCGCGCATCGAGGCCGACCGCGACGCGGCCGGGAAATTTCTTCGCCGCGCCCTTCACCAGTTCGGGATCGCGCACCGCCGCGGTGCCGATGATGACGCGCGCGATGCCCTTGTCGAGCCAGGCTTCCACGGTCTTGAGGTCGCGAATACCGCCGCCGAGTTGCACCGGCATCGTCACCGCCCTGAGCATTGCCTCCACGGCATGCGCATTCATCGGCTTGCCGGCGAAGGCGCCGTCGAGATCGACGACGTGCAGATATTCGAACCCCTGCTCGGCGAACGATCGCGCCTGCGCGGCGGGATCCAGGTTGAACACGGTGGCGCGCGCCATGTCGCCTTGCTCCAGGCGCACGCACTGGCCGTTCTTCAGGTCGACCGCGGGAAAGAGGATCACGGCTTCCACTTCAAAAAGTTCGAGATCAGGGCCAGCCCGAACCGCTGGCTCTTCTCGGGATGAAACTGCGTGCCGATCGCGGTGTCCTTGCCGACGATCGCCGTCACCGGCCCGCCGTAATCGGCGCGCGCCAACACATCCGCCTCGTCGGCGGCGTTGAGGTGATAGGAGTGCACAAAATAGGCGTGACGTCCCTGCGGCCCGAGCGGCAGCCGCTCCAGCACCGGGTGCTCGCGGACCATGTCGAGCGTATTCCAGCCCATGTGCGGGATCTTCAGGTTTTCCTCGCGCGGCGCGATCTTCTCGACATCGCCCGCGATCCAGTTGAAGCCGTCCGTGACGGTGTGCTCCTTGCCGCGCGTCGCCATCAGTTGCATGCCGACGCAGATGCCGAAGAACGGCCGCGCCTTGACGCGCACCGCTTCCGTCATCGCTTCCAGCATGCCGTTGACGGCATCGAGCCCGCGGCGGCAATCGGCGAAGGCGCCGACGCCGGGCAGCACGATGCGGTCCGACCGGTACACGGCCTCGGGATCGTTCGTCACCACAATCTTCTGCGGATTCTCCATGCTGCGCGCGGCGCGCTCGAACGCCTTCGCCGCCGAGTGGAGATTGCCGGAGCCGTAATCGACGATCGCAACGTTCATCGCGGTCCTCCCGGCTCCGGAAACAGGCCGATGATCCCGCCTTGCGGCAGCGGCGGCGGCGGCTTTGAGAATGGCTGGCCTGGGATATTGCGCGTCGGCGGCAGGCCGCCGCGATCGACCGACCATTGATCGTTGGTCAGCCCGCGCTGGCGGCCGGTCCAGCGCTCGAAGAAGCGATGCTCGGCCGCCTCTTCATCGTCCGCGACCACGATGTCGAGCTGACGCCATTTGCGCCGGGACAGGGTCCAGCGCTGAAGGGTCGCCGCCTCGAAACCCATCAGGATCGAAATCAAGACGTCCACGGCGAAGATCGTGCCGCGGCCGGCACCCAGCGCCGTCATTCCCATCTGGATGGCGATCATCAGCACGATCCAGCCGATCAGCACCAGCCACAGCCGATGCCACAACAGCCAGATCACGCTCGCGACTGCAGCCCAGAAATGGAACCCGTCGCGGACGAAGACGAACCTGTCGGTCGCCAGATCGGCGCCGTTGGTCACGGGAGCGTGGACTGTGTAGACCGGCATCGAATGTCTCCGCCGCAAACGTAAAACACAAAACCAGGAATCAGCCGCCGAGCTGACCCTTGGTGGAAGGCACCTCGCCCCTGGCGCTGGGATCGATCGCGACCGCGGCACGGAGCGCCCTGGCCAGACCCTTGAAACAGGATTCGGCAATATGATGGCTGTTCTCGCCATATAGGGTCTCGACATGCAAAGTCACGCCGGCGTTGATGGTGAAGGCGTTGAACCATTCGCGCACCAGTTCGGTGTCGAACTCGCCGACCTTGTCGCGCGGGAAATCGACCTTGAACACCAGGACCGGCCGGCCCGAAATGTCGATCACGACGCGCGACAGCGTCTCGTCCATCGGCATGTGGATCGAGGCATAGCGGGTGATGCCGGCCATGGTGCCGAGCGCCTGCTTGACGGCCTGGCCGAGCGCGATGCCGACGTCCTCGGTGGTGTGGTGGTGGTCGACATGCAAGTCGCCGTCGGCCTTCACCGTGATGTCGATGCGGGAATGGCGGGCCAGCAGGTCGAGCATGTGGTCGAAAAAGCCGATGCCGGTCGACACCTTGGACACACCCGTGCCGTCGAGGTTCACCGATACCTCGATGTCGGTTTCCTTGGTCTTGCGCTTGATGGACGCCGTGCGCATGAAAACTGCTTTCCTTGAGGCCGCCTTTAAGGGGCCGAAAACGCCGCCCTTGTAACAGGCCGATGTCGCCTTCGCTACTGCGGGATGACGTTTGGCAGCCCAACTTCGGCCTATGGTGACCGGATCCCGGCCAAAAACCCGCGATTGTAACGCTGGCCGCCAGCCCCTAAATCTGACGGAAACGAGGACAATCCATGCACGCATCCGAAAGCAGCCCGCCGGTCTGGCACGGCACCACGATTTTGACGGTCCGCAAGGGCGGCAAAGTGGTGATCGGCGGCGACGGCCAGGTCTCGATCGGCCAGACCGTCATCAAGGGCAATGCCAGGAAGGTCCGCAAGATCGGCAAGGGCGACGTCATCGGCGGCTTCGCCGGGGCCACGGCGGATGCCTTTACGCTGTTCGAGCGGTTGGAAAGCAAGCTCGAGCAATATCCGGGTCAATTGACCCGGGCCGCGGTCGAACTCGCCAAGGACTGGCGGACCGACCGTTATCTGCGCCGGCTGGAGGCCATGATGATCGTGGCCGACAAGGACGTCTCGCTGGTCCTGACCGGCACCGGTGACGTCCTGGAGCCGGAATCGGGCGTGATGGCGATCGGCTCCGGCGGCAATTACGCGCTGGCCGCCGCCCGCGCGCTGGTCGATACCGACAAGGACGCCGAGACCATCGTGCGCCGTGCGCTCGACATCGCAGCCGACATCTGCGTCTACACGAACCGCAACGTCACGATCGAATCGCTCTGATGGAGCCGGCGATCATGGCGCCGGACTATGTTTTCCGCCCGATGACGCCGGCGGATCTGCCGCTGGTCCGCCGCTGGCTGGCCGCGCCGCATGTCGTGCAATGGTGGGGCGATCTGACCGAGCAGTACGGCCTCGTCAGCGGCGATCTCGACGAACCCGCGATGGATCAGTTCATCGTCTCAATCGGAAGCAACGATTTCGCCTATATCCAGTGCTACGATCTGACAGCGTGGAATTCGGGCTTCGGCGAACACCCGCGCGGCACCCGCGGCATCGACCAGTTCATCGGCGAACCCGATATGGTCGACCGCGGCCATGGCTCGGCATTCATCCGCGCCTTCGCCGATGCGCGCTTGCGGGAAGGCGCGCCGCGGATCGTCACCGATCCCGACCCGGCCAACACGAGGGCCGTTCGGGCCTACCAGAAAGCGGGTTTTGAAAAAGCTGGTATGGTCGATACACCTGATGGTCCCGCTCTATTGATGATCCGCGACGCATGACCTCAACTGACAGCATCGGAAAATCTCAGGCGGCCGGTACGCTTTCGGTCCGGCACTGGGTACTGATGGGGGCCGTTATCCTGGCGACGCAAGCGGCCATCCTCTACGGCATGGGACGCCTGCCGATCTGCGCCTGCGGCTCCGTCAAACTCTGGCACGGCGTGGTGCAGAGTTCGGAGAACTCGCAGCACATCGCCGATTGGTACACGCTGTCGCACGTCCTGCACGGCATCCTGTTCTACGGCGCCGCCACCCTCGCCTTCCCGCGCCTCGCCTGGCAGGGCCGCCTGATGCTGGCCATGCTCGTCGAGGGCGGCTGGGAACTGGTGGAAAATTCCGACTGGATCATCAACCGCTACCGCGCCGGCACGATCTCGCTGGATTATTTCGGCGACAGCATCGTCAATTCGATCGCGGACAATTTTGCGATGATCGGCGGTTTTCTTCTGGCGAAGAAGCTGCCGGTCGGCATCACCCTGGCGATCCTCGTGTTATTCGAACTCGTTCTGGCGCTGCACATTCGCGACAATCTGACGCTGAACATCATCATGCTGATCCACCCGTTCGAGACGATCAAGCTGTGGCAGGCGGGACCACCGATCATCTAGGCTCCCTGCCCGGCTTGCTCCCGCTACATTTCAGACCTACCTAGGAACCATGACCGACTTTTCTCCCCGTGAAATCGTCTCCGAACTCGACCGCTTCATCGTCGGCCAGGCCGACGCCAAGCGCGCGGTATCGATCGCGCTGCGCAACCGCTGGCGGCGGCTGCAGCTCACCGGTAGCTTACGCGAAGAAGTGCTGCCGAAGAACATTTTGATGATCGGGCCGACCGGCGTCGGCAAGACCGAGATCGCGCGGCGGCTCGCCAAGCTCGCCAATGCGCCATTCCTCAAGGTCGAGGCCACGAAGTTTACCGAAGTCGGCTATGTCGGGCGCGACGTCGAGCAGATCATCCGCGACCTCGTCGAAGTCGCGATCGTGCAGGTGCGCGAGCGCAAGCGCAAGGACGTGCAGGCCCGCGCCCAGCAGGCCGCCGAGGAGCGCGTGCTGGACGCTCTTGTCGGGCCGGGATCGAGCGCCGCGACCCGCGATTCCTTCCGCCGAAAACTGCGCGCCGGCGAGCTCAACGACAAGGAAATAGAGATCGAGACGCAATCCTCGGGCGGCATGCCGATGTTCGAAATCCCGGGCATGCCCGGCGCGCAGATGGGCGCGATTTCGATCGGCGACATCTTCGGCAAGCTGGGCGGACGGACCAAGACGCGCCGCCTCACGGTGGAAGGCTCTCACGAAATCCTGATCAACGAAGAATCGGACAAGCTGCTGGACAGCGACCAGTTGACGCTGGAGGCGATCAGCGCGGTCGAGAACAACGGCATCGTGTTCCTCGACGAGATCGACAAGATCTGCGTGCGCGACGGCCGCAGCGGCGGCGACGTCTCGCGCGAAGGCGTGCAGCGCGACCTGCTGCCGCTGATCGAGGGCACCACCGTTTCCACCAAGCACGGCGCAGTCAAGACCGACCACGTGCTGTTCATCGCCTCTGGCGCATTCCATATCTCGAAGCCGTCCGACCTGCTGCCGGAATTGCAGGGACGGTTGCCGATCCGAGTCGAACTGGAGGCGCTGACGCGCGACGACATGCGCCGGATTCTGACCGAGCCGGAGGCGTCGCTGATCAAGCAGTATGTCGCGCTGATGCAGACCGAAGGCGTCACGCTCGACATCACCGCCGACGCGATCGACGCGCTGGCCGACGTCGCGGTTGCCGTCAATTCGACGGTGGAGAATATCGGCGCGCGGCGGCTGCAGACGGTGATGGAGCGGGTGCTCGACGAGATTTCCTTCGCCGCGCCCGACCGCCACGGCGAGACCATCAAGGTCGATGCGGAGTACGTGCAGAAGCATGTCGGCGACCTCGCCAAGAATGCGGATCTCAGCCGCTTCATTCTGTAGTTTTGCGGATCGCCGTCCCGGCTTTGAACCGGGACCCATAATCCCGGTCATCTCTGTTGAAACAAGTCATCGGCCGTGCCAAGCAACAAGGGCCGCGGCGAGTGGGTCCCGGCTCAAGGCCGGGACGACGATGAACCTGAATTCGCGGCTGTGGCAAAACCCCTGGCGGTTGATGCTGGCCGTCAATGCCGTCGTGCTGATCGGGGTCTTCTGGCACAAGATCGCGCTACCGCCCTACGTTCCCTACATCCACCTGCTGGTCGACTACCATTTCGGCTTCACCAAGCGGGCCCTGGTAGGTGCCCTGATTTCGCTGTTCACGGCCAAGGTGCCGGTATGGCTGGTGTTCGCGCTCGCGGGCGCGGCGTGGCTGGCGACGGCCGCGCTGTTCGTTCAACTCTTCCGGCGCACGTTCGGGTTTGACGAACAGCATCTGCCGCTGTTCGTGTTCATGGCGGGCTCGCCGTTCTTCCTGAAGAACTTCATGCACACGCTCGGGCATTTCGACATCTATGGCTGCCTGCTGGCGATTGTGTTGCTGCTGATTCCGGCTCGCTCGCTCTTCTATGTCCTGCTTGCCGCAATCTTCTCAGTCGCACTCGTACTGATTCACCACATCCATCTCCTGATGTATGTGCCGACCATCGCCGCCATCGCGCTACTGCGTCATTACCTCGTTCACGGTACGAGCCGACAGAACGTCGCCGTGGGCGTTGCCGCCCTTGCCGCGGTCGGCGCCCTGTTCCTTGCCGCGCAATTTTATGGGACCATGAAGGTGCCGGAGGGCGAGTTCGTCTCCTATCTGCAAAACCGGATGGCGGACCCGTCGCGGACGAACCTGCTGAGCTTTGCCTACATCTGGTACCAGCCGCTCGCCAAGGAGATTTCCGATACCTGGGCCCGCCTGCCGCACAATCTGCCGGGCGTGCCGGTGTTCGCGCTGCTGATCTGGCTGCACGCGCCGCTGTGGCGCTATCTTCGCGATCTGATCGCCGCACTTGCGATCGAGACGCACCGTCGCATCGTGATCGCCGCGATCGTCATGATCAGCCTCGGCTATCTCGTGATGTTCGCAATCGTGTTCGACTATTCGCGCTGGATTTCGAACTGGGCGGTGTGCCTGTTCCTCATTCTGCACGCGATAAGGATGCTGCCGAGTTCGAAGATCGCGCCGCCAATCTCAACGGATGATGGGAAGACGCTCGTATTCGGCTGGATCGTCACGCTGGTCCCGCGCGTCGGGATCGTGCGGCCTTTTTGAAGTTGACGCGTTTTCTTTGCGCGAACCGGTCCCCACGTCGGTTGAAACGCCTTGGCCTAATACCGCGCCCGCCGCACCCGGACGTACAAGGCGCCCTCGCCGCCATGGCCGATATGGGCTTCCTCGAAACCGACCACCAGCGCGCGGAATTCCGGCAGGCCGAGCCATTGCGGCACCTGACGGCGCAGCACGCCCCGCTCGGACTCGGCGCCGATCTTGCCCTTGCCGGTGATGACGAGGACAAACGTCAGCCCGTCAAGATGGGCGCGCTGCAGGAATCCGAACAGCGCGCGATGCGCCCGCGTCTGTGTCATGCCGTGCAGATCCAGCCGGGCGTCGATTTCCTTGCGCCCGCGCGACAGATGCGACCGTTCACGGCGGCCGATCGGCGCCAGCGGCGGCGGTTTGGCGGGCGTTGCGATTCGCGGCGGCGGCGCGGGCTTCGGCGAGGCCACCGGCTTCGGCACAGGCGTGCTGGCGGCATCCGCCGTGACGAGCAACGGTTTCGAGGCGCGGCGCTTGCGCAGCGGCTTGACCTGCTTGGCGACGCTCTCCCACAGCGCGCGGTCTTCTTCGCTCAGGCCCCGTTTGCGGCGCGGCGGCTCCGGCAATTCCGGAATCGAACTCGACGGCCGGCGTTTCATCGGTAATGGCGGTGGCGTCGCAAATGACGATGAACCGGCTTGGTCGAAACCGCCTCCACCCTGGGCCGCGGCTCGGGCAGCGGCACCGCAGCGGCTGCGGTTTGCGCAGCCCCGGGTGCGGGCGCCGGCGACGCCGCCGGTTTGGCATTGGTCGCCGCGGTCACCTCGGCCGGTCTAGGCGACGGCGCCGTCTGCGGAAACAGCTTTGCGATCCTCTCCGACGGCCGGTCGTCCGGCACCGGCAGCTTGCGGCCGCGCGCCACCGGATCGAGGCTCTTCGGCACCAGCATCACGAAGCGCGCGTTATGGCGCAGGCGGCCGGCGACCTTGCCGGCGTCGGACCCGGCGCCGAAATAGAGATCGGCACGCGCGGGCCCGACGATCGCGGAGCCGGTGTCCTGCGCGATCATCAGGCGACGGAACGGCGTCCTTGACGTAGCCGTCTCGATCGGCAGTTCGCCTTCGATGAAGAACGGCGTGCCGTAGACGTGCAGCGACTTGTCGACCGCGATCGAGCGGCCCGGTGTCAGCGGCACGCCCTGGGCGCCGACCGCCTCGTCCTTGTCGGAAAGCTGCACCTCGCGGAAGAAGACGTAGGACTTGTTCTGCCGCCGCAGTTCGTCGGCCTCGTTGGGATTGGCCTCCATCCACTCGCGGATCTTCTGCATCGACATCTGGTCTTTGGGAATGATGTTGCGCTCGATCAGGATGCGACCGACCGCCGTATAGGGATAGCCGTTGTGGGCGTCGTAGTTGATGCGGACGGTCGAACCGTCATCGAGGCTGACCCGCGCCGATCCCTGAATTTGGGAGAACAGCAGGTCGGTCTGTTCTCTGAGGTAACAGATCTCGAGCCCGCGGTCGGCGATCGCGCCATCCTCGATCTCCGCCCGCTCGTAATAGGGCACCAGTTTCCGGCGGCCGATCTTGCGGAACACCTGGCCCTTGTTGGGCAGGCCAACCGAGCCTTGTGTGATGCCGCGGACGAACAGATTCGACGGCCGGCGATACACCGGCACCTTGTAGACCTCGTTCTCCGTCCGCGAGCCGTCGACGATGGGCTCGTAGTAGCCGGTGACGAACCCCTCGCCCTCGCCGAGTCGCGAAATCCGAACGGGCGAAAAATGCTCCTCAAAGAACGTCTTTGCCTTCGGCCCGTCGGAGAGTTCGAGCCCTCTGGCGATCTGGCAGGGATCGCGCAGCGAGGTACCGAGCGCCTTGACGTCGGCCGGCGGCGTGCGTTGCGCCGCGATCGGCCGGCAGCTGACCCGGAAGGCATTGTACGCCGCGAGATGATCGTCCTCGGCCCACCCCACGATCTCGGACCAGGCAACCGGCACGTATTGCCCGCCATTGACCTGAAACGGAAGATCAAGCTTGGGATATGGCAGGTGGCGAACGGCGGGCGGCGGATGCGCCGGCTTGTGCGACCGTGCATGGCGCGCTGAGACGGCCTCCGCCGGAGCCAGCGAACACGCCAACGCGAACACACCGCACGCGACGCCTGCCAGGCGCCGCGTCTCAGGCCGCGCTTCCGGTGCCAACCAGCTTCCAGTTCGGATCGCGAGAACTCGTGTCGCGGGCGAATGTCCAGACATCGGTGATATCGGCGACCTTATCGGGGTTGCCATCGACGATGGCGCCGGTCTTGTCGCGGGTGACCGAGATCATCTGCGACACGAAGCGAACGGTGAGCTGGGCCGCGCGGTCGCGGGCTTCCGCACCCACGAGCTCGGCCTTGTCGATCGAAACGAACCGCGTTTCAGTCTTCTGCTCGTGCTTCTCGCGATCCTTGATCACGGCCTCGAAGCTCTCATAGACCTCGCTGGACAACAGATCCTTGAGCGAGCGGCGATCGCCATTGGCGAAGGCCAGCACGATCATCTCATAGGCGCTGCGGGCGCCGGAAAGGAAATGCCTGGGATCGAACGAGGAATCCTGGGCGACGATCGCGTCGAGTCCAGCCGCCAGCGGTGTACCCGGTTCGGCGACACCCTTCCAGCGGTCGGCCGGGGCGACATCGGCGCTCGGCGCCAGCGGCGTTTGATCGATAACCGCACCCGGCATCGGGACCACATTGTTGTTGTCCTGCGTCCGCTGCACGACGTTCGGCGCGGCGCGGTCATAGGGCGGGCGTTCGCTTCCGGTGCGCTGTCCAAGGACGCTGCGCAGACGCAGGAAGATGAATACCGCGAGCGCCAGGAAGATGATGGTATAAATATCCACGTCGTATTCGCTTTCTGGTTCTAACGCCGGCAACGGGCCCGGCGGTCGAGCGTTCCCCGAGAAGAAGCTCTCTTGCGCGTTTTCCCTCGATCACCTTGTTTGAACATGATCTTTTCGGAAAACCGGTTGCCCCTTTTCCGGATCATGCTCGAGGAACGGCAGAGACCACATCATCGGACTTAGACTGAAGCATGTAGGCATGAAACTGCGCCCGGCCAATGGCGCGTTTTGGCGCAATCGAAGTGTAGCGCGTTTTGACGACGAGGGGAAACCCGATCATACCTGGAAATCGCGCACATTCAGATATTTAGGGCTGCCGACAGGACTGTGTTAGGCATATCTGCCATAATTGACCAAGACCTGACGGCTGAACCGTCGTCCTTGTGGAACGAGGCAGGCCTATGATAGCCACTCGCCCGGTAAAGGCATCGCGCCCGATGGGCGAATTCAGGCGAAAACGGGCTCTGGCTCGTGGGCTTCAGGAGAGAGTTTCATGACCAACGGCAACGGCGCACCTCCCGAGCAGGCCCCGCCCCAGCTCAACGTCCTGGCGCAATACACCAAGGACCTGTCGTTCGAGAATCCGAACGCCCCTTCCTCGCTGGCGCCGCAGCAGCAGCAGCCGAACATCAACATCCAGATCAATGTCGGCGCGAACAACCTCTCCGACAGCGAGTTCGAGGTGACCCTCTCGATCGAGGGCAAGGCCGAAAGCGCCGGCAAGGTGATGTTCAGCTTCGAACTGGCCTATGCCGGTGTGTTCCGGATCGTCAACGTGCCGAAGGAAAACCTGCATCCGCTGGTCATGATCGAATGCCCGCGGCTGCTGTTCCCATTCGCGCGCGAGATCATCGCCACCGCCGTCCGCGACGGCGGGTTCCCGCCGCTGATGCTCGACCCCGTCGATTTCGTCGGCCTGTACCGCCAGAACATGGAGCGGCAGGCTGCAGCGCAGGCAACCTCCGGCGCGAGGCCGAGCTGATCCGGCTAGCGGCCCAGATAGCAAAGACAACCCCATGCCAGGCGGGATGGGGTCAGCTGCGGGATGTGAGCTCTTCTCGAACCATCTCTCTGCGCAAGGATTGATGGGTTTCGCGGAAGAGCTCAACCCGATCTCGACCTAGCCGGCGGCCGGCAAAAAATCGTTCCAGATCGGCTTGTCGCCCAGCGTGGCGATGAACGCGCGATGCGCCTCGCGGTCGGCGTCGCTGACGCGCGGCGCCAGCGGGACTTCGCGCTGCCGGCGCGGCATTTCGCCGACGCCGCTGACGACGTGGATGCGGGTTTCCGACGCCAGGATCAGTTGCGACTGCCGCGCCCCGATCAGGTCGATATAGACTTCCGCCAGCAGCTCCGCGTCGAGCAGCGCGCCGTGCTTGGTGCGGCGGGAATTGTCGATCGCGTAGCGCGAGCAGAGATCGTCGAGCCGGTTCGACACGCCGGGATGCTTGCGTCGCGCCAGCAGCAACGTATCGACCAGCCGCTCGCGCGGGATCGCCTGCCGTTTGACACGGTCGAGCTCGGCATTGATGAAGCCGACGTCGAATGAGGCGTTGTGGATGACGAGCGGCGCGTCGCCGATGAATTCGAGAAACTCCTCGACCACCTCGGCGAACAGCGGCTTGGTGGCGAGGAACTCGCTTGACAGGCCGTGCACGGCGAACGCTTCGGCCGGCATGTCGCGCTCGGGATTGATGTAGCGGTGGAATGTCTGCCCCGTCGGCATCCGGTTGAAAATCTCGATGCAGCCGATTTCGACCAGGCGGTCGCCGCGCAGCGGATCGAGGCCGGTGGTTTCGGTATCGAGGACGATTTCGCGCATGAGCCTACGGGAGCTGGAGCCGCGGCGAATCAGGTCCGCCGCTGCGGCATCCTAACGACCTCGGCCAGAATGTCCTTGATTTGCGCGCGGACGGGGTCGAGTCCATTAGAGGTATCCACCACGAAATCCGCCCGCCTGCGCTTTTCCGCGTCGGGCGTCTGCCGCGCGATGATGGAATCGAGTTTCGCGGCATCCATGGTGCCGCGCGCCAGAACACGCTCGCGCTGCAGTTCGGGCGATGTCGTCACCACGACCACGGCATCGACCCGCTTCTCGCCACCGGTCTCATAGAGCAGTGGCACGTCGACGACGACCACCGGCGCGCCGGCCCGTTCGGCTTCCTCGAAGAATTTTTGGCGTCCCGCCCCGAGCATCGGATGGACGATCTGCTCGAGCTGCTTCATGGCCGCCGGATCGTGCACCACGCGCTCGCTGAGCTTCTGCCGATCGACCTTTCCATTCGAGGTCGTGCCTGGAAACGCGGCCTCGATCGCCGGGACCGCGGCGCCCTCGTACAGTTTGTGGACCTCGGCATCGGCGTCGTAGAGCGGAACGCCGGCTTCGACGAACAGTTTTCCCGTCGTCGATTTGCCCATGCCGATCGAGCCGGTGAGACCTATAACTAGCATTTTTCAATAACTAGCGTTTTTGCATGCCGCATCATGTCAGACACCGAGTAACCCCTGCCCCCGCAAGAATGCCAGCAGCGGCAACAGCGGCAGGCCGAGAATGGTGAAATGGTCGCCTTCGATCCGCTCGAACAGGTGCACGCCCAGCCCTTCGAGCTGATAGGCGCCGACGCTGGTGGTGACGGAATCGCCGGCCTCGTCCAGATAGGATCGAATCTCTTCGCCGCCCAATGGGCGCATGGTCATGCGGGCGATCGACACCGCCGAAAAGAGAATCTTGCCGTCTTGCGCCACCGCGGCAGCAGAATGCAGTTCATGCGTCTGACCGGCGAGAAGGCGCAACTGCTCCGCGGCCTGCGCGCGTCCGGCCGGCTTGCTGAACAGACGGCGTCCCAGCGCGAGCGTCTGGTCGGCACCAACGACGTAACGGCCGGGATTCTGGACCGATATGAAGCGCGCCTTCTCGCGCGCCAACAGCCCGGCGATTTCGCCGGGTGCGGACAGGCCGGATTTTTCCTGGATCGACCGCTCGTCGATATCCGCTGGCATGGCATCGAAGGAAATGCCGGCATTGCCGAGCAGCATTTTTCGCGCGCGGCTTTGCGTCGCCAGGATCAGCGGATCTGTTCCGCGCCAGATGGTCATCGCCAACACATCATTCAGGGAGCCGCTGCCGTTGCCGGTCGGTGAACAATTTCAGCACGGCTGCGGCGGTTTCCTCGATTGAGCGGCGCGTCACGTCGAGCTGCGCCCAGCTGAATTTGGCGCTCAGCTTGCGGGCGTAGGCGACTTCATCCGTCACCGCCTGGCGATCGATATAATCATCGCTGCGATTGTCGGCCCCCATGCTCAGCATGCGGTTCTGCCGGACCTGGATCAGCCGCTCCGGCGTGGCGTGAAGACTGACGACCAGCGGCTTCTTCAACGTCTCGAGCTGGTGCGGCAACGGAATGCCCGGCACCAGCGGCACGTTCGCAGTACGGACGCCGCGATTGGCGAGATAGATCGAGGTCGGCGTTTTCGAGGTGCGCGAGACGCCGACCAGGACCACGTCGGCCTCTTCCAGCCCTTCGACGTGCTGACCGTCGTCGTGGATCATGGTGTAGTTCAGCGCGTCGATGCGCTTGAAATATTCCGCGTTCAGGACGTGCTGGGCCCCTATCCTGCCCGTCGTCGCCGCACCGAG
This sequence comes from uncultured Bradyrhizobium sp., assembly GCA_964609175.1. Lineage (GTDB taxonomy): Bacteria > Pseudomonadota > Alphaproteobacteria > Rhizobiales > Xanthobacteraceae > Bradyrhizobium. Next base: position 96,308 of record CAZSRR010000007.1, read on the forward strand.
ATAGGCCTCGAACAATTGCATCACAGGGCCGATGATCGACAGGCTCGGAATATTGATGTCGCGGCACTTGGCTTCCAGCCGGCTGACCAGATCCTTCTCCAACAGCGTGAACAGCACGATGCCGGGCGCCTCCTCGATCTCGTCGAGCACGCGGTCGAGCTGCTTCTGGCTGCGCACCAGCGGATAGACATGTTCGACCGCGGTCACGTTGGCGTATTGCGCGGCTACCGCGCGCGCCACCGTGATCAGCGTCTCGCCCGTCGAATCGGAGACCAGATGAAGGTGAAAATAGTTGCCGGTCGTGGGCACCCGAACCCCTGTGTAATCCTGTGAATCCTGTGGAGCCTGCCTGCCTTATCCAGCCCTGCCCTGCCGTCTCAGGGATAACCCTCACCCTTCTTCACAGGGCTACCTTCAAGGACAAGTCTGCCGGCCGATTGCCATCATAGTGGGAAGGTGTGGACTTGTCTCTTTATAAGCTGGCCACGAAACGGCGCAAACAGTTGATGCACGTAGCGTTATCGCGATGACGCAACGCCTGGCGGAGATCGGGGACGGCTGTGAACAAGCCTGGCAAATCCGCGGGATTGTTTTTCGTGAGTCATAATCACGCTCACCCAGACTCAAACCCTTAGATTCTAAAATTATTAGTTTAGAGAAGCGGTGCTTTGCGGATATGTCTTGCGCCCTGGCTGGCTGCGTTCTCCGCAACGCTGACAGCAAGCGGAATGTTCCGGCAGCGCGCAGGGTCTGGCGATTGAAATGTACGAGTGGATCACGATCACCGCGTATCCGTGGATCAAGGCGCTGCATGTGATCGCAGTCATCTCCTGGATGGCTGGCATGCTCTACCTGCCGCGCTTGTTCATCTATCACTGTGAGGCCGAAATCGGCTCGAAGCAGTCCGAGACCTTCAAGGTGATGGAGCGGCGGCTACTGAAGGCCATCATCAATCCGGCAATGATTGTCACTTGGCTTGCCGGCCTTCATCTTGCCTGGGCCGGAGGCTGGTATGCGTCCGGCTGGTTTCACGTCAAACTGACCCTCGTGCTGATTCTGTCGGGCGTCCATGGCGCCTTTTCACGCTGGGTGAAGGATTTCGCCGCGGACCGCAACACAAAGACTCATAAATTTTACCGGATTATCAATGAGGTACCCACCGCCCTGATGATCTTCGTCGTTATTCTGGTGATCGTGAAGCCATTTTAGCTCAAACTTTCCGCGATCCTCCGGTTTCACCCCTGCTTGCGAAGCGGCGGCGGATTTTCTATATTGTCAAAATCCCACCCCACGCAGGCGGATGTGGCTGCGTCCGGCACGTTCATCGGACCGGCCGCCGCATCAGGTTTGAAGCCTCACCGGCGCTTTCCTTGCTTAGACCTGCGGACCTTCCATTTTCGTGTCCGCTTTTTCCTTAAGCCACCTCGCACCGCTTCCCTCTGAGAACACTCTACAGGACCACCCCAATGCGGGAAATCAAACTCCAGGACCTCAAAGCCAAGACGCCGGCCGAACTCGTCACATTCGCGGAAGAGAACGGGGTCGAAAATGCCAGCACCATGCGCAAGCAGGAGCTGATGTTCGCCATCCTCAAGCAGCTCGCGATCCAGGAAACAGACATCATCGGCGAAGGCGTCGTCGAGGTTCTCTCCGACGGCTTCGGCTTTCTCCGTTCGCCCGATGCCAACTACCTGCCCGGTCCCGATGACATCTATGTCTCGCCTTCGCAGATTCGTCGCTTCGGCCTGCGCACCGGCGATACCATCGAAGGCCACATCCGCAGTCCCAAGGAAGGCGAACGCTACTTTGCGCTGCTCAAGGTCAACACGCTCAATTTCGAAGATCCGGAGAAATCCAAGCACAAGGTCAATTTCGACAATCTGACGCCGCTGTTTCCGGACCAGCGTTTTCGCCTCGAACTCGAAGACCCGACCCGCAAGGATCTTTCCGCGCGCGTTATCGATATCGTGGCGCCGATCGGCAAAGGTCAGCGCGCGCTGATCGTGGCGCCGCCGCGCACCGGCAAGACCGTGCTGATGCAGAACATCGCGCACTCGATCACGGCCAATCATCCGGAATGCTACCTGATCGTTCTCCTGATCGACGAACGCCCGGAAGAAGTCACGGACATGCAGCGCTCGGTGAAGGGCGAGGTCGTGTCGTCGACGTTCGACGAACCGGCGGTACGCCACGTCCAGGTCGCCGAGATGGTGATCGAGAAAGCCAAGCGGCTGGTCGAGCACGGCCGCGACGTCGTCATTCTTCTCGACTCGATCACGCGCCTTGGCCGTGCCTACAACACCGTGGTGCCGTCATCCGGCAAGGTGCTGACCGGCGGTGTCGATGCCAACGCGTTGCAGCGGCCGAAGCGATTCTTCGGCGCCGCACGAAACATCGAGGAGGGCGGTTCGCTCACGATCATCGCCACCGCGCTGGTCGATACCGGCAGCCGCATGGACGAAGTCATCTTCGAAGAATTCAAGGGCACCGGTAACTCCGAACTGATCCTCGACCGCAAGGTCTCCGACAAGCGGACGTTCCCTGCGATCGACATTTCGCGCTCCGGCACGCGCAAGGAAGAGCTGATCACCGATCCGCAGCTCTTGAAGAAGATGTATGTGCTGCGCCGGATCCTCAATCCGATGGGCACGATGGACGCGATCGACTTCCTGCTCGACAAGCTTCGCAACACCAAGAACAACGCCGAGTTCTTCGACTCGATGAACACCTGAGCCGAGAAGGCCAGGGCAGGAGAGGGCGCCTCGCGAAAGCGGGGCGCCTTTTTCATGTCTGGATTGCCAAATTTCTGCGGTAGCAATTGGTTAACCATATAACATATTGAAGCCGATCATCTTTCTCGTCATGGCCAGGCTTGTCCCGGCCATCCACGTTCTTGCTCTTGGCACGAGAACGTGGATGCCCGGGTCAAGCCCGGGCATGACGGAGAGTTTGCCGCAGCTGGGCTGTTCGCGTTCACCGCTAAAATCGAATCGCGTTGCCTTTTCGAGGCCGCCCGCACAAATAGGCCATGCATCCGCGGGACCAGACCATCTATGCCTTGTCGTCAGGCCGACCGCCGAGCGCGATCGCCCTGGTGCGTGTGTCCGGTTCGCAGGCCGGCAAGATCGTCACAACACTTGCCGGCAAAACGCCAATGCCGCGAATGGCCACCCGCGCGCTGTTGAAAGATATCGGCCAGCGGCCGATCGACGACTCCGTCGTGTTGTGGTTTCCCGCGCCGGCCAGCGCGACCGGCGAAGACGTCGCCGAATTCCATGTTCATGGCGGACGTGCCGTGCTCGCCACCTTGTTCGCGGCGCTGTCCGAGTTCGAAAATGTGCGGGCCGCCGAGCCAGGAGAATTCACCCGGCGCGCGTTCGAGAATGGCAAGCTCGATCTGACCGAGGCCGAAGGTCTCGACGATCTCATCCATGCCGACACCGATCGCCAGCGGCGCCAGGCGTTGCGTCAGTTGAAGGGATTGCTCGGCGACCGCGCGCGGGATTGGCGCGCCCGGATCATCGAGGCGTCGGCGCTGATCGAAGCGGGGATCGATTTTTCGGACGAGGGAGACGTGCCGGCGGAATTGATTGCACCGGCTCTGGCGAAGGTCAGAACGCTGCTGGCCGAAATCGAAGTAGTTTTGGCCGGGCAGGGGCGGAGCGAGCGGCTTCGCGACGGCCTCGTCGTCGCGATCGCCGGTCCGCCGAATGTCGGCAAGTCGACGCTGATGAATGCGCTCGCGCGGCGCGAGGTCGCGATCGTGTCGCCGCACGCCGGCACCACGCGCGACGTGATCGAGGTGCAGCTCGACCTCGACGGCTATCCCGTCACCGTCATCGACACCGCAGGCATTCGCGAGACGGATGATCCCGTGGAGCAGGAGGGTGTCCGTCGGGCGAGGGCGCGTGCGGCGGACGCGGATCTGGTCTTGTGGCTGACCGACAGATTGCCGGCCGTGGTTCAGCATGATGGTGCGGCACCGGTCTGGACGGTGAGAACCAAGATCGACCTGGAGCAGCGGCCTCGGCCATTGGCCGATGTGCCGGGGCAACGGATCTTCCAGATCTCCGCAAGCCGTGGCGACGGTTTGCCTGAGCTGACCGGGGCGATGGTCGAATTCGCTGTGAGCACCTTTGGTGGTGGCGAAGCGGCCCTGATCGGGCGAGCCCGTCAGCGCACACTCTTGCAGGAGACGAAACTCGCGCTCAGCCGCTGCATCGAGGTCGTCGGCGAGGGCGAGGAACTGGCAGCGGAGGAACTGCGCCGGGCAGCCCAATTTCTGGGGCGGCTCCTGGGACGGGTGGACGTCGAGGATATACTGGACGTCATCTTTCGCGAGTTCTGCGTAGGTAAGTAACGCTTCCCTAACTACGATGTTTCACGTGAAACAGGATCAGGCTTCGGTACGAAGTTTCACGTGAAACAGATTGACGGGGGCCCCTCACGGCAACGGGTGTTTCACGTGAAACAAACCATATTTCTTAAGAGAGATTTAGGGTCGCGTGGGACGGCTCAGCCCGGCGTTTCCTGAAGCCTCGGCAACGGCCAATTGCTTTTTTGCGTGGGGTTGTTTTTCGAGATGTTGTTTTGATCCGCGCACGAGGTGCGCCCGATCGCCCTTTACGCTTCCGCATGCTCCCCATCCAAGATAGAAGTCGCGCATGATCTCCCAGGTGGACTCCTTCGACGTCATTGTGATCGGTGGCGGCCACGCAGGCTGCGAGGCCGCGAGCGCGGCTGCGCGGTTGGGTGCGAAGACGGCGCTGGTGACTCATCGCTTTGCGACCATTGGCGCGATGTCCTGCAACCCCGCCATCGGCGGTTTGGGTAAGGGCCATCTGGTCCGTGAGGTCGATGCGCTCGATGGCTTGATGGGGCGCGTCGCCGACGCCGGCGGCATCCAGTTTCGGATGCTCAACCGCCGCAAGGGTCCGGCCGTCCGCGGACCACGGGCCCAAGCTGACCGGAAGCTCTATGCCGCCGCGATGCAGACTGCGATCCGCGAAACGGCCAACCTCGGCGTGATCGAAGGCGAGGCGGACGAGCTGATCGTCTCCAATGGCAGTGTGATCGGGATCAGGCTGGGGCAGGGCCGTGAACTCTCTGCAGGCGCCGTCGTGATCACGACCGGGACGTTCCTGCGCGGGTTGATCCATCTCGGCGAGAAGAACTGGCCGGCGGGCAGGGTCGGGGAGGCGCCGGCGATGGGCCTGTCGGCCTCGTTCGAGAAGGCCGGCTTTGCGCTCGGACGATTGAAGACCGGCACCCCGCCGCGGCTCGACGGCACGACCATCGACTGGTCCGCCGTCGAAATGCAGCCGGGCGACGATCCGCCGGAGCCGTTCTCGGTCATGACGGACCGGATCACGACGCCGCAGATCCAGTGTGGCATCACCCGGACGACGGCAGCTACCCATGAAGTCATCCGGGCCAATGTCCATCGCTCACCGATGTATTCCGGCCAGATCAAGAGCAGCGGTCCCCGCTACTGTCCCTCGATCGAGGACAAGATCGTTCGCTTCGGCGACCGGGATGGCCATCAGATCTTTCTGGAGCCGGAGGGCCTGGACGACTCCACGGTCTATCCCAACGGCATCTCGACCTCGCTCCCGGAAGAGGTCCAGCTCGCGATCCTGGCGACTATTCCCGGACTCAAGCGGGTGAAGATGGTGCGGCCGGGCTATGCCATCGAGTACGATCACGTCGACCCCCGTGAGTTGGAGCCGACGCTGCAGACCAGGCGTCTGCCGGGGCTCTTTCTCGCCGGGCAGATCAACGGCACGACAGGGTATGAAGAAGCCGCGGCGCAGGGAATTGTCGCCGGGCTCAACGCGGCGCTGGCAGCGAGTGGTGCGGACCCGATCGTGTTCGACCGCGCAGACGGCTATCTCGGCGTGATGATCGATGACCTCGTCACGCGCGGCATCACCGAGCCGTACCGGATGTTCACCTCGCGCGCCGAGTATCGTCTGACGCTGCGGGCCGACAATGCCGACCAGCGTTTGACGGATAAGGGCATCGTCCTGGGCTGCGTCGGGCCTGTGCGAGTGTCGCGCCATCGCGACAAGATGACAGCCCTGGCGGCAGCGAAGGTGTTGGCGAAGTCTTTGACGATCACGCCCAACGAAGCCGCCAAGCATGGCCTCGCCCTTAATCGCGACGGCCATCGGCGCTCGGCGTTCGAGCTGCTGGCCTATCCCGAGATCGAATGGGACGCGCTACGCGGCATCTGGCCGGAGCTGTCGGCGGTCGATCCGTCGATTGCCGGCCATCTCGAGATCGACGCCAAATACGATGTCTATCTCAAGCGGCAGACCGCCGACGTCGACGCCTTCCGCCGCGACGAAGGCCTGCTGCTCACCGATATCGATTACGCCGACGTGCCGGGGCTCTCCAACGAGGCGCGCGCCAAGCTCGACGCCGCGCGGCCGCGGACCGTGGGGCAGGCGGGTCGGCTCGACGGCCTGACGCCGGCGGCGCTCGGAATCCTGGCGGCATACCTGCGTCGCGAGGCGCGTCGAAAGACAGCGAAGGCCGTTGGTTAGAAATTCGTTTCACGTGAAACAGGACTCTATCGTCCATTGCGAGCGAAGCGAAGCGATCCATTTCGCCGAGCGAAGAAGATGGGATTGCTTCGTCGCTATCGCTCCTCGGAAAGACGACCTGAAGAAACAACATGGGCAAAGTCCAATCGGCTGACATTCTCTCTGCAAGCGACAAAGCCGCCGCCCTCGCCCTCACCCCGGTCTCGCGCGAGACGGAGTCGCGGCTCGATCGCTATCTTGATCTGCTCGTGACATGGCAAGCCAAGACGAACCTCGTCGCGCCGTCAACGCTCCCGCATCTCTGGACTCGCCACGTCTCCGATTCACTTCAGCTTCTCGATCTTGCCCCGACGGCAAAGGTCTGGGTCGATCTCGGCAGTGGCGGCGGCTTTCCTGGCGTGGTGTTGGCGTGCGCATTGGCCGACACGCCGGGCGCCACTGTCCACCTCGTCGAGCGCAACACCAAGAAGGCCGCATTTCTGCGCGAGGCGATTCGCATAACTTCCGCACCTGCGATCGTGCATTTGGCGGGAATCGGGGATATTGTGGACAGCATTGAGGGCCGCGTCGATTGCGTCACTGCGCGGGCGCTGGCTCCATTACATCAGCTTGTCGGTTTCGCGGAACCGATGGTGAAGCAGGGCGCAACAGCGTTGTTTCTCAAAGGCCAAGATGTAGAGGCTGAATTGACCGAGGCCACTAAATATTGGCATATTGAACCGCGACTCCACTCCAGCCGCACGGGCGGGCACGGCTGGATCGTCGAACTCGATAGGATCGAGCGGCGCAACTCTTCCGCGATGACACATGGCGATCGCGCATGAACGAATTGGATGAATTGTACCAAGAGGATCGGGAAGAAACTCCGCCGCCTCACCCGCGCATCCTGTCACTGGCCAACCAGAAAGGCGGCGTCGGCAAGACTACGACGGCGATCAATCTGGGTACCGCACTAGCGGCAATCGGCGAGCGCGTGCTGATCGTCGATCTCGATCCGCAGGGCAATGCCTCGACCGGCCTCGGCATCGATCGCCGCAACCGTAGCTGCTCGACCTATGACGTGCTGATCGGCGAAGCGCCGTTGCGCGATGCTGTGGTACCGACGGCGGTGCCCCGGCTGCATATCGCTTCCTCCACCATGGACCTGTCGGGTCTCGAGCTTGAACTCGGGACGACGCCCGGCCGCGCGTTCCGGCTGCGCGATGCGATCGCCGCGCTGAACAAGAACGCCGCGCCCGACACCGACTACACCTACGTGCTGATCGATTGCCCGCCGTCACTCAACCTTCTTACCGTCAATGCCATGGCGGCGTCGGACGCGATCCTGGTGCCGCTGCAGTGCGAGTTCTTCGCGCTCGAAGGTCTGTCGCAATTGCTGCAGACGGTAGAGCAGGTGCGCTCGACGCTGAACCCGAACCTGTCGATCCACGGCATCGTGCTGACCATGTTCGACTCGCGCAACAATCTGTCGAACCAGGTCGTCGCCGACGTCCGGCAGTTCATGGGCGGCAAGGTCTACGACACCATGATCCCGCGCAACGTGCGCATCTCCGAGGCGCCGTCCTACGGCAAGCCGGTGCTGGTCTATGACCTCAAATGCGTCGGCAGCGACGCCTACCTGAAGCTGGCCACCGAAGTGATCCAGCGCGAGCGCGATCTGAGGACGCATTGAAGTGCCGATCGTAGGGTGGGCAAAGGCGTCTTCGCCGTGCCCACCTTGCCCGCGGCAAAATCGTGGTGGGCACGCTACGCTTTGCCCACCCTGCAAACAATCCGTTCTGGAGTATTTGCGTGAAGTCTAAGGAGTTGGCGATGGCCGAGAAAACGGGTTCGCGACTGGGCCGTGGCCTCGCAAGTCTGATCGGCGATGTCGGCGGCGAAACCGCAAAGCCGGAGCGGCCGCGCAACACCCGCAAGGTGCCGATCGAATTCCTGAAGCCGAATCCGCGCAACCCGCGCCGGACTTTTTCCGATGCCGAACTCGGCGAACTCGCGGCCTCGGTCAGGCAGCATGGCGTGATCCAGCCGATCGTGGTCCGTCCGGTGAAGGGCGCGCAGGATCGCTACGAGATCATCGCCGGCGAACGGCGCTGGCGCGCCGCGCAACTCGCCAGCCTGCACGAGGTGCCGATCGTCCCGATCGAGGTCAGCGACTCGGACGCGCTCGAGATCATGATCATCGAGAACGTGCAGCGCGAAGACCTCAACGCGATGGAAGAGGCGCAGGGTTATCACGCGCTCGCGGAGGAGTTCAAACGCAGCCAGGAAGACATCGCCCGCGAAGTCGGCAAGAGCCGCAGCCACGTCGCCAACATGATGCGGCTGACCAAACTGCCGGCGGAGGTGCAATCGCTGATCTCCGAAGGGAAATTATCCGCCGGCCACGCCCGCGCCCTGATCGGCGTGCCCGACCCGCTGGCCGCCGCGAAGCGCATCGTCGAGGAAGGTCTCAACGTCCGCCAGACCGAAGCGCTGGCGCATGAAGAGGGCGTGCCGGAGCGCAAGCCGCAAAAGGCGAGGGCAGGCGGCGGCAGCAAGGCCAAAGATCCCGACACCGTCGCTTTGGAAAAGCGCGTCAGCGATGCGCTCGGCCTGACGGTATACGTCAACCACCGCGACCCCGGCGGCTCGGTCCAGATCAGCTACCGCAACCTCGAACAGCTCGACGAAGTGATGCGTCGGCTGGAAGGGAAGTGACGGCACAAACCTCTCGGCGTCATTGCGAGCAGAACGAAGCGATCCATCGCGCGGCATAACGGATAGATGAGATGGATTGCTTCGTCGCAAGTGCTCCTCGCAATGACGGCTGAGAGTGTAGCGATCACCCCCGCCGTTTCGCGTTCGCCGCAATCGAAAGCAGCGCGCGCAGCCCGATCGCAGATGCCAGCGTCGCCTGCTTGCGCATGTCGAGGGCGGCGGTCCCAAGCTGGTCGATGATCGCGGCCAGCCGCGGCGGGCTGAAATTGCGCAGCGCGATTTCGACGGCGCCCTTGCGTGAAAAATGTAGCCTCGGATAACCGCTTTCGAGCAGGATCGAGAGCGGCGTGCCTTCGGCCACCGCGAGCGCCGATTTGTGCAGCCACGCCGCCTGGCGTTGCGCGGCGGAGATGATCACACCGGGATAGGTGCCGGCGACCATCGCCTTGGTAAATTCGCTTTCGACTAGCTCCGGCTTGCCGGCAAAGGCGCCGTCGACGATCGGGTCGAGTTTCAGTTCGGACGCGTCGGAGACGACCGTCATGACGTCGTCGAGGTCGATCTCGCCCTTGCCGTGGGCATAGAGGGTGAGCTTGCGCAGTTCGTTGCGCGAGGCCTGGCGGTCGCCGCCGAGCAGCGACATCAGCACCGCGCGGGCGTCCACAGCGATGCGCAGGTTGGACGTCTTCAATTCCTCGTCGATCAGGCGGACAAGGTCGCGCTCGGTGTCGGGATAGCAGGCGATGGCGACCGCGGTCCTGGCGCGCTCGCAGGCTTTCCGCAACGGCGACTCGGCGCGCAGCTCGCCGGCCTCGATGACGATGCGGCAATCCTTGATCGGCGTATCAGCCAGCGTGTCGACGCCGCTGGCGAAATTGCGGGAGCCGGCGCGCACGCGAATGGCGCGGCGGCCGCCGAACATCGGGATCGTCATGGCCTCGTCGACCAGCCGGGATGGCTCGGCCGACAAATCGTCGCCGTCCAGCCGCACCAGCGAGAAGGGATCGTTGGGATCATCGACGGCGGAGGCGATCAGCGCCTCGGCGCGCTCGCGGACCAGGCCGGCATCCGGGCCGTACAACAGGATGATCGGGCGGCCGGGATCGGGCCGGGCGAGAAAAGCGTCGATGTCTTTTCCGCGGAGCGCGACCAACGGCGGACCTTCCTTCACGTCATTTCTTGAAACGGGCCTTCGCATGGACCCGGAATCCAGGGAGTGCGGAAACGAGATTCCGGCTTCGTACTTCGGACGCCCCGGAATGACCGAGCATCAGGTCCCGGCGTAGAAGTAGGACGCCAGCCGGGTCTGGATGTTTTCCGCGATTTCGTTGGCGGCGCGATCCTCGGCGTCGCGGAAGGCGCGCTGGCGGGCGAAGCGCTGCAGCTGGCCGGGAATGTCGTAGGTCACGCGGGAGAAGGTCGTGCCGGTCATGACCGACTTGTTGGTGGCGAGGTCGATCAGATTGTACTGTGCGTCGATTCCGTAGTTCTCGCTCGACGGCAGCGCGGTGTTCGGATCGAGCATCAGCGAGGAGCGCGAGGTGTTGAAGCGCAGCACCAGACGGTGGGTCGGCGGCATGCCGGTGGCGCTGCCGTAGAGCTTGAACGCCAAGGCGTTGCGGATCTCGACCTGGATGCGGGCTTCGCGCGACGCGTTCGGCTTGTCGACCGGCGGGATTTCCACGCCCATCAGCTTTTCCCGCAGGCCGGGCTTGCCGTCATTGCGTTCGGCATACATCGGCTGGAAACAGCCGGCCGTGAGCGCCGCCAGAGCGGCGACGGCGATGAGCCGAACGGCGATCCGGGTCTTAGCCAACGACATTCACGATCCTCATGGGAACCACGATAATCTTGCGGACGGGCTTGCCGTCCAGCGCAAGCTTTACCGCATCGAGCGCCAGAACGGCAGCCTCAATTTCCGGATTTTGGGCGACCCGTGGCACGGTAACATCACCCCTTTTCTTGCCGTTGACCTGGACCACCAGCGTGACGCTGTCTTCAACCAGCAGATCGCGTTCGATTTGCGGCCAGCTGGCCTCCGAAATCAGCCCGGACTGGCCCAGCACCTGCCAGCACTCCTCGGCCAGATGCGGCATCATCGGCGCGAACAGTTGAACCAGGATGGTCGCGGCTTCGCGGGCCGCCCAGGCGGTATCGGCTGCCGGCTTGGCGTCTTTGGCCAAAATCTCGGCCAGCGCGTTGGTGAACTCGCGGATATGGGCGAGGCAGACGTTGAAATGCAGCCGCTCGATCCCGGACGACACCTTGTCCAGCGCGCCGTGGGCGGCCTTGCGCAGGGCTATCGCATCCGCGCCGAAGGAAGCAGGCCGGCCGGCCGGAGCCGTTTTGGCGATCTCGGCCGACTCGTTCACCAGCCGCCACAGCCGCTGCACGAAGCGCGAGGCGCCCTGCACCCGCTCGTCGCTCCAGATCACGTCGCGGTCGGGCGGCGAGTCCGACAGCATGAACCAGCGCGCCACGTCAGCGCCGTAGCTCGCGATGATGTCGTCGGGGTCGACGGTGTTCTTCTTCGACTTCGACATCTTCTCGATCGGGCCGATCGTCACCTGCTCGTCGCCATAGATCATGCTGGCCCGGCGCTCGCCGCCGACGACCTCGACCTTCACCTCGGCCGGCGTCACCCAAGTGCCGTCGGCCTTCTGGTAGGTTTCGTGCACCACCATGCCCTGCGTGAACATGCCGGCGAACGGCTCGTCCATGCCGATATGGCCGGTCGCCTTCATCGCGCGGGTGAAGAAGCGGCTGTAGAGCAGATGCAGGATCGCGTGCTCGACGCCGCCGATATACTGGTCGATCGGCAGCATTCGGTTGACCAGCGGCAGCGTGGTCGGCGCCTTCTCGTTCCAGGGATCGGTGAAGCGCGCAAAGTACCAGGACGAATCCACGAAGGTGTCCATGGTGTCGGTTTCGCGCTGCGCCTTGCCGCCGCATTTCGGGCAGTTGACGTGCTTCCAGGTCGGATGGTGGTCCAGCGCGTTGCCGGGCTTGTCGAAGGTGACGTCCTCCGGCAGCACCACGGGCAGCTGGTCGTCCGGCACCGGCACCACATCGCATTTCGGGCAATGGATCACCGGGATCGGGCAGCCCCAATAGCGTTGGCGCGAGATGCCCCAGTCGCGCAGGCGGAAGTTCACCTGCCGCTCGCCGACCGGCGCGTTGCCGCGCATCTCGGATTCCAGCCGCTTGGCGACCTCGTCCTTGGCCTGCTCGATGGTCATGCCGTCGAGGAAGCGGGAATTGATCATGCGGCCGTCGCCGTCAAAGGCGGTGTCTGATATGACGAACGTCTTCGGGTCCTGACCCTCGGGGCACACGACCGGAATGTTGCCGAGCTTGTACTTGTTGACGAAGTCGAGGTCGCGCTGGTCGTGCGCCGGGCAGCCGAAGATGGCGCCGGTGCCGTATTCCATCAGCACGAAGTTCGCGACGTAAACCGGCAGCTTCCAGCTAGGGTCGAACGGATGCACCGCCTTGATGCCGGTATCAAAACCCTGCTTCTCGGCGGTGTCGATGATTTCCTGCGCGGTGCCGATCTTTTTGATATCGGCGATGAACTCGGCGAGCTTCGGGTTCTTCGCCGCCGCCGCCTGCGCCAGCGGATGATCGGCCGAGATCGCCATGAATTTTGCGCCGAACAGCGTGTCGGGCCGAGTCGTGAAGATCTTCAGCTCGGTCTCGCCCGCCGGCGTCGTCGCCGCGTCCAGCGCGAAACGGATCAGCAGGCCTTCGGAGCGGCCGATCCAGTTGCGCTGCATCAGCCGTACTTTGTCGGGCCAGCGGTCCAGCCCGTCGAGCGCGTCCAGCAGCTCCTGCGAATATTTCGTGATCTTGAAGACCCACTGGCTCATCTCGCGCTGCTCGACGACGGCGCCGGAGCGCCAGCCGCGGCCGTCGATGACTTGCTCGTTGGCCAGCACGGTCATGTCGACCGGATCCCAGTTCAGCTTGCGCTTCTCGCGCTCGGCCAGGCCTGCGCGCATCATGTCCAGGAACATCTTCTGCTGATGCTTGTAATAGCTGGGGTCGCAGGTCGCGAACTCGCGGGACCAGTCCAGCGACAGACCGATCGACCGCAGCTGCTTCTTCATCGCGGCGATGTTGTCGTAGGTCCAGGCCTTCGGCGCCACCTTGCGCTCGATCGCGGCGTTCTCGGCCGGCAGGCCGAAGGCGTCCCAGCCCATCGGGTGCAGCACGTTGAATCCCTTGGCGCGCATGAATCGCGCCAGCACGTCGCCTAGGGTGTAATTGCGGACATGTCCGATATGGATGCGCCCGGACGGGTAGGGGAACATCTCGAGCACATAGTATTTCGGCCGCGGATCGTCGTTTTTCGAGGCGAAGATCGCCTTTTCATCCCACTGGCGTTGCCAGCGCGGCTCGGTTTCACGGGCGTTGTAACGTTCGGAGGTCATGGAATCGCTGGCGTTTTTTGTGGATTCGGTCCCGTCCGGGGGACGGCGGACTAGGCCACAAAAGCGGCTGCGGGGTCAACGGGTTGGGGGAGGGAAGGGGGGCGATTTGACGGCAGGCGCGGCGGCGAAAGCTCACCCTGTCATCGCGATTCCTGCCTCGCCCGCCGGCTTGGCGAAGCCATGCGCAACCACGGCATTTCGTCCGCGGTGTTTGGCGGCGTAAAGCGCGGCGTCGGCGGCCTCGATCAACTCGCCCGGGGTCTGGGCGTCGTTCGGCAGCGTTGCAGCGACGCCGACGCTGACGGTGACGGTCTGGTGGCTGGAGGTCGAATGCGGCAGGGCGAGATCCTGCACGGCTGCGCGCACCATCTCGCCGATCTCCAGCGCGCGCTGCGGCGTGGTGTTCGGCAGCAATAAACAGAATTCCTCCCCGCCATAGCGGCCGGCGACGCCCATCGTGTCGGCGGCGATGCCGGACAGCGCCTCGCCGATTCGGGTCAGGCAGGCGTCGCCCTCGGGATGCCCATAGGTGTCGTTATAGAGCTTGAAGTGATCGACATCGATCATCAGCAGCGACAGCTCGCATTGATATTGCTGCGCCTTCAGCCATTCGAAATCCAGCCGGCTCTGGAAACCGCGGCGGTTGGCCAGGCCCGACAGCATGTCGATCGAGGCCATCACCGTGAGGCGGTCGTTGGTGGCAACCAGTTCGCGCTCGCGCTGGCTGAGCTGTGCGGCCATCGCGTTGAAGGCGCGCGCCAGCGGCATGAATTCGGCGGGCAACCGCTTGTGCGTGACGCGGGCCGACGAATCGCCTTCGCCGAATCGCTTGGCCATGCCGGTCATGAGCTTGATCGGCTTGATGATGAGCTTTTCCGCGCCGATCAATGCGGCCAGCAGCACAAATATGCAGACCAATGCCAGTTGCAGATAGGCGGTGCGGATGTCGCGGTCGATCGCTTCCGTCACCTTGGCCTCGTCGACGCTGACGATCAGTCGCGCCTGCGTTCCGGGGATGCGCGCGAAACTGACCGCGAGCGCGGAACCGTCGTTCCCGGTAAAGGAAATCGAGCCGGTGTCGGAGTTCGAACTCAGCGCCTTGTAGGTGATGGCCGACAGCAGCGGCATGTTGCCGAGCGGATGGCCGATCCGGTCGGCGTGTTCGGGGGGCGCCGCCAGCACGATGCCGGTGCTGTCGATCAACAGCGCCGAGATGCCGGGCCGTCCGCTGAAATTGGCCATGATTTTCGACAGCCAGTCGAGATTGATGCCGGCAACCGCGACCGATTCCTCCTCCGGGTTGATCGCGGCGACCGGATAGGCCGCCGTCATGACCGGCTTGTTGTCCGACCGGCCGAACATGTAGTCGCTGAAGACGAAGTCGCCGGTTTCGCGCGCCTTTTTGAAATAGTCGCGGTCGCCGATGTTGAGTCCGACCTGCGCATTCAGCGTGGAACACTGCACCATGCCTTCCTTGCTCACCAGCATGATGCTGCGGATCCAGGGCAGATTGGCGGGCAGGCTGGCGCGCAGGATTTCGCAACTGCGTCCGATGCCGCTGGCCGCGCGGATGTAGGCGGCGGATTTCAGCATCGTTTCGACCGACGAGATGACCTCGCGCTGGGTCTGCGCGCTGTGGGCGGTGATGTGGGCGTATTGTTCGGAAGCGGTCCTGATCTGCTTGGCGCGCGTGTCGTCGAGCGCGCGAACGCGCTCCAGCATCAAGGGGGCCACTAGCAGCACGGCCAGCAGGGCAAGCCGCGCCCGGATGCCCAGAAGCTTCTTGAGTTTGATCCGCCTGCGGTTGAAAGTTACGCCAGCCATCCTGTCCCCCGTATCGCAGGGTAGAGTGAAGCGTTGAAAATCCCTTTCCCCAACTTGGTAAAATTGGAGGAAATGCCGTAGAATCTCCGCTTGCGATCAGGGGATGACATGAAGGAGACGGCGACGCCGCTAGTAAAATCTTTACCGTCCGGGTTGGACCGGGTGGAGCAGGAGATCGTGCGCGCGTGCAAGGAAGCGCGCCGGGACCGCGCGTCGGTCACGCTGATCGCGGTGTCGAAAACGTTCGACGCCGCGGCGATATCGCCCGTCATCGAGGCCGGCCAGCGCGTGTTCGGCGAGAACCGCGTGCAGGAAGCCAAGGGGAAGTGGCCGGCGCTGATTTCCGCGACACCCGGAATTGTGCTGCACCTGATCGGACCGCTGCAGTCCAACAAAGCCAGGGAGGCCGTGGCGCTGTTCGATGCGATTCATTCGGTGGACCGTCCCAGCATCTGCGAAGCGCTGGCCAAGGAAATCAAGGCGCAGAACAAACGGCCGGAATTGTTCGTCCAGATAAACACCGGCGAAGAGCCGCAGAAGGCCGGCATCGCGCCCGGCGAGGCGGATGCCTTCATCGCGAGCTGTCGCGACAAATATGGTCTCATCATATCAGGGTTGATGTGCATCCCGCCGGTCGACGAGGCGCCGGCGCCGCATTTTGCGCTGACCGCCAAGATCGCCGCGCGCAACGGGCTGACGAATTTGTCCATGGGCATGAGCGCCGACTTCGCGGTCGCGATCCAGTTCGGCGCCACGCACGTCCGCGTGGGCTCGGCGATCTTTGGTCACCGCTAGATGTCGTCCCTGCAAATATAGGAGTGACGGCAGGGTTTTACCTGAACCCCACCGACACCTTCCCCAGCACGCCGAAATCCATCGCGCAAAAATCGCCCGACTGAATCGGTAGCGGCGGATGGCAGGTGCCGGTCGTGACGACCTGCCCGGCTTTCAGCGTCACGCCGAGCTGGCTTAATTCGTTGGCGAGCCAGGCCAGCGCCACGCGGGGATCGCCGAGCACGTTCTTGCCATGGCCAATGAACTGCTGGCCGCGCATCGTGATGACGGGCCGCGCTTCGACGAGATCCATCGAGCGCCAGTCCGCGCTTGTCGGGGGACCCAGCACGAACAGATGCGCACAGGCATTGTCAGCGATGATCTGCGCAGCGCCGGCGCTGACGAAATCGGCGAAGCGGGAATCCGGAATTTCGATCGCGGGATGCAGCGTGTCGACCGCGTCGAGTACCTCTTGCACCGTGTAGGACGTGGCGCGCGGCGGCAGATCAATCCGCATGCGGAAGGCGAATTCCGGTTCGGCGACGCGCATCTCGTTGCCCGCCATCGAAGCCGTGCCGCCATCGGCAATGACGGTCTCGGCCAGAATTCGCCCGGCCATCGGGCCGTCGACATTGATGTGCTTCTGCCCGGCTTCGCTGGTGGCCGCGATCTTCCAGCCGAACAAGGCTTGCGGTGAATATTTTTCGATAGCGCGCTGGATCGCGTAACCCTCGGCGCGGTCGCGTGGCCGCAATCCGTCATCGAGGCCGGCGAATTTGGTGCCGGCGCGCCAGTGGTCGTGCAGCCTTTTGGATGCGGCTTCGATCGCCTTTTCGTCGAGCATGGTTTCATTCCTTGTCAGCCGATGATGATCCTGGTCCGTGGGCCCATTCGCCGCAACAGCCGCAGCATGCTGGATTTCGTCATCGAGACGCATCCCGCTGTCGGCGAGAAGTTTGGGCGCGCCAGATGCAGGAACACCGCGCTGCCGCGGCCGGCAATCCGCGGGTCCGCGTTGTGATCGGTCTCGACGATGAAATCATAGAGATGGTCGTCCCGCGTCAGCCGGTCGCCGGCCTGATCGCGGATCAGACGGATCGGCCGATTGTAACGGCGGTGGCGCGGGTCCTCGCACCAGGCGTCATCGGGCCGGATCGGGCGCACCGGCAGATAGGTCCGCGGACGAGGGTGGCGGTCGGCACGCCACCACAGTTTCAAGGGACGATAAATGCCCCTTGGCGTGCCGCCGTCGCCCTCGCGCTTGTTGGCGAGAATACCGCCGCGGCCAAGTGCCACCGGAACAGTCCAGCCCTCCGCTGTCAGCCAGCCCCGGCACGGGTCGCCTGCCGCCCGGCGCACCCTTACCTCCGAAATCGGCCGATCACGTACGGCTTTCTTATAAGTGATTGAAATTTCGTTTCTTTCCATATCCACGCCCGAATCCTGGCATTGCCTTACCGGCGCAGTTCACCCTATTGACGCCATTACAGGACATTCATCCAAACCTGCCCGCAAATTGCGATAGAATGCGCTTCGCCTTGTGAATCTGTAACAATCTCTTACCTCAAAGCGAATCAGTGCCCGGCGGCCCGGCTTGCTCGCGAACAATGCCAGCTAGACAGGTTGTCATCGATCAAGACCCGGTGTGATGCTTCTCCAGTGTTCGCCGCCTGCCTCAAGAGGATCGTATCCAATGCCCAACGCCCGCAAGATCCTGATCGTCGAGGACGATAACGATCTCCGCGACACCCTGGTGGAGCAATTGTCGCTGCATGAGGAATTCGAAGCCTCCGCGGTCGATACCGGGGCCAAGGGCGCCAGCGCCGCCAAAGCCAATTCTCCGGATCTGGTGCTGATGGATGTCGGCCTGCCCGATACTGATGGGCGCGAAGTCGTGCGCAGCCTGCGCAAGGGCGGCTTCAAGGCGCCGATCATCATGCTGACCGGCCACGACACCGATTCCGACACCATTCTGGGCCTCGAATCCGGCGCCAATGATTACGTCGCCAAGCCGTTTCGGTTTGCGGTGCTGCTCGCCCGGATCAGGGCGCAGCTGCGCCAGCACGAGGCCAGCGAGGACGCGGTGTTCTCGGTCGGCCCCTATAGCTTCCGGCCCGGCTCCAAGATGCTGACGGCTGCGAACGCCCGGAAAGTACGGCTGACCGAGAAGGAAACCGCGATCCTGCGTTTCCTGTATCGGGCGGGTCAGTTGCCGGTGTCGCGCGAGACGCTGCTGCAGGAAGTGTGGGGCTACAATTCGGGCGTTACCACGCATACGCTGGAGACCCACATCTACCGCCTGCGGCAGAAGATCGAGAAGGACGCGGCCAATCCGGAAATCCTGGTGACGGAAGCCGGCGGCTACAAGCTGGTGCCGTGATGCGGCCCGCCATCGCAACGAGTATGTTTGGAGTGTCCCGGTCCAGGATCGATGTCGATCGAAGCTGACGTAGCGCTGCTCGAACGCGTCCCGACATTGCGTCTGTTGGGCACGACGTCGTTGCGCATGCTGGCGATCGGTTCGGAGCAGCGGGATTTCTCGCCCGGCGACTATCTGTTCAGCGCGGGCGACGAAGCGGATGCCGGCTACATCGTGCAGCGCGGCTCGATCCGCGTCGAGGATGGCGGCGCCGAAGTCGTCGCGGGTCCGGGTTCGCTGATCGGCGAACTGGCATTGATTGTCGCAATGAAGCGGCCTTCGAGCGCGGTCGCGCTCGACCATTGCTCCGTCATCCGGATCGCGCGCAGCCTGTTTCAGCGCGTGCTCGAAAGCGACCCTGCAGCAGCCCGCCGGCTGCGCGACGAGCTCGCTACCCGCACCAGCCAACTCGCCAGCGACATGCTGATGGCCGGCGCCAAGCTCAAGAACTGATCGTTAATTTAGACTTCCAGCGTCACCGTTACCGGCACGTGGTCGGACGGACGCTCCCAGCCGCGGGCGTCGCGGGTGATCCTGAAATCGCTGACGTTGTCCTTCAGCGCGCGCGAGACCCAGATGTGGTCGAGCCGCCGGCCGCGGTCGCCGACCGTCCAGTCCGCGGCGCGATAGCTCCACCACGTATAGACCTTTTCCGAAAGCGGGATGCGTTCGCGCGCGACGTCGAACCATTCGCCATGGGCCTGCGCCGCCAACAGCTTTTCGGTTTCGATCGGCGTGTGCGAGACCACCTTCAATAGCTGCTTGTGCGACCACACGTCGTTCTCGTGCGGTGCGACGTTGAGGTCGCCGACCAGGATATGGCGGTCGTCGCCGCGCGGGTGCAGCGGCTCGCACGCCTTCATCTCGTCGAGGAATTTCAGCTTGTGATCGAATTTCGGGTTGAGCACGGGATCGGGAATGTCGCCGCCGGCCGGTACGTAGAAATTATGCAGCACCAGCGGCTTTGCGAGCTGGGCCCTTTCGCCGAACGCCACCGAGATGTGGCGCGAGTCGATCTTGTCGCAGAAGGTCCTGATGTCGGTGGTTTCGAACGGGAGTTTCGAGACGATGGCGACGCCGTGATAGCCCTTCTGCCCGTTTAGCGCGATATGCTCATAGCCGAGGCGCTTGAAGCGCTTCAGCGGAAAGGCGTCGTCGATGCACTTGGTTTCCTGCAGGCACAGCACGTCAGGCCGCGCCGATTTGAGGAATTTGGCGACAATGTCGATGCGCAGCCGCACCGAATTGATGTTCCAGGTTGTCAGGGAAAAGCGCATGGGAGCCGTCTCTTAGCACGGCTGGCGACGACGGCACGCCCCTTGTCCACAGCGGATTCTCACTTCACCCGCCCCTCGAGGGGAGGATGAAGAGAAATCAATTCGCCGGGGTGATGTAGTTGGTGAAGTCGATCTTGAAGAGGCTGGGATCGACCTTCTTGGAGGAGTCGAGGTTGTAGACCGCGACCGTGGTGTCGTAGCCCTGAGGGTCGGTCACCGTCCATTGCTTGAGCTGTCCGTCCTTGACGCCGACCATCAGCATCAGCCGGCTGGTGCCGATCAGCGCCTGCTTCTCCTCGATCGTGACGCTGATGTAGATGTCGTCGGCGGTGACGTTGACGACGTTGGTGTCCTTGAGCAGGTCGATGCGGTCCGACAGCAGGAAGCGCAGCGGGGTCTGCGACAGCGGGTAGATGTCCTGGGTCGCAAGCTTGGTATCGCGCACGGCCAGCGAAGAGCCGTCGGCGATGATCGCGATCGGGCTCGGCGCTTCGTACTCGAAGCGAACTTTGCCCGGCTTCTGGATGTAGAACTCGCCCTTGGTCTTGCTGCCGTCGGGGCCGACCTGGACGAAGTTCCCGACCAGCGTCTGCAGCGACGACAGATAGGAACTGACCTTTGCGGCCTGCGCCTTCTGATTGGCGTCGAAGCTCGCAAAAATATTGGCCGGGACATTGCGGCGCGGGTCGGGAATCACCGGGTTAGGCGGGGTCTGGGTGGTGCCGGTCGTTGCCGGTCCCTTGTTCTCCTGCGCGCTGAGCTGCATGCTGCCATCGCGGGGTTTTGGAACCGATTTTGGGGCCGCCGGAACCGGCTTTGCAGCCGGGGCGCTCTGCGAAAACGATGGCGTTGCGGCGCCCGCGATAGATGCGGCGATCAGGAGGGCCAGTCCGAAACGCAGCCCGTGGTGGGAGGAATACATTTTCATCAGCTATTTCGGATCTCTTTTCGACGAGGCATCCCGCTGCCGACCATTTTATCGTGCTTTGGGCCGGAGGAGGTATCGTTTTTCCGTGAAAATCGTTAACCCGACGCCGCTTTCGGGCCCTAAAACCCGCCCTCTTCCTCCGCAACCAGGATTTCGCGCTTCCCGGCATGGTTGGCTTGCCCAACAATGCCTTCGAGTTCCATCCGTTCCATCAGCGACGCGGCGCGGTTATAGCCGATTTGCAGCCGGCGTTGAATGTAGGAGGTCGAGGCCTTGCGGTCGCGCTTGACGATCGCCACCGCCTGGGCGAACAGGTCCCCGCCGCCATCGCCGCCCATGCCGGTGGAATCGAATACTGCGCCGTCTTCCTCGCCTGGTTCTTCCGCGGTGACCGCCTCCAGATATTCCGGGGCGCCCTGCGTCTTGAGGTGCCGCACCACCTTTTCGACCTCCTCGTCGGAAGCAAAAGGACCGTGGACGCGGCTGATGCGGCCGCCGCCGGCCATGTAGAGCATGTCGCCCTGGCCGAGCAGTTGTTCGGCGCCCATTTCGCCCAGAATCGTGCGGCTGTCGATCTTCGACGTCACCTGGAAGGCGATGCGGGTCGGGAAGTTCGCCTTGATCGTGCCGGTGATGACGTCGACCGACGGCCGCTGCGTAGCGAGAATGACGTGCAGGCCGGCGGCGCGCGCCATCTGCGCCAGGCGCTGCACCGCGCCTTCGATGTCTTTCCCGGCCACCATCATCAGGTCGGCCATTTCGTCGACGATGATGACGATGTAGGGCAGCGGGTCGAGATCCAGCTTCTCTTCCTCGTAAATCGCCTTGCCGGTTTCCTTGTCGAAGCCGGTATGCACCGTGCGCGTCAGCTCTTCGCCCTTGTTCCTGGCTTCGGCGAGGCGCTGGTTGTAGCCGTCGATGTTGCGCACGCCGAGCTTGGCCATCTTCTTGTAGCGCTCTTCCATCTCGCGCACGGCCCATTTCAGCGCGACCACCGCCTTCTTCGGATCGGTCACGACCGGCGTAAGCAGATGCGGTATGCCGTCATAGACGGAGAGTTCGAGCATTTTCGGATCGACCATGATCAGGCGGCACTGGTCCGGCCGCAAGCGGTAGACCAGGCTCAGGATCATGGTGTTGATGGCCA
This sequence comes from uncultured Bradyrhizobium sp., assembly GCA_964609175.1. Classification (GTDB taxonomy): domain Bacteria; phylum Pseudomonadota; class Alphaproteobacteria; order Rhizobiales; family Xanthobacteraceae; genus Bradyrhizobium. The sequence goes on from CAZSRR010000007.1 coordinate 118,355, forward strand.
CCGACTTGCCCGAGCCGGTCGTGCCGGCGATCAGCATGTGCGGCGTGCGGGCGAGATCGATGATGATGGATTCGCCGCCGATGTTCTTGCCGAGGCAGAGCGGCAGCTTCGCGTGCGACTCGTCCTTGGCGGTGAGCAGCTCGCGCAGATAGACTTTCTCGCGATGCACGTTCGGCAGCTCGATGCCGATGGCGTTGCGGCCGGCAACCACGGCGACGCGCGCCGAGAGCGCGCTCATCGAACGGGCGATGTCGTCGGCAAGACCGATCACGCGCGAGGATTTGATGCCGGGCGCCGGCTCGAGCTCGTACAGCGTGACGACAGGGCCGGGGTTGGCCTTGACGATTTCACCGCGGACGCCGAAATCGCCGAGCACGCCTTCCAGCGCGCGCGAATTGCTCTCCAGTTCGGCCTTGCTGAGCGGCTGGCGGTCGGACGCCTTGGGCGCGGTCAGCATCGAGATCGAAGGCAATTCGTACTTGTCCGACTTGCGCGAGGCGGGACGCGGCGCGGGCTTCTTGCGCGAACGCGGCGCTTCTTCCTCTTCCTCCTCCTCCTCCTCGTCGTCCTCGTCCTCTTCTTCCTCGTCTTCGGACTCGTCGTGTTGCGGGACCAGTGCCGGGGCGGTACGGCCGCCGAGCCTGGGCTCCTGACGTTCGAACGAGCCTGTTCGGGCCGGCGTCGAGCTGGACACCAGCGAACGGTAGGCCGCGCTCAGCAGCCAGCCGATCCGCGCCTTCAAGCTCATCAACGCATGAAACGCCCAGCCCAGCGGAACCGAGCCGCGATCCGCTTCTTCCTCTTCGAACGGCGTGTCGTCGTCCTCGATCGGCGTCAGCTCTTCGTCCCGTGGGCGCGAGCCCCAGCCGCTGGCGAACAGGAAAGCCGCGCACATCGCCGCGAACAGGATGATGCCGAGGACGAGCCGGTAGGTGAAGCCGACCGGGCCGAACACCACGGCGGGCGCGCGCACCAGCGCGTCGCCGACGACGCCGCCGAGTCCGGTGGGCAGCGCCCAGCCGCCGCCATGCGGCCAGCAGCTGGCAAAACCCGCGGCGATCACCGTGCAGAGGATCCAGCAGCCAAGGCGCAAGGCCTCGCGATCGAAGGTGCGATGCGTCAGCATGCGCCAGCCCCACACCGCGATCGGCAGGATCAGCATGATCGCGCCGAGGCCCAGGATCTGCATCAGCAGATCGGCGCCGATCGCGCCGGGATAGCCGAGCACGTTGCGGATCGGGCGCGACGTCGCGTGGCTCAGGCTCGGATCCTGTACCGACCATGTCATCAACGCCGCGGCCGCGACGCCTGCCAGCGAGATCAGGCTGAGGCCCGCGAGCTCGCGCAAGCGCCGGGCAAGGGCTTCACGGATCGAGACCGGCAGATGGCCGACCAGAGGGATAACGCGTTCGATCGCTGGCATGCTCATGGGCCTCGCGATTAATCCAGAATGTCGACGAGGCGATGCAGCGCCTCGGCCGTTGATTCGCTGTCTGAGACCAGCGCGAGACGGATGTAGCCCGCGCCGGGATTGAAACCGTCGTTCTGCGGTCGCGACAGATAGCTGCCAGGGATCACGCGGACCCCCGCGTCGCGATAGAGTTTCACCGCCACGGCCTCGTCGCCGCCAAGCGCGGAGACGTCGAGCCAGACGCAGAAACCGCCCGCGGGCCGCACATAACCGAAGCGGCTGCCGAGGATCTGGTCGGCGAGATCGAACTTGATGCGGTAGAGCCTGCGGTTCTCCTCAACATGCGCCTCGTCGCTATAGGCCGCGACCGCGACATGCTGCAGCGGTACCGGCACCTGCGGTGCCGCGACATTGCGCAATTCGTGATAGGCCGCGAGAAACTTCGCGTCGCCGGCCGCAAAGCCGACCCGCATGCCCGGCAGGTTCGAGCGTTTCGACAGCGACTGGAACGCCACGACATTGGTGAAATCCGGACCCGCGTATTCCAGCGCGCTGCCGGGCGGCTGCCGCGTGTAGATCTCGGAATAGCATTCGTCGCTCAGGATCATGAAGCCGTAGCGGTCGGCGAGTTGCTTCAGCCGCCTGAAGTAAGCGGGCGAGGCGACCGCGCCTTGTGGATTGGCGGGCGAGGCGATGAAGAACGCGACGGTACGGACCAGCGTCGCTTCGTCGAGCGCATCGAGGTCGGGCAGGAATCCGTTGGAGACCGTGGTCGGCAGATAGATCAGTTCGCACCCGGCGGCGCGGGTGCCCGCGCCATAGGCCGGATAGAACGGGTTGGGCATCAGGATTGCGGGCTTGCCCTTGCGCGGGCCGACGTAACGGGCGGCGGCGATCGCCGCGAACACCAGCCCCTCGCGGCTGCCGGCCAGCACCAGCACTTCGCTTTCGGGATCGATCGGCCGCGGCAGCTGAAACCGGCTCGACAGCCAGTTGGCCGCCGCGCGGCGGAACGGCTCGATTCCCTTGGCGATGGGATATCGCCCGAACTCGGCGATATGCTGGGCCAGCACCGGTCCGACGAAATCCGGCACCGGGTGCTGCGGCTCGCCCAGTGACAGCGTGATCAATGGCTTGGCCGGCTGGTATGGCGACAGCAACTCGGTGGTGCGGATAAAGGGCGAGCGCTCGGCCTGACCGGCAGCCGTTGCACTGCCGGCGCCGTGCGCCACGCCGGAAGAAGCCGTCATTGCCATGTCTAGATACGCCAGCACTTTCATTTGCGGTCGAGGAATCACTCCCGGCCGGAAAACACATCAAATCACCATAGATACGGCGAGGTTAAGACGCGATTAACCATCGGCGCTGCGGCTGTCGAAGTCGGGAGTTTTAGAACGTCGAGAGAGGCAAATTCAGGGATTCGGGACGCCCTTGAAGAATTTCCCGGTCGTTGTGCCCGGGCAGTCACTACCCTGCCTAAATGTACCGAAAATTGCCACGCCGAAATGATGTAACCGGAGGTGGCATGAGCGCAGATGATGCGAACGGCGATTTGTCGGCTCTCGCGGGCGGTGGTTCTTGTTCTGCCGCTGTTGGTGTGCGCGTGTTCGCCGGGTGCAAACAATTTTCATCTTGCCAGGGACAACGCCGCTGACGGCCCTTACGGCGGATATTCGGGGCCTGCCATGCAGGACGGTTCGTCGGCAGCCGAGCGGCGGCTTGCGATCACGCACCGGCTCACGATCCGGCTTCCCGGCGCGGAAACCGAAGCCATCCAGCAGAGGCACATGGCCGAGTGCGCCAAACTCGGCTGCACCATCCTGCGCACGTCAATCGACCGGTCGAACGAAGGACGAATCAGCGCCCGGGCATCGGTTCGAATCAAGTCGGATTCCTACGATGCGTTTGCGGCCGTGCTCGCCGCGCCGCCGGCAGGCATCATCACGCGCTCGCAGTCGTCCGAAGACCTTGCGATGCCGATCGTCGACGCCGAGAGGCGGCTTGCGGCGAAGCTCGCCTTGCGCGAGCGCCTGGTCGCGATGCTGCACGATCAGAACGTGAGATCGGCCAGCGAGCGGCGTCGCCGGCCAGGTTGCCGGGGCGGATGTTGGTCCGATCTACCGGGCAGCCGGCGGGATCAGCCAGACAGCGATCGATTCGGTCGCCGCCCTGATTTCAACGCTCGTGGCCATCGTGGCCTGGCTTCCCGTCATAGTGCTGATCTGGTGGGCGGCCGGCCGTGGCATCCGACGGTGGAAGTTGCGAAGGTTGCCGGGGTGAATCCACCGCGTGGCGGCAAGCCGCCGGATTTAGCAATCGCTTTTTTTTGGCAAAAAGAAAGGGCCCCAGCTTGCGCTGGAGCCCCTCGACGGTCGGGGCATTGCCGGGTATGTGCCCGAACCGAAGTTGTGGATGCGGTCCCCGGAGGGACCGCGTCCCGGGAGAACTCACATGTTGTAGGCGCGCTCGGTGTGCTCGGTGACGTCGAGACCTTCACGCTCGGTTTCGACGTTGACGCGCAGACCGACGATGACGTCCACGACCTTGAAGAGGATCGCCGAACCGATGCCCGACCACACCAGCGTGGTGCAGACGGCCTTGATCTGGGCCAGCATCTGCGTGGCGAAGTCGTAATCGGCGACCTTCGGCGGAATGGCGGTGTAGTCGATGATGCCGGCGCCGCCGAGGGCGGGGCTGACCAGGATGCCGGTGCCGATCGCGCCGACGATGCCGCCGACGCAGTGGACGCCGAACACGTCGAGCGAGTCGTCATAGCCGAGCGCGTTCTTCACCACGGTGCAGAAGAACAGGCAGATGACACCGACCACGAGGCCGAGCACGATCGCGCCCATCGGGCCGGCGAAGCCGGCGGCCGGCGTGACTGCCACGAGGCCGGCCACCGCGCCCGACAGCGCGCCGAGCACCGAGGGATGGCCCTTGACGATCCATTCCGCGAACATCCACGACATCGCCGCCGCTGCGGTTGCAACGAAGGAGTTGGTCATGGCGAGCGCGGCGCCGCCGGAGGCTTCGAGGTTGGAGCCGGCGTTGAAGCCGAACCAGCCGACCCAGAGCAGCGAAGCGCCGATCATGGTCATGGTCAGCGAGTGCGGGGCCATCAGCTCCTTGCCGTAGCCGACGCGCTTGCCGATCAGGAGCGCACCGACGAGGCCGGCGATACCGGCGTTGATGTGCACCACGGTGCCGCCCGCGAAATCGATCGCGCCCATCTTGAAGATGAAGCCGGCATCCGCATTGAGCTCGTCGAGCTTGGCCTGGGCTGCGGTCTTGGCCGCACCGTCAGCCGCGGCGGCCAGCGCCTTGGCGGCGTCCTGGATCAGGTCCGGACCCTGCCAGTACCAGACCATGTGCGCGATCGGGAAGTAGATCAGCGTCACCCACAGCGGAACGAACAGCGCGATCGCCGAGAACTTCATGCGCTCGGCGAAGGCGCCGACGATGAGGGCCGGGGTGATGCACGCGAACGTCATCTGGAAGCAGACATAGATCAGCTCGGAGATGTTGGCGTCGACGCTGAAGGTCGCGGCCTTGGTATCGGTCGTCACGCCCATCAGGAAGGCCTTCGAGAAGCCGCCGATGAAGTCGGAACCGCCGGTGAAAGAGAGGCTGTAGCCGTAGAGCGCCCAGAGCAGGGTGACGATGCAGACGGTGTAGAACACCTGCATCAGGACCGAGAGCATGTTCTTGGAACGGACGAGACCGCCATAGAACAGCGCCAGGCCCGGAATTGTCATCAACAGCACCAGAACCGTCGACGTCAGCATCCAGGCGTTGTCGCCTTTGTTGACGGTTGGTTCGGCGTAGGCCGCGGTTGCGGCGAACATGCCGACTGCGAGGGCGGCCAGTCCCGCGCCATAGGGACGTTTAAACGTCATTTGGTTTTACTCCTGAGTGGATAAGGTTTGAGCGCGAAGTCAGAGGGCCGCAGCATCCGCCTCGCCGGTACGGATGCGCACCGCATGGTCGAGGTTGATGACGAAGATCTTGCCGTCGCCGATCTGGCCGGTCTTGGCAGCGGAAGTGATGGCGTCGATGGTCTTGTCGACCTGATCGGAGGCCACCGCGACCTCGATCTTGATCTTGGGCAGGAAGCTCACGGCATATTCGGCGCCGCGGTAAATTTCCGTGTGGCCCTTCTGGCGGCCATAGCCTTTGACTTCCGTCACAGTGAGACCGTGAACGCCAATGGCGGTCAGGGCGTCACGGACTTCTTCGAGTTTGAATGGCTTGATGATCGCCATAACAATTTTCATGGGTCCTATCCCCGCTTGGGCCCGGCTCAGACTGACCGGGCGTTCTCGACTGAGGTTCACCACGCGGAGAAGTTCACTACGCGGGCACAGCCAGGACCCTTAGAATCAAATGCCGTGCCAGAACGGCATTGGTGCCTAACAGTTTATGAATTCGGCCCTTTTCGGCGGCCGCGGAAATTGCACGTTCCTGCGCCATTCGGTCGCGCCTAAAGACTGGGCGGATATGCCCAAATCGTGAGCAGGACAGACGGGCGACACAATCCTGCACACTGGGCGAGCAGGGAGCGGTAACCGGGTGGGAGCGCTACTGCAGGGCCTCGCCATGCTGGGAAATGTCTAGGCCTTCCATCTCCTGCTGGACCGAAACCCGTAGCGGGGCGAACACGCCAACGAACTTCAGGAGGATGAACGTGATGCCGGCGGACCACACCAGGGTGACGGCGACGCCGGAGAGCTGGACCATGACCTGTTGCGGATTGCCCTCGAGCAGGCCCGAGGTGCCTCCGATCGCGTTCACCGCGAACACGCCGGCGAGCAGCGTTCCGGTCAGTCCGCCGATGCCGTGGACACCGAAGACGTCGAGCGAATCGTCATATTTGAAGCGCTGCTTGAGCCAGGTGCAGGCCCAGAAGCAGAGCGTTCCCGCGATCAGGCCGATGAAGACGCCGTGCCATGGCGCCACGTATCCCGAGGCCGGCGTAATCGTGCCGAGGCCTGCGACAGCGCCGGAAATCATTCCGAGCACCGACGGCTTGCGGCGCGTCGCCCACTCGATTGCGGCCCAGGCCAGCGCGCCGGCGCAGGCGGCCAGATGCGTCGCCGTGATCGCCATGACCGCGCGCGAATTCGCCGCCAGCGCCGATCCGCCATTGAAGCCGAACCAGCCGACCCACAGCAAACCGGTGCCGATCACGGCAAGCGACAGGTCGAATGGCGCAAGGTTCTCGCTGCCGTAGCCGTGACGCCGGCCCATCACGGCGGCGGCGACCAGGCCGCCGATGCCGGCAGAAAGATGCACGACGAGGCCGCCGGCGAAATCCATCACGCCCATCGTGGCAAGAAAACCGCCGCCCCATACCCAATGAGCGAGCGGCACATAGACGAAGGTGAACCAGCCGACGGAAAACAGCAGATAGGCCGAGAACCGCATCCGGTCGGCGACGGCGCCTGCGACAAGCGCTACCGTGATGATCGCAAACGTCATCTGGTACAGCATGAACAGCGCTTCCGGGATCGTCTTGGCCGCCGGGTTGACGCTCTCCATCGTCATTCCGACCAGAAACCAGCGGTCGAGCGTGCCGATCCAGGCGCCGTCGCCGACGAAAGCCAGCGAGTAGCCGAAGGCCACCCAGAGGAGCGAGATCAGCGCGACGGCCGAAAGGCTTTGCGCCATCGTCGCCAGCACGTTCTTCTTGCGCACCATGCCGGAATAGAACAGCGCGAGGCCCGGGATCGTCATCATCAGCACCAGCGCGGTAGCGACGATCATCCAGGCGGTGTCGGCGGCGTTGATGGTCGATGCCTCGGCAGCCCGCGCCGGCGTTGCGAGCGCGGTTGCCGCAAGCGCGATGAGCGCAGCATTGCCCGCTGCACGATACGATGGTGCCCCCATGGAATCCCCCCGGCGTGTTGTCGTGTCTTTATTGTTTCTTGACGTCTCGCGACCGGCGGCGCCGCCGTGCGCAACTTCAGTCTTCGCGATGTTTCAGAGCGCGTCGCTGTCGGTCTCGCCGGTGCGGATGCGCCTGGCGTGGTCGATAGGCGTGACGAAGATCTTGCCGTCGCCGATCTGGCCGGTCCGCGCATTCGCGGTGATGACCTCGACCGCCTTGTCGGCGACGTCGGAGGCAACCGCGATCTCGATCCTGAGCTTGGGCAGGAAGTTCACGACGTATTCGGCGCCGCGATAGATCTCGGTGTGGCCCTTCTGGCGCCCATAACCCTTCACCTCGGTCACGGTCATGCCGTGGACACCAATGGCCGTCAGCGCCTGGCGCACCTCGTCAAGCTTGAAGGGTTTGATGATCGCGACGACGAGTTTCATGGTCAGGCCTTTATTTCCCTGGATAATTCTTGAGCACCGGCAACACGACGGTCCGGCCATTTGCTGGCGGTGCAAATCTGGCATCTTTCTGGGCAAATGGCATAAAAAAGTTGCAGGAAGAACAGGAAAACATTACGGGCTGTTGCTTTTGATCACTGTACAGGCGGCCGGCACGTCCGCCAAAATAAGGTTTCCATCGCCAGCCGTCCGGTTGGCTTCCCCTTCCCCACGGCTCCAAGGTATAAAAATGTCAAACCGATCGTGGTTTTATGCATCCAACGGTCAGCAGCAGGGCCCCTATCCGGAGGCGCAGCTTCGCGACCTCATCACCCGGGGCACGGTCAGCGCGGATACGTTGGTCTGGACCGAGGGGATGTCGGGCTGGCAGAAGGCCGGGGAAATTCCAGGCCTCGTCCCCGGCGGATCGGCGACGCCTCCCATGTCGAATCCCGGCGCTCCGCCTTTGGCGGCCGGCGGCGATCATGCGGGGGGGTATTCCGGCGGCGCGCTGTCGGCCGATCTTCCGCTCTGGCCGTTGCTCGGGCGGACTCTCCTGATGATCATCGGCATGCTGCTGGTGATCCCGGCGCCGTGGACGACGACCGCCTTCTATCGCTGGATCGTTTCCCGGCTTTACGTGCCAGGTCGGCCGAACATGGCCTTTACCGGCCAGCCGCTCGATATCTGGTGGGTCTTTATCGCGATCGGCGTACTGACGTATCTCGGCTCGGCAGACCTCTCCGGCCTGCAGCTCCTCTCGATACCGCTTCAGGCGGTGCTGTACTGGATGGTCATCCGGTGGGTCGCCGCAAATCTCAGCTCCGACGGCCAGCCGCTTCCGATCGCCTTCAACGGCAGCGTGCTGGGATACATCGGCTGGCAGCTCCTGGTGTATCTCTCGTTCATCACGATCATCGGCTGGGCCTGGGTGGTTACGGCCTGGATGCGCTGGATCTGCCGCAACATCAGCGGCACAAAACGCGAAGTCATTTTCCTTGGGACAGGGCTTGAAGTGCTGTGGCGATCCATCGTGTTCGGCATCGCCTGTATCTTCATCATTCCGATTCCGTGGATGCTGCGCTGGTACGCGAACTGGTACATTTCGCAATTCGCGCTGGCCGATCGCACCGCTTGAACAAATCGCGGGCGCTCATTTGCGCTCGCGAACCGAGCCTTCCTGCGCCACCGACGCCACCAGCGTGCCGTCGGGCTTGAAGATCAAGCCTCGGGTCAATCCGCGGCCGTCCTGTGCGCTCGGCGAATCCTGCGCGTAAAGCAGCCATTCGTCGGCGCGGAATGGCCGGTGAAACCACATCGCGTGATCGAGGCTCGCGGGCATCATGCGCTGGTCGAACAGCGTGCGGCCATAGCGCGCCATGATCGCGTCGAGCAGCGAGAAGTCCGACGCATAGGCCAGCGCGCACAGATGCAGCGCCGGATCGTCGGGCAGTTTTGCCGCGGTACGGATCCAGATGTTGATGCGCCCGTCTTCGATCTTCTGCCCGAAATAGCGCCCGAGTTCGACCGGGCGCAATTCGATCGGCCGGTCGGATTCGTAATAGCGCCGAATGAAATCCGGCATCTCCTTGAACAGCGGCTGCTTTGAGACTTCCTCCGCCGTGAGTTTTTCCGGCGGTGGGACGTCCGGCATCCTGTCCTGATGGTCGAACGCGCCTTTCTCCTCGGCATGGAACGACACCATGATGGAAAAGATCGCGTTGCCGTGCTGGATCGCGGTGACGCGCCGGGTCGAATAGCTGCGCCCGTCGCGCAGCCGCTCGACCTGGTAGATGATCGGGATCTGCGGGTCGCCGGGCAGGATGAAATAGCAATGGATCGAATGCGGCAGCCGGCCCTCGACGGTGCGGCAGGCCGCGACCATCGCCTGTCCGATGACCTGACCGCCGAACACTCGCTGCCAGCTCGTCTTCGGGCTGTTGCCGCGGAACAGGTTTACCTCGAGCTGTTCGAGATCGAGGATGGAAATCAGGTCGATCAAGCCTTTGGACATGGCGATGCCTTCACTGCATTATGGCCGTCATTCCGGGGCTCGCGAAGCGAGAACCCGGAATCCAACTATCCGCTGAGCTTGCGGCCGATGGATTCCGGGTTCGATGCTTCGCATCGCCCCGGAATGATGACGAAAACCTTGTTTCTCCGCCCTGTTTCACCCAGCTAAAATCGGGTAGCAAGCGTAGTCTGACGTAGTAGCCGGGTAAGGGATCCATGGCGGCACAGCGAAGCATTGTCATCTGCGGCGGCGCGTTTGCCGGGCTGGCGCTGGCACTGGCGTTCCGCCAGGGCCTTGGCGCGGATATTCCCGTCATCGTGGCCGATCCGGCACTTGCAATGCGGCCGAGCCGCGATCCCAGGGCAACCGCCATTGTGGCGGCGTGCCGGCGGTTGTTCGAGGCGCTCGGCGCCTGGGAGCAGGTATCGGACTCGCAGCCCATTCTCGACATGGTCGTCACCGATTCCAAGCTGGAGGATGCCACCCGTCCGGTGTTCTTGACGTTTGCGGGCGAGGTCGAGCCCGGCGAGCCGTTCGCGCACATGGTCGAAAACCGCCGGCTGATCGATGCGCTGGTGATGCGTGCCGAGGCCGAGGGCATTGACCTCCGCGCCACCGCGGTCTCGACTTTCGATTCCCGTCCCGACGGCGTCACTGTAACGCTGGCCGACGGCCAAGTCATCGAGGCGAGCCTGCTGGTCGCCGCCGACGGCGCGCGCTCGAAGCTGCGCGAGCGTGCGGGCATCGTCACCCATGGCTGGGATTACGACCAATCCGGCATCGTCGTCACCGTCGGACATGAGCGCGACCATCACGGCCGGGCTGAAGAGCATTTTCTTCCCGCGGGCCCGTTCGCGATCCTGCCCTTGACCGGCAAGCGCTCGTCGCTGGTGTGGACCGAGACCCGCGCGGAGGCCGCGCGCATCGTCGCGCTCGGTGAAGCCGAGTTTCACGAGGAGCTGGAGAAGCGTTTCGGGCTGCAGCTCGGCGAGGTCAAGGCGCTCGACACGCCGCGTGCGTTTCCGCTCGGCTATTTCGTCGCGCGCTCGTTCATCGCCGAGCGGCTGGCGCTGGTCGGCGACGCCGCGCATGTCATCCATCCGATCGCGGGGCAGGGGCTCAACATGGGCCTGAAGGATGTTGCAGCGTTGGCCGAAGTCGTGGTCGATGCGGCCCGCCTCGGCATCGATCCCGGTCAGGCCGACGTGCTGGAGCGCTACCAGCGCTGGCGGCGTTTCGATACCATGGCGATGGGCGTCGCCACCAATACGCTGAATTTCCTGTTCTCGAACGAATCGACGCTGTTGCGGACCGTGCGCGATATCGGCCTCGGCCTCGTCGACCGCGCGCCGCCGCTGAAGGGCCTGTTCATCCGGCAGGCCGCCGGATTGTCCGGCGAAGTGCCGCGGCTGTTGAGGGGTGAAGCGCTTTAGGGCGAATAGCGAACGGCGCTTTTTGTTTCGCCATTCACTCGATCTTCCTTGCCTCTTCAGGCAGCATGATCGGGATGCCGTCGCGGATCGGATAGGCGAGCTTGGCGGAGCGGGAGATCAGTTCCTGCCGGGTCGAATCGAATTCGAGCGGACCCTTGGTCACCGGACAGACCAGGATCTCCAGCAGCTTCGGATCGACGGTGCCGTCGAGGCGTTCGGGCGTGGCGTTCATTGCGATCTCCGGCGGGGCGCTGGTCCTTAGCACATCAGGTTGCGCCGTGTCATGACGTGGCAATCCTGACCAATTCGTCCAGCACGGCCTGCTGCCGAGCTTTCGGCAGGGACTGCTCGGACCATGCAAAGCCGAGAAACGCCCAGTAGAGGATTTGCGCGCGGGCGCGGGCCTGCTCGACCGGCAAGCCGGATTGCGCGAGCAGCCCCTCCACATAGCTCAGCCGGCGGCGGTCGATGGTCTGCACGGCGGCACGCGCGGCAGGGTCGACGCTCGCCCAGATGCGGACCGCCCGCTCCAGCGTCAGCGGCTCGCCGAACACCCGGCGCAGCAGCAGCGTGCGCGGGTCTGCGTTTTTGGAAGACGCCTCGACATTGGCGATGATCTGCTCCGCCGCGATCTCGTGCCAGCGCGCGAGGATTGCGGCGTGAAAGGCGGCAATGTCGGCAAAATGCCAATAGAAGCTGCCGCGCGACACGCGCAGCGTCTTGGCCAGCGGCTCGGCCTTCAAAGCCGTGAAGCCGCTGCTCGCCAGCGCCTTGAGGCCCGCGTCTATCCAGTCCCTTGCCGAGAGTTGATCGCTCATGCCAGTGCCTTAGGAAACACCATACACTAGTGTATTGACAAGCGCCATCCTCCGATGACATAACCATACAGTAGTGTATGGAGATGTCCCGATGCGCGATCTGATCCTGCAATGCGCCGGCGTGGCGGGCATCTTGGTGGCCCTGATCCATGGCGTTCTAGGGGAAACCAAGGTGTTTGCGCGGGCGACGATCCAACCGGAGAGTCTGCGGACCCTCATCCGCCTCGTCTGGCAGGCGGGCACGGTGGCATGGATCGGCGGCGGCGTGCTGCTGATCGCCGCGCCCTCATTCGGTTCGGAGACCGCGCGGCACTGGATCGTCGCGACCATCGTCACCGTCTACGCCTTCGCAGCCGCCGGAAACGCCTGGTGGTCGCGCGGCCGCGCCTTTGGCTGGAAAGCGCTCGGCGCCGTCGTGGTGCTCGCGCTAGCCGGATATTAGCACGGCCCGGGCGCGCCCACGCTCATCGCGGGACGCGGAGAGAGACGCGGCTGCGCTTCATGGTGTCCGAAGGCAATTCGCCGAACGCGAGGCGAAAATCCCGCGCGAAATGACCGGGATTCTGAAAGCCGCACTTCAGCGCGATCTGCACCACCGACGTTTCCTCGTCGCTGCACTCGAGCAACTCTCGGGCCCGGTCTAGCCGGATTCGCTTGGCGAATTCCGCCGGCGTGCAGCCCCGCTCGCGCTTGAACTGCCTGAACAGGCTTCTGACGCTGACTTGCGCCAGTGCCGCCATCTGCTCGATGTCGAGCGGCTTGTCCCAGTTCGCGGCGATCAACTCCTCGGCCTTCGCCACCGCCGAAGAACCGGCCGGCGCCGGTTCGCGCTGCAGCAAGCCGGTATAGCTGTGCTGGTGACACATCAGAAATTTCATGATCACCATCCGCTCGACTTCGGCGGCGGCTCGATCGGTGAAGTACATACCGCGCGCGTTGAAGTCGTTTGCAAAGTCGAAAATGCTGCGCCTCAACGTCGCCATGGCGGGATTACGCGCTTCGGTCGGTCCGAAAACCAGGTCGCGGTTGACCGGCTGCCCGATCAGGATGCCCAGATTGTTCAGCAATGCGCTCTTTTCGATGCGAAGCACGAGCTGCGTGTAATGAGAGCGGAAGTCGAGCCGCAGTGGCGCCGACGCCGGCAACACGGACGTCCATTTGCCACCGGCAATCTCCGTCGTTCTTCCCCCGATCGTATATTGGCCCTTGCCCTGAAGATTGAAAAACTGCCTGACGAATGTGTCCTCGCCAAAGCCGACCGAGACATCGCAAGCATAGTCGCAATAGGAAAGCCCAAGCCCTCCGATCTGCAGATGGTTGGCGCGAACCGAGAACCGGCTGGTCTGGCGCGCGATGTCGAAATGGTTCGCCCTGTAAAAACCGAACAGCCGATCGCGGACGAAGTCCGGATCGCCGGAATCCATCACCGGAAAATTGCTCAGCGGATTGTTTCGTTGCTGGATAGCGATCATGCGGACGCCGAATGAATGTATTGCATGATGCATACACTTCATCAGCCGAAGTCCAACCCCCCGCGTCTCCAACGCCGTAGTTTTACGGTGATGTTTATGCGCGGCAGCGCCTGCGTTTGCCGATTTCCGATCGATTGGCGGTCGCAAGTGGCGGGATACGAGCGTCGTGACACCCGTTGGTCAAAGGCGCGATTAACATGATTAATCTAGTCTGACGTCGAGCGCTTCCCATTGAAGCGCAGCATGAGATCGGCGGCACAACCAATGTCAGAAGTGATCAGCATTCGGAAGGCGGGCTATCGTCGCGACGCAGCGCGATCGCACTTGGTCGACACCGCAGACGCCGTGCCGGCCGCCGCTGATGATTCCGGCGAGCTCGCGACCGTGAAGGTAAAAGTTCATAACTCCATCCTGTTGCTCGACCTGGCCGCGCAGCAGGCGCGCGTCCTCATGAGGGAAATAGCTGATGCGCCGCGAAGGCAAAATATGGAATCCCAGATCAGCATCATCGAGCAGCAGCTTCAGGTCGCACGGCAATTGGCGTCGAACATATGAATCCGGTCAACGCCGGTGTTTGTACGGCCCCGCGAATTAACGGCCAGGTCAGATCGGACGAGAAGAATCGCCAATATCCAGCCCATGCGTCGCGCTGCCGCCTCGGCAGATGAATGCCAGTTTCAAGACCTCGAGAACATGGAGACCTGAAATGTCGGTCGATCGACGGACGCTGATTCGCGGTGCAGTGGCATGCGCCTGTTGCTTCAGGGCGGGACTGGCGGTCGCCTCCGACAAGCCGGCTCATGGCGGGGCGGCAACGCCGCATTGGAGCTATCAAGGTGACGGCAACCCTTCAAAATGGGGAGAGCTGCAGGCCGACTTCAGGATGTGCCAGCTCGGCCTCGAGCAGACGCCGATCGATCTGGGCAACGGCATCAAGGGCGATGTCGGCTCGGTCGAGTATGACTACAAGTCGTTGCCGCTTCGACTGGTCAATAACGGGCACACCATCCAGTTCAACGCCGATCCGGGCAGCGCATGCGTCATTGCCGGCACGCGTTACGAGTTGCTGCAGTTTCATCTGCATCATCCGAGCGAACATCTGCTGGATGGGAAGGGCTTCGATCTCGAATGCCATTTCGTCCACAAGTCCAGCGCCGGCGCGCTGGCGGTGACCGGCGTGTTCATCCGGCCCGGCGCGGCCAACGCGGCGCTGAAGACGTTCTTCGATCAGATGCCAGCCAAGGAAGGCCCGGAAGTGAAGTTGGCCGGCTCGATCGATCTCGCGGCCATCCTGCCGAAAAGCGGCGGATACTTCCGTTACATGGGATCGTTGACGACGCCTCCCTGTTCGGAAGGGTTGACCTGGACGGTGCACAAGGAGCCGGTCGAGGCCTCGGTTGAGCAGATCAAGAAATTCGCAGCGTTGTTCCCGGGCAACGCCCGTCCGCTGCAGAAACGAAACCGCCGCTTCGTCATCGATGCCTCCTGATACTTCATTCCAAGAACCGAGGAATATTGCCGTGAATACTGCTTCATCATCCGTAGCCGACGCTTCGTCCGGGCTGTTCGGCTTCTTCACTAACCGCCGGATCAGCACCAAGATCGCGATTGGATTTTCGTGCATCCTGATCATCACCGGTATAATTTCGGCAATCTCCTATGTGGAGTTCGGAAAAATCGATCGGGATTTTTCCGATTACTCCCGCAAGGTGACCAATGGCGCGCTCATCGGCGACATCGATCGGCACTTCCTCGCGCTGCGCCGTTACGCAGGCGAAATATCGGACAGTCTGGAAGAGAATGTCGCAGCCGCCGACAAGACACGCAAAATTGTCCGTGAACGGCTCGATCAGGCGCTGAAATCCGTCAAGGATCCCGAGCGTCTTGCGAAAGTGAAGTCCATCGCCGATCAGTTCGACGTCTATTCAAAGGACTTCGACAAGGTCGTTCCGATGCAGCGCGAGCAGGCAAAACTGGTCAAGGACGTGCTCGATCCCACCGGCCAGAAGCTGCGCCTCGATCTGGAGCAGTTGCAGAAGAACGCCGCAGTTCAGGCCGGAAACAGCAATACGGTGGTACTCGCCGGCGAAGCCATCAAGCTTGTCATGCAGGTGCGCCTGAATTCCGACAGGGCGCTTGCACGGCATGACGAGGTTTTCGTCAAGGCTGCCGAATCCGCGTTCGCGGACCTCAAGCGGGTGCTGGTTTCGTTTGAGGCGCAGGTGGTAAATCCGGACGTGCGCAAGCAGTTCGATGCCGTCAAGGCCAATGCCGACAAATTCCATGACGCCTTCGTCAAGTCCATGCACGATTCGAGAGAGATTTCCGTGCTCATGCATGGCGAGATGCGAAAGGCGGCTCGGTCGATCGCCGCCGAGGCCGCGGCAATCAAGGAGATTGTAACCGCTGAAGAACACCAGATCGAACAGGAAGTGACTGGGCTGATATCCTCGGCCAACACGATGATTATATGGGTGGCAATCGGCAGCCTCGTTCTCGGAATGATTCTGGCCTGGCTGATCGGACGCGCGATCTCCAGGCCCGTGATCGGTCTGTGCGCCGGCATGCGGGAACTGGCGGACGGCAATTTCGATGTCGTCCTGCCCGGTCTCGGCCGCGGCGACGAGGTCGGCGACATGGCGCAGGCGGTCGAGACCTTCAAGATCAAGGCCGAGCAGAAGGCCCGCGCGGAAGCGGAAGCCAAGGCCGAGCAGGACCAGATCGCGGCCCGCCAGCGCAAGGCGGACATGATCAAGCTCGCGGACAGCTTCGAAGCCGCCGTCGGCGAGATCGTCGAAACCGTGTCGTCCGCCTCCACCGAACTGGAGGCGTCCGCCACGACATTGACCAATACCGCCGAGCGGTCGCAGGAACTGACCACGATGGTCGCGGCGGCATCGGAAGAAGCGTCAACCAACGTGCAGTCGGTGGCGTCGGCCACCGAGGAGCTCTCCTCATCGGTCAACGAGATCAGCAGGCAGGTACAGGAATCCGCACGGATGGCCAACGAGGCGGTCGATCAGGCGCGCAACACCAACAATCGGGTTGCCGAACTGTCGAAGGCGGCGTCGCGGATCGGCGACGTGGTCGAACTGATCAACACGATCGCCGGCCAAACCAATCTGCTCGCGTTGAATGCGACCATCGAGGCGGCCCGGGCCGGTGAGGCCGGGCGCGGCTTCGCTGTGGTTGCCTCCGAGGTGAAGGCACTCGCCGAACAGACCGCGAAGGCCACCGGCGAGATCGGCCAGCAGATCTCCGGCATCCAGGCGGCGACCCATGAATCGGTTGGCGCGATCAAGGAAATCAGCGGCACGATTGAAAAGCTTTCCGAGATCTCCTCGACGATTGCGGCTGCGGTGGAAGAGCAGGGCGCAGCGACCCAGGAAATCTCCCGCAACGTCCAGCAGGCCGCACAAGGTACCCAGCAAGTCTCTTCCAACGTCATGGACGTTCAACGCGGCGCCGGCGAGACCGGGTCGGCTTCGGCCCAGGTCCTGTCGGCGGCAAAAATGCTGTCCGGCGACAGCAACCGGCTGAAGAGCGAGGTGGAGAAGTTCCTGCAGTCGGTACGGGCGGCCTGACTTCCGTCGGCTGCGGATCGTCGCATCACCGAACGCTGCACCGGTGGAATGTAAGCCGGTGCAGCTTGGCAACGGCGTCAAAGCATCCTGGAGCCCCGTTTCGATCGGATCGAGACGGGGCTCTTGCTCTACTGCAATCCGGTGTCGCCGCTGGTGCGCTTCTTGGCGAGGTCCATTTCGGTAACCGCGATCAGGATTTCCGCGCGGGTTTTCAGGTCGGGCGCTTCCAGCATCGCCTGCTTCTCCGCCGGACCGTAGGGCGACATCATCGCGAGCGCGTTGACCAGTGCCTCGTTCGGCGCGCCCTCGATGCCTTCCCAATCCACCTTCAGATTGTTGGCTTCGAGAAAATCGGTCAGCACGTCGAGCAGCGCGGCGC
The DNA here is from genome assembly GCA_964609175.1 of uncultured Bradyrhizobium sp. Taxonomy (GTDB): domain Bacteria; phylum Pseudomonadota; class Alphaproteobacteria; order Rhizobiales; family Xanthobacteraceae; genus Bradyrhizobium. The sequence continues at coordinate 135,781 of CAZSRR010000007.1, forward strand.
GGTCGACGGCGTCCTCGCCCTTTCGCGCGACGAAATCGTCGGCATAGGGAAAGAAATCCACCTTGCATTGCCGGTACGCAGTCAGCGCGGTTACTTCCTCCACCACCCTGAAGCGCGCAATGCCGGTCAGCTCCAGGATATAGCGCCCGTCGCCGGATTCGGCGAGCTGGGTGATGCGGCCGACGCAGCCGACCTTGAACAGCGCCGGCCTGGCTTCGTCGCGGGTATGGTTGATGTCCGGCTGGATCATCCCGATCAGCCGGTGGCCGTCGCGCAGCGCGTCGTCCACCATCGCCAGATAGCGTGGCTCGAAAATATTGAGCGGCATCTGGCCGCGCGGCAGCAGCAGCGCGCCCGGCAGCGGGAACACCGGAATGATTTCGGGAAGTTCGCCGGGTCCGCGGTATTCGGCATTGATCGGCATCGGCGTTCCCGGTCAGTTGCGTGGGTTCAGTGCGTTCGGCTCACGAGAAAAGAATCGTCGACAGCCGCTTGCGACCCTCGACGGTGGCTTCGTCGGCGCCGCCCCAGGCCTCGAAGAATTGAACCAGCTGCTTGCGCGCGGCGTCATCGTTCCACTTGCGATCGCGCTTGACGATCTCGAGCAACTGGTTGGTCGCCTCCGCACGTGCGCCTTGCGCGTTCAGCGCGGTGGCCAGGTCGAACCGCGCCTGATGGTCGAGCGGGTTGGCGGCAAGCTTCTGTTCCAGCTCGGCGACAGGACCGACCGCCTGCGCCTGTTCGGCAAGGTCGATCGAGGCCTGCACCGCCTTGACGGCGGCGTCGTTGCGTTTGGATTCCGGCACCATTGCCAGCGTCTGCTTGGCCTGTTCGATGGCGCCCGTCGTCACGTAGCATTTAGCCAGTCCGGCCATCGCGGCGATATTGGTGGCATCGAAGCCGAGAACCTCGGCATAGATCTGCGCGGCGCCGGCAGGGTCGCCTTCCGCCAGCACGGCTTCGGCCTCCTGCAGTATCTCGGCGATGTTCGGCTCGCCGGGCGCGCTCACGCCCTTGGTGAGCTTCTCGATGAAGGCGTTGACCTGGCTCTCCGGCACCGCGCCCATGAAACCGTCGGCGGGCTGGCCGCCAACGAACGCGATCACGGCCGGGATCGACTGGATCCCCATCTGGCCCGGAATCGCCGGATGCTCGTCGATGTTCATTTTGACCAGCTTGACCTTGCCCTTGGCGGCACGGACCGCCTTTTCGAGCACCGGCGTGAGCTGGCGGCAGGGGCCGCACCAGGGCGCCCAGAAGTCGATCAGCACCGGCTGGCGCTTCGATTCCTCGATGACATCCTTCACAAAGGACTGGGTGGTCGCCTCCTTGATCAGATCGGGTGTCGCCTGCGGCGCCGGTCCGCCACCCTGCTCAACTATCGTCACGGTATCCTCGCCTGATGTCTCAAGAAGATGTCTTGGATCGAGATGTTACGGAATTCCGGCCCCGTTCTAGCATGGCTGGGGGCAAGTTCCTCCTCCGCTAAATGGCGGCTTCGTCACAAAATTCAATCGGGTGAACCCATTTGGGTCCGGCCTGACGGGATATCGAGCTGGTCTTCGGATGGAGTAACGAAAAAGGGCGCCGGCCGGTTCACCGGCTGGCGTGTCGAGGGCGCCAGCGAATCGATCCGCCCGGGTTTGTGGCGCAGCCAGTCCATGAGTTCCCACGCGGCTGCATGCGACAAAAAACCCCCGGCCGGCGCGGTTTCGGACCGTTTCACTGCCATTTGCCCCCAGAACGGGGCAATCTTCACGATACCAGATCGCATCCCGGCTGTTGCATTCGCGGTCGGCATTTGTCATACGTCTGCCGTTGACGGCGCGCGTTCGCCGCCATCTCGGATGCGGGTGTAGCTCAGTGGTAGAGCACGACCTTGCCAAGGTCGGGGTCGAGGGTTCGAGCCCCTTCGCCCGCTCCAGATTTTCCTCATGGCAATCCCGCCCGCCCGCCCGCAGGCCGTTGTTCGGCGGTCTTGTCGGCTAAGCCATTCCGGCCCTGAACTCACCTGTTCGGAACACGAACGACCCGAACCCTTGCCGTCCCTGAATTGACGTCCCGAAACAGACCCGGCCAGAAGCCGCTCACCGGCATGTTCAGATAGACATAGAGCTCGCCGTCGACCGGCGGCTTGAACGTCTCCCGCAAATACTCGACCGTCCTGGGGTCGTCGCGCGTATCGATGAAGTTTTCGGTATTGCCGGTTTCGCCGTAGCGCGTGATGACACGTCCGAACGGCCGGTCGAACGTGCGCTTGATCGGATATGCCGCCACCAAAGCCGTCATTTGCGCCAAGGCAACGGCCGAACCCCACCAGGTGGGCTCCCTGTGTCGCCAGAACTCGCTCAGCGGCATTCCGCCAGGTCCGGAGTCTGCGCCGAGGAACGACCATTCGCCCTTCTTGCTGATCTCGAACGTGTAGGTCTGGCCGGCAAAGACCTTCACCCCGGTCGAAGTGCAGATATTGCGGGTGTCGAACTCCGTTCTGACGGCGCAGAGTTTCGTGCACGTGCCGGGCAGCGTGCCGTCGGGCGACCGGGTGCACTGGCCCGCTTCGGCGGTCGTGCAGAGATCGAGCTTGCTCGCCTTTACATCCGGCTTGCAGAAATCGCCGAAACTGTCGCGGATGTTGAAGATGTAGTGGCTCGCCAGCGCGACGCCGCCGTAGAGAAACAGGAACGCAAAAACTCCCGGCGCAATCTTGAGCTTGATGGTGGTGATGACTTGCTTGTAGGCGTCCTTGAGCCTGAACCAGGCGATGAAGGAGTCGCTGAGCCACATCGTGATCAGGATCGCGACGGCAAAGAACCGGAAATAGGGTTTTGTAATGCTGTCGATGAGTATCTGCAGGGCCTCCGGCGCCGCTGGAATCGGGTAGCCGATCCGGGCGGGCACCGGATAGAGCGCGATTGCGAGCAGGCCAAGGCAGACGACCTTCTGCGCCGTGCTCATGCCGGCCGGCGGCTCGGCATGGCGGCCATGAATATCGAATTTCGACAGGCTCACTCGCCAGGCGTGACGCATCTGGTCGGTGATCCGGCTCCGCAGGCCGACGCTCAACCACAACAGCAGTGCGACAAGTCCGGCATGAAGCACGAACGAAAGCGGGTCTCTCGCATAGGCGTCGATCCAGCGTGAACTCACCGCCGACGGCAGCGCCATGCCGACCATGCGGATGACGTCTGAAAGCGGCCTGAGCCGGCTTGTGTATTCGGCCGCGGGAGGCAATTGCGATGATAGCGGATAGGCCAGCAGGTAGACCGAGGCGATGACGGTCAGGAAATAGATGACGCGCCGTCGCCAGATCGAACTTCCGACGACATGTTCCTGGGTCTTTTCGCGGCCGCGCGCGGCCTTGGACGTTTCGTACCCGGCCATGTCGGGCGAAACGATCTTCTCGTCATAGGTCAGCATTTCGTAGGCTGGGGGCAGTCCGACCGGCGCATAGAGATGCGCATCGACGGCGATCCGCGCGAACACGCTCTCGTGGATCTTCGGCATCGCGATCTTGACGCAATCGCGCTTGTCGTCCGAATATCGCGTGTCCGACAGCGCGGCGACGCTCCGCGGTCCGTAGCGGTAGTAGCCGGCCAGCCCGTTTCGCGAATCGTAGATTCGCCCGTCCTTGTCCTGGGTCGAGCGGACGCGCTTGAAAGCGTCGGGATCTGCGCCCGGCGCTTCCTTCAAGGTGAGTCCGAGGCGCCTGGCTTCCGACAGGATCCAGGTGAGCGAGACGTGGGCGAGCGAGTCATCCGGATATCCGCCGCCGACATTGGAATGCACGCCTGCGAACCACACCTGAGAGATGCGCTCCGAGTTGGTGCCCCTGGTGCCGGTCGCGACCGTTTCCGGGCTTTCGTCCCACAGCAACGGATGGAACGTCGTGCGCTCGTCATCCAGCGAAAGCGCATGACAGGCCTTGCGGACCAGCGGATTGAGCTGCCGGTCCGGCAGTTCGAGCGGCCAGAGGTACCGGCTGACCCCGCGCGTCATTTCGTCGACCGGCAGGCCGTAGGCGGCCACCGTATCCCAGAGGCCCAGGAAGGCGACGTGGTCGACCGGACGCTCGGTTTTGTCGTGACGGGCGGAGACGAACAGGTTGCGCAGCTTGCGAAACACCCATTCGATCTGGAAGCGCGACTTGAAGTGTTCCGCGCGATGCGCACGGTAGGCGGCGGCGACCTTGCGATCGAGTTCCTCCTCCGTCCGGTATTTCACCAGCCCCTGCTCGCAGATCAGCCCGTTCACCACGCGTATGGTGAAGGCGCCGCGGCTGAAGCCGAACGCGAAGATGTCGTCGCTCTGCCACGGCCCGTATCTCTCGTTGCGATTTTCGGCCTTGGCGGCGGCCAACTCCAGCGCCTGGTAGTCGTCATGCGAGCGATAGTTCCGGCAGGCGAACTTGTAGATGTCGAGCACGTTGCGCTTGAGGCCAAAGCCGAAGGCGCCGCCCAGGATCGCGAATGGCTTGAAGGAGGAAGTGCCGACGCCGTCGTCGTAGAACGCAATCTGCTGCGAACTCGTCAGGTCCAGCGATTCAAACACTCGCCAGACGTTGGTGCGCCAGACCTTGCCGGCGGAATTGCCGGTACCGTCCGACAGCAGGATGATCCGCTTGTTCGCCATGGCGCGCTCGCTCAGGCGCGGCCGCGCACGACCGGCATTCTGTTAAACGGGCTGCTGAAGCTTCGCTGCGATTCGCGCGCCCCGCTATGAAATGGACCACAATTGCGTCGACTGATTGTCCGCCCGCTGGCGCTGATGTGCGATCCGTGGAACGCCGCCCACACGTGCGCCCTTCGACAAGGGCCTTGGTTGCCCAGCAGAGATGTTGCGGTGCAACGGTGCGAGACGGCCAATGCGCGACTTGGCTATCCGTCTGACAATTTGCTTCGAGCAGTTGGAGCTGCGCGCCATGCGCTTCTCTCCCGAATTGTATGTGCTACCATTTCCCCGTCTGCATCTTCATCAGACCAAATACGTCTCTCGAACGTTCTCAAAATAAAATATCAGGTGCAGCCGTCAGGCTGCCTAGGGAGTGACGCGATGAAATCGGCTTTCAATCGATCCATTCTTGCGCTCGCAGCCATTCTTGTTGTCGCGGGAGCCGGCCCGGCCGGCGCGCAACAGAAGCCTCTGAAGAAATACGAGTCCGGCACCAAGGAATTCTGGACCAACCCGCCGCCGGACTGGTTCCTGGGCGACGAGACCGAGGCCCAGAAGGGCCAGGCGCCGCCGTCCGGCCCGCCGACCGGCGCTTCGGAGGCCGAGCTCGCGGCGATGATGAAAAAGATCAAGCTGCCGGACGGCTTCAGCATCGAGGTCTACGCCTCGAACGTGCTGGAAGCGCGGCAGATGGCCTGGGGCGACAAGGGCACGCTGTTCGTCGGTTCCTTCAGCCTCGGCAACGTCTACGCGATCAAGGACGTTGGCGGCAAACGCGAGGTCAAGACCGTCCTCAAGGGCCTCACCATGCCGACCGGCCTCGCGTTCCAGGATGGTTCGCTGTACGTCGTCGCGATCAACAAGCTGATCAAATACGAAAACGCCGAAGCCAATATCGACAATCTCGGCGCCGGCAAGGTGGTGTATGACGACATGCCGTCCTACGTCGCGCATGGCTGGAAATACATCGCCGTCGACAAGGACGGCTGGTTCTATCTGCCGTTCGGACCGCCCTTCAACATCGGCCTGCCGCCGACCAGCCTGTCGCAGATCCGCCGCGTCGATCCCAGGACCGGCAATGCCGAGATCTGGGCGCTCGGCGTCCGCAACAGCGTCGGCGGCGACGTCGATCCGCGCTCCGGACGATACTGGTTCACCGAGAACGCGCGCGACTGGATCAGCGACGACATGCCGAGCGACAAGCTCAACATGATCTCGAAGATCGGCGAGCACTTCGGCTATCCCTACTGCCACCAGGGCGATTTCCCGGATCCGAAATTCGCCATGGGACACAAGTGCGAGGAGTTCACCCCGCCGGTCGTCAAGCTCGGGGCGCATGTCGCGCCGCTCGGCATGAAGTTCTATACCGGCGATCAATTTCCGCCTGAGTACAAGAACAACATCCTGATCGCCGAGCACGGCTCCTGGAACCGCTACAAGTACCAGGGCGCCCGTATCAAGCGCGTGATCGTCGATGCCGACGGCAAGAATCCTAAATCGGAGATATTTGCCTCCGGCTGGCTCGAGGGCGACACCGGCTATCTCGGACGCCCGAACGACGTCATCATTGCCAAGGATGGCTCGATCCTGGTGTCCGACGACTGGGCCGGCGCCGTCTATCGCATCAGCTACAAGAAGTAGGACGCTTAACGGTCTAGAGGCTGCGGCTACTCGGAACGAGTGGCCGCAGCCTCTGTTGTTTGAATAAGCTTGCGGAGGCTTTCACATGCGAAGTGCGCTCAGCGGGATCATGCTGGCTGCAATCGCCTGCAGCTCCCCGGTCCGCGCCGCCGACATCGCCGCCGGCAGGGCAAAGGCCGAGCTGTGCGTCGGCTGCCACGGCGAGGGCGGCATTTCGCAGATGGAGAACGTTCCCTCGCTGGCGGCGCAGCCCGACCTGTTCATCCAGTGGCAGCTCGTGTTCTTCCGCGCCGGCACCCGCAAGAGCGAGCAGATGCAGCCGATCGTCGCCGAGCTCAACAACGAGGATATCCGCAACCTCGGTGCCTACTACGCCTCGCTGGCGCCGCCGAACACGCCCAAGCCCGACGACGATCCGGACCTGTCAGCCAAGGGTGCGCAGGCCGCCGCCGGCCGGCGATGCGCGGCATGTCATACCGATACTTACGCCGGCACCAAGGCGGTCGCCCGCATCGCCGGCCAGCGCGAGGAATATCTCGTCAAGGCGCTGCGCGACTACAAAACCGGCGTACGCGCCGGCGGCGCCAGGGCGGCGATGGCCGAGGTCGCGTTTCCGCTCAGCGAGGAAGAGATCGAGGCGCTGGCGCATTATCTCGCGCATTTGTAGCGTGGCCGGCAACGCGATCTTCAGACTTCGTACCTATCGAATAGGGGATGCAGACGGACGGCACGAAGCGGCACGACATCCAGTTGCGGGCTCCGTATGGCCCGATGGCGCGCATGGTCTTCGGCGGATTGGGGACGGCGATCATCGCGGTGGTGCTGTATGACCTTGGACCTGCCCTGTGGCCGGTCGGATGGTGGTCGCTGTTTTTTGCGATCGTCGTGCTCGGCGCCTGCTCGATCGGCGCCTGTTTCCTGATGGCCGGTATTTTCGGTGATGACGTGACCTGGACGCTGGGTCATTCCGAAATGCGCTTCGATCGAAAATCGCCGTGGCGGTCGCGGACCGAGGTCGTTCGTCCTGGCGAGGTGCTGGCGACCGACATCAAGACCCATGATTGGGAGAGCCGCTCCGAAACCTTCAGCGTCCGGGTCCACCTTCGCTCGGGCCAGATACTCGATACGCCGCAGCTCGACAGCAAGGTGCGGGCAGAGACGCTGCAGGCCGAAATCCGCTCGCGCCTCGCGGTAGCCTAGCCCCGCTGCTTCTCATATGCCTTGAGATGCGTATAGGCGATCCGCAGTTTCGGCACCGGGATCTTTGCGGCGTCGGCGCGGGTGACGAGGTCGCCGATCACGTGATCGGCCTCGACCGGCAGGCCGGCCTTGATGTCGCGGAACATCGAGGCGGTCATCGGCGATCCCTCCGTCGTCAGCAGGCCGCTGGTGCGCTGGAAGAACGGTCCGGTCGGCGCATGGCCCGACGCCTTGGCGATCGCCGAACATTCGTCGAGCATGCCGAGCAGAAAATCCTTGCCGCCGGTGGCCGCCAGAATGTTGCCGACCGACGTGCGCATCAGCGAGGTCGACGCCGCGAGCGAGGCCAGGAAAACCCACTTCTCCCACATGTCCTGCAGAATGTGTTGGCTGGCCACCGCGCCGAACTTGCCGCTCTCGAACACGTTTGCAATCGCGCGTACCCGTTCGGACATGGTGCCGTCGCGTTCGCCGAAATTGAGGGAGTTCATCGGTGCGAGCTGGACCACTTCGCGGGCCTCGTTGAGCGTCGCCGCGATGGCGCAAAGGCCGCCGAGCACGCGGGCGGCGCCGAATTTCTCGTCGAGCACGTTGAGGTGCAGCATGCCGTTGAGAAGCGGGATGATGGCTGTGTTTGTCCCGACCGCCGGAGCGAACGACTTGATCGCGTCTTGCAGGTCGAACGCCTTGCAGCTGAGCAGCACGACGTCGAATTTCTCCGAGAGCTTGTCAGCCTGGACGGTCGGCGGGCTCTTCAGCGTCACGTCGCCGTTGGGACTCTTGATGACGAGGCCTGCGCCTGCGAGCTCCGAAGCGCGTTTGGGGCGGACCAGAAACGTCACGTCATTGCCGGCCTGCAGCAGCCTGCCGCCGAAATAACCGCCGATGGCGCCGGCCCCGACCACGAGAATGCGCATGGATTGTTTCCTTGTTATTGGTCTTGGAGGGGGCGAATGGCGAGTAGCGAATAGGGATTAGAAGCCCGATCCGCCATTTACTATGGACTACTCCCATTCGCTACTCGCTATTCGCCTTTCACCATCTCTTCGACTTCACGAAGCTGCTCCTTGCCAAAGAACATCTCGTTGCCGACGAAGAAGGTCGGCGAGCCGAACGCGCCGCGTTCGACGGCGTTCTGGGTATTCTCGATAAGTCTGGCCTTCACGTCGGCGTCCTGCGCGCGCGCCAGCAGTTTTGCGGCATCGAGGCCGGACGATGCCAGTGCCTTGGCCGCGATCTCGGGATCGTCCATCTTCTTCGGCTCGACCCACATGTGATGGAAGGCGGCTTCGACATATTTCTCGAACACGCCCTCGAACTGCGCCGCCACCGCCGCGCGCATCAGGTTCAACGTGTTCACCGGGAAGTACGGATTCCAGACGTAAGGCTTGACGTCAAAGCGCGTCAGGAAGCGCTGGGTTTCCAGCGCGTGGAATTCGCGCTTGTTCTTGATGCCGGCGAGCGTTTCGGCCGGCGACTTGTTGTTGGTGGCCTTGAAGATGCCGCCCAGCAGGATCGGCACATATTCGAATTTGACGCCGGTGCGCCGTTCGATCGCCGGTATCGCTTCATGGCTGAGGAAGGCGTTGGGACTGCCGAAATCGAATAGGAATTGTGGATTGGTGCTCACGACAGTCTCCCTTGATGTTTCCCCGTATTGTGGCGCAGGGCGGGCGGCGCGTCCACGATATTATGATGGTCATAATATCGTGGACGTCGCGCGATCGTGCCTATGGCTCGGCGCGATCGCTGAAGGCGAGCTTGACGACGTGGTCGCGAATATCGTCGGGCCAGCCGGCGACGAGCCCGACGAAACGCCGCCGGTCGTCGGCGAACAAGGCCCGCGACGCTTCCTCGAAGCCTGCGAGATTGCCCGCCATGACCGACATGAAGCGATAGGCGGCATCCCGCGCGGCGCGGGCGCGATCGGCGTCGCCATTGGCGCGACGGGCGTCTTCGACCAGTTTTCGCAGCGCGACCGACGCGCCGCCGGGTTGCGCGCCGAGCCATTCCCAATGGCGCGGCAACAGCGTTACCTCGCGCGCGACAACGCCCAGCTTTGGCCGCCCGCGGCCACGTGGCTCGGTTGGCGCCTGTTCTTCGGAATCAGGCGGCGCGGCCGGTTGCGGCAGGCGGGCAATCACGTCGCGTTCGGTGCCGCGAAGGTCGAGATCGATCGGCTGTCCGTTCGCATCGCTGAAAATGATGATCGACGGCGCGGCGGGCCGGCGGGACGCCTGCATGACCGCGATCGCGACCTCGGCGAGTGGGCCCGCGGCAAGGCGCGTCAGGCCGAGGAAGGCGGTGTAATGGGGGCGGGTTTGGTGGGTCATCGTTGGAAACTCGGAATTTTCGGTTGTGAATATTTACCCGGATAAATTTTTCTGGTCAATATCGTCCGGGTAAATATTGGCGTCCTTCGTTAGACCGTCTCGACTTTGTCCCGACCGGCTGGCACCAACGGCGGCCAATCCAAGGGAATGCCATGCTCACGGTCCATCATCTCAATAATTCCCGGTCGCAGCGCGTGCTGTGGCTGCTCGAGGAACTGGAAGTCCCATACGAAATCGTCCGCTATCAGCGCCAGCCGGACATGCGGGCGCCGCAGGAATTGCGCGCCATCCATCCGCTCGGCAAATCCCCGGTCATCACCGACAATGGCAACACGATCGCCGAGTCCGGTGCGATCTGCGAATACATCGTCGGCACCTACGGCGGAGGACGGCTGATCCCGCCGCCGGGCACGCCGGAGCGTCTGCGCTATACTTATTGGCTGCACTATGCCGAAGGCTCGGCGATGCCGCCGTTGCTGCTGAAGCTCTTGTTCGCGCTGATGCCGAAGCGCGCGCCCGCCTTGCTTCGGCCGGTGGTGCGCAAGGTTTCCAACACGGCGCTGACGACGCTGGTCAATCCGCAGCTCAAGCAGCACATGGACTACTGGGAAAGCGAACTGGCGAAAAGCGAGTGGTTTGCCGGCGCGGAATTCAGCGCTGCCGACATCCAGATGAGTTTTCCGCTGGAGGCCGCCGCTGCGCGCGGCGGGCTCGAGATCGGCCACCCCCGGGCGATGGCGTTTCTCGAACGCATCCACGCCCGCCCCGCTTATTCGCGCGCGCTGGAAAAGGGCGGGCCGTATGTGATCGGGCGGGGATGATTTCCGTCATGCGCCCGGCAGCGCCTGCACCGTGACGCCGGGCGGCGGCGCATCGTCGTCGGGGACGAAGAAATCCGACATCAGTGGCACCGAGCGGTCGACGCGATAGTGCTCAAAGTCTCTGACGCCGGAGGCGTACAGCACCGTGTCGTCGATGCAGAACTGGCCGGTGAATTCGCGCGACGGCCGGGTCAGGATCGCGTGCGCGGCATCGCCCATGATCTCGGGCGTGCGGCTGGCGCGCATCATGGCCTCGCCGCCCAGCAGATTGCCGACGGCCGCGGTCGCAATCGTCGTGCGCGGCCATAGCGCATTGACCGCGACACCGGCGGATTTCAACTCGCCCGACAGCCCGAGCACGCACATGCTCATGCCGAACTTCGCCATCGTGTAGGCGGTGGAGTGCTCGAACCATTTCTGCTTCATGTCGAGCGGCGGCGACAGCATCAGGATATGCGGGTTTTCTGACTTCTTGAGGTGCGGGATGCAGTATTTCGACACCATGAAGGTGCCGCGGGTATTGATGCCCATCATCAGGTCGAACCGCTTCATGTCGGTTCCTTGCGAATTGGTCAGGCTGATGGCGCTGGCATTGTTGACGCAGATGTCGATGCCGCCGAACTCGGCGACGGTCTGCTCAATGGCGGCGATCACCTGCGCCTCGTCGCGGATGTCGCACAGCACCGGCAGCGCCTTGCCGCCGGCGGCGCGGATTTCCTCCGCCGCGGTATAGATGGTGCCCTTGAGCTTCGGATGCGGCTCGGTGGTCTTGGCCGCGATTGCGATATTGGCGCCGTCACGCGCGGCGCGCAGCGCAATGGCGAGACCAATGCCGCGGCTGGCGCCCGAGATGAACAGCGTCTTGTCTTTGAGAGATGTCATTGGGCCGCTCCCGATCTCAAGATTGGCGATGATCTATAAAGCAAATCCCGGTCAGCCGTCATCGCGTCAATGTCCCACCGCCGCTGCGCCCCGGGTGCGCGGATCCGGGGCGCCGAGCAGACCGTTCGGCGTGATTGCGATCGAATTCGCCGAGGTCTGGCCGAGCGGCACGACCACCTCGTGGCCTTTCGCTCTCAACCCGGCCAGCACCTCGTCGGGAAAACCGTGTTCCGCGCGGACCACATCGGGCATCCATTGATGGTGGATGCGGGGCGCTGCCACGGCGGCGGCGACGTCCATCCTGTAGTCGAGCACGCCGATCACGATCTGCAGCACCGCCGAGATGATGCGGCTACCGCCCGGCGAGCCCGTGACCAGCACCGGCTTGCCGTCCTTCAGTACGATGGTCGGCGACATAGACGACAATGGCCGTTTGCCGGGACCGGGCAGGTTGGCCTCGAAGCCGACCAGGCCGAACGCATTCGAGGCGCCGGGCGCGGCGGTGAAATCGTCGAGTTCGTTGTTCAGCAGTACGCCGGTTCCCTCGGCGACCAGTCCTACGCCATAGGGGAAGTTGAGGGTGTAGGTGTTACTGACCGCGTTGCCGCCGGAATCGACGACCGAATAATGCGTGGTGTTGCTGCCCTCGCGCGGGCTCACGGCCAACACATCGCCTGCCGGCGTCGCGCGCGCGAGATCGATGGTGGCGCGCTGCCGCGCCGCATATTCCTTGGTGATCATCGCTCTGGTCGGCGCATTGACGAAGGCGGGATCGCCCAGGTAACGCGCGCGGTCGGCATAGGCGCGCTTCATGGCTTCGATCATGAGGTGCAGCGACGTCGCGCTGCCCTGCCTGATGTCCGCCATCGGAAAGCCTTCGAGAATGTTCAGCGCTTGCACCAATACCGTCCCGCCGGAGGACGGCAGCGGCATCGAGACGATATCGTAGCCGCGATAGGTACCGCGCACCGGCGTGCGGATCACCGCCTGATAGGATTTCAGATCCTCTGCCGTCATCAGGCCGCCGCCGTCGCGCACCGCCTTTGCCAGCCGCTCGGCGACTGGCCCCTCGTAAAATCCGCGCGGCCCCTGCTCGGCAATCGCCGTCAGCGTCGCCGCGAGATCGGGCTGCGTCAGCCGGTCGCCTTCCCGCAGCGGCGCGCCGTCGCTACGCAAGAATCCCTTTGCGCCGTTCGGCCAGCGCCCCATCCGGCGATACATGTCCGACAGCGTGTCGGCCATGTCGTCGGCAATTGCAAAACCGTCGCGCGCCAGATCGATCGCGGGCGCGAGGATCTGCGCGAGCGTGAAGCGGCCCGAGCCGTATTTTTCCAGCGCCAGCGCCAGGCCGGCGACCGTGCCGGGCACGCCGATGCCGAGCGCGGAATTGCGTGACCTGTCGCTGTCGGGCTTGCCGTCGGCCCCGAGAAATACGTCCGGCGTGATCGCGGCCGGTGCGGTTTCACGGTAGTCGATCGCGACGGCCTCGTTGCGCGCCGCCGAATGAATCACCATGAAGCCGCCGCCGCCGATGTTGCCGGCGCGCGGATAGGTGACGGCCAGCGCAAAGCCGGTGGCGACCGCGGCGTCGACCGCATTGCCGCCCTGCCGCAGGATCTCGGCGCCGATTTGCGCGGCGAGCCGCTCCTGCGCCACCACCATGCCGTGTTCGGCCGCAACGGCGCGAGCCGGGGAGAGATCGACGGCTGCGTAACCCCGGCGATCCTGCGCATGGGCGGTTGCCGCGCACGCGAACGCAAGGACGATTGTGGCGGCCAGCCGACGCCATCGGATCGAAAAGAGAGCCATCGAAAATCCGCCGCAGTTGAAGCTTGAGTGACGCCGGGCAATAACGACCGGTACCGCTGACGAATGCTATATGGCTTTGGATGCGATCGGCAAAATGGCCCGCGCGGCTTTTGAAGGAAATTCCTCACATGACGGTGATCGCTACCGAGGCAACCGGCGCTGACATGCCGCGGCAGTACCCGCGACGCGCCGCCGTCATCAGCTGGATCTTCTTCGACTGGGCCGCGCAGCCTTATTTTACCCTGATCACGACCTTTGTCTTTGCGCCCTACTTCGCCAGCTTCGTCGCACCGGATCCGGCGCAGGGTCAGGCGCTGTGGGGATTCGCCACCGCGGCGGCCGGCCTTGTGATCGCACTGCTGTCGCCGGTGCTGGGCGCGATTGCGGATGCCAGCGGCCGGCGCAAGCCGTGGATCGCGGCTTTCGGCGCACTGCTGGTGATCGGCGCCTCGCTGATGTGGTTCGGCAAACCCGGCGACCCCGGCGTCATCGCACCGCTGTTGTTCGCCTTCGCGATCGCCAGCGTCGGCATCGAATTCGCCACCGTCTTCAACAATGCGATGATGCCGACGCTGGTACCTCCGGATCGCATCGGCCGGCTGTCCGGTACCGGATGGGCTACCGGGTATGCCGGCGGCATCCTCAGTCTTGTCCTGGTATTGGGTTTTCTGGCGGCCAGCCCCGACACCGGCCGCACATTGTTCGGCCTGACGCCGCTGTTCGGGCTCGACCCGGTCTCTCACGAGGGCGACCGCATCACGGGGCCGCTGACGGCCGTCTGGTTCGTCATTTTCGTGCTGCCGATGTTCCTGTTGACGCCGGATTATCCGACCCGTCGCCCGGTCGGCGCGGCGTTGCGCGAAGGACTGGGCGGACTGAAGCGGACACTCGGCGAACTGCCGCGGCGGAAATCGCTGGCGATGTTCCTGCTCGCCAACATGATCTACACCGACGGACTGGTGTCGCTGTTCGCGTTCGGCGGCATCTACGCCGCCGGCACCTTTGGCTGGCGCACCATCCAGATCGGCAGTTTCGGCATCCTGCTGGCGATCGCCGGCACCTTCGGAGCGTGGCTGGGCGGCAAGCTCGACGACAGGTTCGGGCCGCGGCGCGTCATCGCCGGCAGCCTGATGATCCTGCTGATCGCTGTGGGAGCGATCCTGCTGGTTGACAAGGATTCGATCTTGTTCGTGAAGGTGGCGCCGCCCGCGCCCGGCGGCGGAATGTTTTCCGGCGCTGCCGAGCGCGCCTATCTCGTGCTTGGGTGCCTGATCGGCGCGGCCGGCGGCCCGCTGCAGGCGGCGTCGCGCACCCTTCTGATCCGCCTCGCGCCGAAAGATCGCGTTGCGCAGTATTTTGGCCTGTTCGCGCTGACCGGCAAGGTGACGTCGTTCATCGGTCCGCTGCTGATCGGTGCGATCACCGCAGCGACCGCGAGCCAGAAGGCCGGCATGGCGGTGTTGGTCGTGTTCTTCGCGGCGGGGCTGGCGCTGCTGGCCCGCGTGACAGAAAAGTCCTAGCGGGCTAAGCCGCGCGGCGCAGGTCCTCGGCCAGCGCGCGGTACGACAGCGCTTCCGCCAGATGCAGCCGGCCGATCTTTTCCGCGCCGTCGAGGTCGGCCAGCGTGCGCGCGACGCGGAGCACGCGGTGATAGCCGCGCGCGGTGAGCTTCATGGTTTCGGCGGCGTCGCGCAGCAGCTTTTGCCCCTGCGCATCCGGTTGGGCGATCGTCTCCAGCACCGAAGCCGGCGCCTGTGCGTTGGTGCGAACATGCGGCAGGCCGGCCGCCGCATAGCGGACGAGTTGCAGATTGCGGGCAGCCGCGACGCGCGCGGCGACTTCGACCGAGCCTTCGGACGGCGGCGGCAGGATCAGGTCGGCGGCGGTTACCGCCGGCACCTCGATGCGCAGGTCGATGCGGTCCATCAGCGGGCCGGAAATCCTCATCTGGTAGTCGGCGGTGCAGCGGTCGACCGGCGCGCGCTTGCAGGAGTAGCCGGGCTCGTAGGCGCTGCCGCAGCGGCAGGGATTCATCGCGGCGACCAGCATGAAGCGGGCCGGATAGGTGACGCGGTGGTTGGCCCGGCTCACCGAAACCTCGCCGTTCTCCAGCGGCTGGCGCAGCGAATCCAAAACCCGCGGATCGAACTCCGGCAGTTCGTCGAGGAACAGCACGCCCTGGTGCGCCAGTGAAATCTCGCCGGGTTTGGCCCGCAGTCCGCCGCCGGTCAGTGCGGCCATGCTGGCGGAATGGTGCGGGCTGCGGAACGGCCGCCGTGCGGTCAGCGCGCCATCGCGGATTTCGCCGGCGACGGAGGCGATCATCGACACTTCCAGCAGTTCCGACGGCGACAGCGGCGGCAGGATCGAGGGCAGCCGCGCCGCCAGCATCGATTTGCCCGCACCGGGTGAGCCGATCATCAGCAAATGATGGCCGCCGGCGGCGGCGATCTCCAGCGCGCGCTTGGCGCTTTCCTGGCCCTTGATGTCGCGCAGGTCGAGATGGTTCGTCTCCGCCTCCTGCACTTTCGGCTGCGGCCGCGACAGCACCTGCGTGCCTTTGAAATGGTTGGCGATCTGGATCAGCGACTTGGCCGCGATGATCTGGATGTCGGGGCTCGCCCATGCGGCTTCCGTGCCGCAGGCCGCCGGACAGATCAGGCCTTCCTCGCGTGCGTTCGCACCGATCGCGGCGGGTAGCACGCCGGCCACCGCAGCAATCGATCCATCGAGCCCGAGTTCGCCGAGCACCGTAAAGCCGTTGAGCGCATCCGCGGGGATGGCGCCGATCGCGGCCATCAGGCCGAGTGCGATCGGCAGGTCGTAGTGGCTGCCTTCCTTCGGCAGGTCGGCCGGTGCGAGGTTGACGGTGATTCGCCGCGCCGGCAGCGCCAGCCCCGAGGCGATCAGCGCCGAGCGCACCCGTTCGCGCGCCTCGGAGACCGCCTTGTCGGGCAGGCCGACGATGGCAAAGGCCGGCAGGCCGGGCGCGACCTGCACCTGCACGTCGACCGCGCGAGCCTCGATGCCTTCAAAGGCGACGGTGGAAACCCGCGCAACCATGCTGCCCCTCGTGACGCAATCGAAGGTAGCGGGGAACCGGTGGACGTGTCAAGAACATTAGAGGAACATATCGCGGAACCGAGGTGCCGCTGGCTGGATCGACCTGCCAACCTCGCTCGAAAGTTGCGGGGCCTGCTTTTGGCCGGCCCCGCACGGTTCGGGGCTCAGAGCTCCATCTTCATCGCCGCGGGATAGTAATGAAAGCCTTCGCTGGTCTTGGCGATGTTGCCGAAGCCGGGCCAGGCGAAGTGATACGACATCACCGGGGTCTTGTTGGCTGCGATCATGTCGAGCAGCTTGACCCGCGTGTCGGCCGCCTGTTTCGGATCGCTGTCGTAGGAGAATTGCATCCGCGGCTTCTCCAGCAGCAACACGGCGTGATGCGTGAGATCGCCGAGGAAGGCAAACGACTTGCCGGCCGAGGTCACCATGAAGATGGTGTGGCCCACGGTGTGACCCGGCGCCCCGATCGCCTGCACGCCGGGCAGGAATTCCTGGCCGTCCTTGATGAACACGATGCGATCGCGCACCGGCAGCAGGTTCTTGCGAGCGTGAATGACGAAATCCTTCAGCGGACTGCCGAGCTTGCCTTCATCGGTCCAGAAGTCGAAATCGCTCTGGGTGATGTAGACCTGTGCGTTCGGGAACAACGGCTTGTCATCGGCGCCGACGAGGCCGCCGATGTGATCGATATGGGCGTGCGAACACACCACCGCATCGATATCCGCGGCCTTGATGCCGGCCTCCGCCATGCTCTTCTGCTGACGACCGGTGGTTGGCCCGAACGCCTTCGACGTGCCCATGCCGGTGTCGAACAGGATCAGCTTGTCGCCGGTATTGACGATCGGCGAGTTCTGCTCGAGCACGACGTTGTTGGGATCGAGGAAGTTGTCGGAGAGCATTTTTCGTACTTCCTCATCGGGCACGCCGACGAATGTGCCCTTGGGAGGCCCGAGCGGCAGCGTGCCGTCGGAGACAACAGTCACTTCGGCGTCGCCAAGGACGAAGCGGTGCCAATATGGCGTCTGCGTACCGAGCTTCGGCGCCTTCGCAAACGCGCTGCCGCCGAGCATCGATGAGGCGCCCAAACCGGCGCCGAGCGCAAGCAATGACCGTCGCGAAAGATTCGTCGTCATACGTATTCCTCCACCAATTTCTATTACTGCAGGTTCGCTGCCCGGACAGATTCATCCGTGCCGACAGGCTGCGCCCGCTTCCCGGAATTGGCAAGTGGGATGAGCGGAGAGAGAAGGGAACGACGCGCACCGTTTCGTGCAGTGCCTTCCCGACGACAGCTACGGCGTGCCAGCGGCTACCAGTCGTCGTACATCCACTCCTGGGGATAGCGGATTCGCGGTCGCGCGGGCGGCGGACGCTCGGGCCTTCGCACGACAGGTGCCGGTGCCTGCGCCGTTCTGGGAGGACTCTGCTCGGAAACCTTTGCGAGCGCGCGCTTCATCTCCTCCTGGCTCGCCTTGAGTTCGCCGATGGCTTTTGAATTGTCGCTGGCCATCTGCTGCTGCGTGGCCTTCAGCTGCTCGAGGTTCTTTTCCAGATTCGCAAGGTCGCGCGCGATCGTTTGCAGCAATTGGGCCTGGTCGGAAACGGCTGCTGCCGGCGCGGCGTCCTTTGGCGCGGCCTGTGCCAGGACGAGCGGCTGTGGCGACGTGGCCGGCGCAGCTTCTGCCGCAGCCACTTGAACCGCAGGTACGGTAGCCTGCGCAGGCAGCGGCGGCTTTTCCGCAGGCGCGGATGACGCCGATGCGAGCTGTGGCGGAGGTGGCGCGCCGCCGTCAAATGACAAATGAAACACGACGGTTGCGACAATGATGGCCCCCGCCAGCAGCAGCACGGCCGCGGGGACACGCCGCGCCGGCTTTGCCGGCGGGGATGGCGATGGCGGCGCGACGGATGGTGCGGACGCTGACGGCGTTGCCGCCGCAAAAGATGGCGGCGTGGCCGGCTGCGGGGCGGGATCGGCTGGAGACGGACGCGCGTCGTCGCGCTCGAGTTTCGCAAGCTGCTCGCTCAGGCGCGTGAGCTGTTCATCCGCTTTCACGATCTGTTCGTGGGCATGCGCGAGCTTTTCATCGGTGCTGCCGGAAGAGGCGTCGCGCGGTGAGCCGAGCGGAGGCGTGGGGTTCTCAGGCGTTTCCATTTCTCCTTCCAGTGTCATCCACACATCGTGGCCGGGCCACCCACCAGCGCGCCGTCCATTCTTGTCGAAAGAATGGCTGCATGATGGTGTAATACTGAAGCAAGGCAATAGCTTTGCTAGACACCGCGGCATACGCGCGCGGTGGTCATTTCCCGGCCCGCTTGGCCTCGATGGTATCCCAGATCTTCCCGGCGACGTCGGGGCCGTTGAGCCGCTGGATCGCGCGGATGCCGGTCGGCGACGTCACGTTGATCTCGGTGAGGTTGCCGTCGATTACGTCGATGCCGACGAACAGCAGGCCGCGCTCGCGCAGCGCGGGGCCGAGCGTGGCGCAGATTTCCCGCTCCCGCGGCGACAGGTCGGTGGCCTGGGCGGCGCCGCCGCGCACCATGTTGGAGCGGAGGTCGTCGGGGGCGGGCACGCGGTTGACCGCGCCCGCGAATTCGCCGTCGACCAGGATGATGCGCTTGTCGCCGTGCTTGACCTCTGGGAGGAAGCGCTGGATCACCCAGGGTTCGCGGAAAGTGACCGAGAACATGTCGAACAACGAGCCGAAATTCATGTCCTGCGGCATCACGCGAAACACTGCCGCGCCGCCATGACCATGTAGCGGCTTCATCACGACCGCGCCGTGTTGGTCGCGGAAAGAATTGATCTCTTCGAGGTCGCGCGAGATCAGTGTCGGCGGCATGAGCTGCGGAAAGTTCATTACGAACAGCTTTTCCGGTGCGTTGCGCACCGAGGCCGGGTTGTTCACGACCAGCGTCTTGGGATGGATGCGTTCGAGAAAATGCGTCGAGGTGATGTAGGCGAGGTCGAAGGGCGGGTCCTGCCGTAGCAGGATGACGTCGAACGCCTGCAGCGGCTCGCGCTTGGCTTCGCCGAGCGTGAAATGATCGCCGACCTCGTCGCGCACGGTCAGATTCTGAACCGGCGCCACCAGCTCCTCGCCGCGCAGCGACAGTCTGTCGGGGGTGTAATAGGACAGGCTATGGCCGCGCTTCTGCGCTTCGAGCAACAGCGCGAACGTCGAATCGCCGCGGATGTTGATGCGCGCGATGGGGTCCATCTGGACGGCGACATTGAGTTTCATGGGCAGGATCCGGGTCTCTGGAGGGATATTCAGTTGCTGGCGTCGAATGCCGCCAACAGATGGCGTGGTAGACGCCGCGGCGCAATCAGGATGGCGTCGAAGCGCAGCTCGAATTCGGCATGCTCGGGATGCGCCATCAGCCACGCCTGTGCGGCGTCGATGATGCGCTGCTGCTGCCGCGGCGTCACTGCATAGGCAGCCTCGTCGAGGCCGGCGCGCGCCTTGACCTCGATGAAGGCGACCAGGTTGCGCTTGCGCGCCACCAGGTCGATTTCGCCATAGGGGGTGCGGAAGCGCTTTGCCAGAATACGATAGCCCTTGGCCATCAGATAGGCGGCAGCCTTGCTCTCGGCCGAAAGCCCGGTGCGGAACGCCGCGACGCGCTCCGGCGCGGCTCCACTCACCGGCGTTTCGGGCGGCGTGGCGCCTTTAGTCTTCGCCATCGCCGTTCCTGATTTCTTTCGCGAGCTCCAGCGCGCGGGCATAGACCTCGCGGCGCGGCCGGCCTGACAGTTCGACCGCATGCGCCACGCTGTCCTTGACGCTGTCGCGTGACAGCGATGTGCGCAGGAGGTCATCGAGATCATCCTGCGTCATGACATCGGCATCCGCGCGCGGCGGACCGACCACGAGCACGAACTCGCCGCGGGTCTCCAGCGTATCGGCATTGGCTGCAAGCTCTGGTAAAGATCCCCGCGTGATCGCCTCGTGCAGCTTCGTCAGTTCGCGGCAGATCGCGGCATCGCGGCCGGGCATGATCTCGGCGAGATCGGCCAGCGTCTCCTGCACGCGGTTGCCGGACTCGAACATGACCAGCGTGGCGTCGATCCGCGCAAGCTCCGCCAGCCGCGCCCGCCGCGAGACCTGCCTGGCCGGCAAAAATCCCTCGAAGAAGAACCGGTCGGTCGGCAGCGCCGCGACCGAGAGCGCCGCCAGCACCGAGGATGCACCGGGTACCGCGATCACGGCATGGCCGGCGGCTGAGACCTCGCGCACCAGCTTGAAGCCGGGGTCCGATATCAGCGGCGTGCCGGCATCGGATACCAACGCGATCGAGGCGCCCTGCGCCAGCCGTTCCAGAATTTTCGGCCGCGCCATCACCGCGTTATGCTCGTGATACGGCTTGAGTTCCGCCGATATCGCGTAACGCTCGGTCAGCCGGCGGGTGATGCGGGTATCCTCGCAGGCGATGATGTCGACGCCGGCCAATGTCTCCAGCGCGCGCAGGGTAATGTCGCCGAGATGACCGATCGGGGTCGCCACGAGATAGAGGCCGGGCGCCGGCTTAGGGGCATTGTGGACATAGCCGCCGATCAAAAAAGTCCTGTTGGCCGAACCCGGTTCGGTATCAGACCCGTAGTTGGAACTGGGTTTTGCGCGCATACTAGTCAATCTAGAGAGGTCTTGGTTCAAGCGCCATATCGGCCGGATGGCCGGCCTGCTTCAAGTTCCCCGCCACGGCGGACAGAGTCGTAATCCTTTTGTTTTATTTAACTAATTCCGAACAATATGCAGAATCCCGCATCGTATTGAGTAGCGGTTCAGGTGCCTTGGTCCAAAGGGCCGGGATTCTGGTCGACGGCGGTCGGTCAAGAGAAGAGAAAAGATGGTAGGCGCGCTCAATGGCAAGCTTGGATCGTTCGGTCCCGGGCGATCCGGACCGACCCGCCGCGCGGCGGTCGGCTTCCTTCTCGGCGTCCCGCTGCTCGGCGCCTGCTCCGGCAATCAGGCTTCCAATTCGTTCGGCCAGTCCGGGCCCGAGGGACCGGCCGGGCCGCAACAACAGCCGCTGGCGGTCGGCACCGGGCAGGTCAAGGTCGGCCTGATCCTGCCGCTCTCGGCCGCCGGCAATGCGGGCGTTGCCGCGCAGTCGATGAAGAACGCTGCCGAGATGGCGCTGGCGGAATTTCAGAATCCGAACATCCAGCTTTTGATCAAGGACGACGGCGGCAGCCCGCAAGGCGCGCAGCAAGTCACCCAGCAGGCGCTGGGCGAAGGCGCGGAGATCATCCTCGGCCCGCTGTTCGCAGCCTCGGTGCCGGCGACGGCGCAAGCGGCGCGCGCACGCGGCATTCCCGTGGTCGCGTTCTCGACCGATTCCAGCGTTGCCGGGCGCGGCGTTTATCTCTTGAGCTTCCTGCCCGAATCCGACGTAAACCGCATCGTCGATTACTCCGCCAGCATCGGCAAGAAATCGTTCGCCGCACTGCTGCCGGACAACGCCTACGGCAATGTGGTCGAGGCTGCGTTCAAGCAGGCGGCGGGCCGCAAGGGGCGCATCGTTGCCTTCGAAAAATATGCCTCCGACCGTTCGGCGGCGGCGCGCACGGTGGCGCAATCGCTGGGATCGGCGGATGCACTGTTCATCGCCGACGACGGCGAATCAGTCGTCGCGACGGCGGATGCCTTGACCGCGGCCGGCGCGAATCTGCGCAACATCCAATTGCTCGGCACCGGGCTGTGGGACAATCCGCGCGTCTATGCCAGCGCCGCGCTGCAGGGCGGGCTCTATGCCGCGCCGGACCCGTCGGGCTTTGTCGCCTTCTCCGGCCGCTATCGCGCCAGGTTTGGCGCCGACCCCGTGCGCACGGCGACGCTGGCCTACGATGCGGTCGCACTGGTCGCCGCGCTGTCGAAGCAGGGCACGCAACGTTTTTCGCCAGAGACGCTTGCCAATCCTTCCGGTTTTGCCGGCATCGACGGGCTGTTTCGCTTTCGCTCCGACGGCACCAACGAACGCGGACTGGCGGTGATGAAGGTCACGAGCGGCGGCGGCACGCCGGTGGCGGGATCGCCGAAAAGTTTTGGCGCTTAGTTGGAGCGAGCGCTTCGCGCTATGCGGCGAGATCCGCGACCACGGCATCGAGCACCGGAAACCCGTCTTTGGTCACACGCAGCCTGCCGTCGGCTTCGACCGTGATCGCGCCTTCCTCGCGCAGCATCGCGATGCGGCCCGGATCGAGGGTACGGCCGGACAGCGCCGCATAGCGCCCGGGGTCGATGCCCTCGGCCAGCCGCAATCCCATCAGCAGGAATTCATCGGCGCGCTCCTCGCTGTTGAGGTCGTCGTCGGTGACGACGCCGTGGCCGTTGGCCTCGACGCGCATCAGCCAGGCCTCTGGGCGCTTGTCGGTGGCCAGCGCGTGCCTGACGCCATCGATGTCCAGCCGCCCATGGGCGCCGGGCCCGATGCCGGCATATTCCTCGCCGCGCCAGTAGACCAGATTGTGCCGGCATTCGGCGCCCGGCCTTGCGTGGTTGGAAATCTCATAGGCCGGCAGGCCGTGGTACGCGCAGACTTCCTGCGTCACGTCATAGAGCGCTCGGGCAACCGCTTCGTCCGGCGTCTTCAATTTGCCGGCCGCATGCAGGCCGAAGAACGGCGTGCCTTCCTCGATAGTGAGCTGGTAGAGCGACAGATGCTCGGCGGCTTCCGAAATCGCATGCTTCAGTTCGTCGGCCCACATCTGCGGCGTCTGGTCGGGACGGGCGTAGATCAGGTCGAACGAGTAGCGGTCGAACGCCGCGCGCGCGATCGCGACCGCGTCCAAGGCTTCGCGCGCGCTGTGCAACCGGCCCAACGCCTTCAACGAGGCGTCGTCGAGCGCCTGTACGCCGAGCGAGACGCGGTTGACGCCGGCGGCGCGATAGCCGCGAAAGCGCGTGGCTTCCACGCTGGTCGGATTGGCCTCCAGCGTCACCTCGACATGGTCGGCGACGCGCCAATGCCTGCCGATCGAATCCAGGATGGCGCCGACGGTTTGCGGCTGCATCAGCGACGGCGTGCCGCCGCCAAGAAAGACGGAGGTGACGGTTCGACCGGGGGCTCGCGCCGCCGTCGTTTCGATTTCGCGGGCGAAGGCGCGGACGAATCTTTGCTCGTCGATCGGTGCGTGGCGGACGTGGCTGTTGAAGTCGCAATACGGGCATTTCGACAGACAGAACGGCCAGTGCACGTAGACGCCGAAGGCTTCGCGCTCGCTGCTAGCCAAGGCAGATCTCCGCCAGTTTGACGAAGGCGCGCGCCCGGTGCGACAGGCCGAGCCCGAGCGGCGGCAGGCCGTGTTTTTCGATCGAGGTCATCTCGCCGAAGGTCCTGTCGTAGCCGTCGGGCAGAAACGCCGGATCGTAGCCAAAGCCGGCGGTGCCGCGCGGTGGCCAGACCAGAGTTCCATCGGCGCGGGCCTCGACCTCTTCGAGATGCCCGTCGGGCCAGGCGACGCACAGCGCCGAGACGAAATGCGCCTTGCGCCTGTCCGGTGTATTGGCGCCGCGTTCCTGCAGCAGGCGCTCGATGCGCGTCATCGCCGCCATGAAATCCTTGGTCTCGCCGGCCCAGCGCGCCGAGTAGATCCCGGGCGCGCCGTCCAGCGCGTCGACCACGAGACCGGAATCGTCGGCGAAGGCGGGGAGCTGGGTCGCATTCGCCGCGGCAATCGCCTTGATCGCAGCGTTGGCGCGAAACGTCTGCCCGGTCTCCTCAGGCTCGCCCAGGCCGAGTTCGCCCGCGGACACTGCCTCGACCCCGTGCGGCGCCAGCAACTCCCGCATCTCGGCGAGCTTGCCGGGATTGTGGGTCGCGATCACGAGGCGGCCGGTGATTTTGCGATGTAGCGCCATGCCTGTTTCTATTCCGTCGTGGCCGGGCTCGTCCCGGCCATCCACGACCTTTTTTCCAGTCAAGCGACGGCCAGCTTCTGCAAGTCCACCAGACGCGCGACCCCCTTGCGCGCCAGTTCCATCAGCGCCAAAAACTCGTCCTGCGAGAACGGCGTCTTTTCGGCGGTGCCCTGCACCTCGATGATGCGGCCGTCGCCGGTCATCACAAAATTCGCGTCCGTCTCGGCTTCGGAATCCTCGGCATAGTCGAGGTCGAGCACCGGCGTGCCCTGATAGATGCCGCAGGAGATCGCGGCGACGTTGTCGCGCAGCACGTTGGTCTTCAGCATGTTGCGGGCCTTCATCCACGCGATGCAGTCCGCCAGCGCCACCCAGGCGCCGGTGATCGACGCGGTGCGGGTGCCGCCGTCGGCCTGGATGACGTCGCAATCGACCGTGATCTGGCGTTCGCCGAGCGCTTCGAGGTCGACGGCGGCGCGCAGGGAGCGGCCGATCAGCCGCTGGATCTCGACGGTGCGGCCGCCCTGCTTGCCGGCGGCGGCCTCGCGGCGGGTGCGTTCCAGCGTGGCGCGGGGCAGCATGCCGTATTCGGCCGTCACCCAGCCGCGGCCCTGGCCCTTCAGCCAGGGCGGCAGGCGTTCTTCCAGCGTGGCGGTCACCAGCACATGGGTATCGCCGAATTTAACCATGCAGGAACCTTCGGCGTATTTGACCACGCCGCGGTCCAGCGACACGGGGCGCAACTGATCGGGCGCACGGCGGCTTGGCCGCATGGGGAAAATCCTTTCGAAACCGGGCGAAAATCCGTTCGCGGTGCTTGTAGGAGGGGGCATGCACAGCGGCAAGAGGTTTTGGCAGCGGTTTCATGATGTTTTGACGTCGTTTTCGGCGTGAGCGCCATGAACAAGCGGGTTGTCATCGTCGCGCCGGGACGACAAATTAGGGGGTATCAGGGAGTAACCAGTGGCCCACCACGATCCGATCGGCCTGATTGCGCCGCCTGCCGGGCTTGCCCAGCTCAACGAGCGGTCGCGCGACATTTTCCGCCAAATCGTCGAGAGCTATCTGGCCACCGGCGAACCCGTCGGCTCGCGCAATATTTCCCGCCTGATCGCGGTGCCGCTGTCGCCGGCCTCGGTCCGCAACGTGATGTCCGACCTCGAAGCACTCGGCCTGATCTACGCGCCGCACACTTCCGCGGGCCGCCTTCCCACCGAACTTGGCCTGCGCTTCTTCGTCGACGCGCTGATGCAGGTCGGCGACCTCACCGAACCCGAGCGGGAATCGATCCAGAACCAGCTAGCCTTCGTCGGCCAGGCGCAATCGGTCGAAGCGGCGCTCGGCGAGGCGCTGACGCGGCTCTCGGGCCTGACGCGCGCCGCCGCCGTCGTGCTGACCGCCAAATCCAATTCGCGCCTGAAGCATATCGAATTCGTGCGGCTGGAGCCGGAACGCGCGCTGGTCGTGCTGGTCGGCGAAGACGGCCAGGTCGAGAACCGCGTGCTGACCTTGCCGCCCGGCGTGCCATCGTCGGCGCTGACGGAAGCGACCAACTTCCTCAATGCGCGGATCAGGGGACGCACGCTGGCCGAAGCGCGCCTCGAACTCGAGACCGCGTTGGCGCAGAGCCGCGTCGAACTCGATCAACTGACGCAGAAGGTGATCGCGGCCGGCATCGCTAGCTGGTCCGGCGGCGACAAAGACGATCGGCAACTGATCGTGCGCGGCCACGCCAACCTGCTCGAGGACCTGCACGCGCTGGAGGATCTCGAACGCGTCAAGTCGCTGTTCGACGATCTCGAGACCAAGCGTGGCGTGATCGATCTCTTGGGTCGGGCCGAGCAGGCCGAGGGCGTGCGGATTTTCATCGGCTCGGAGAACAAGCTGTTCTCGCTGTCCGGCTCTTCCACCATCATCGCCCCCTACAGCGACGCCGCCGGCCGCATCGTCGGCGTGCTTGGCGTGATCGGGCCGACGCGGCTGAATTATGCGCGGGTGATTCCGACAGTGGATTACGCCGCTCGGATCGTCAGCCGCATGCTGGGCGGCTGATCTGCCCCGAAACCACCTCAATCGGGGCGGGTTGTGCTTGATTTTCGGTCCCCAAAGCACGATATCCGGCGCAGCAAATCCCCATCGAACCAGAATCGTTTTTGAGAAGGCAGTCTTATGACCGATCCGAACCGGCCGAGTGACGACGCGGTGAAACCGGCGCCGACCGGCGAGCCCGTGATCTCAAAACCCTACATCATGCCCGACGATCCCGAGGAAGGATCGAACGAGGCGTTGACCAAGGAATTGGCCGAGGCGCGCGACAAGGTGCTGCGTACGCTGGCGGAAATGGAGAATTTGCGCCAGCGCACCCGTCGCGAGGTCGCCGATTCCAAGACCTACGGGATCACCGGCTTCGCCCGTGACATCCTCGACATCGCCGACAATCTGCAGCGCGCGCTCGACGCCATCCCGGCCGAGGCCAAGGCGACGGCCGATGCCGGCATCAAGGCCTTCATCGAGGGCGTCGAGCTGACGGAGCGGTCGCTGCTCAACTCGCTGGAAAAGAACGGCGTCAAGAAGTTCGATCCGTCCGGCGAGAAGTTCGACCCGAATTTCCAGCAGGCGATGTACGAGGTACCCGATCCGTCCGTTCCGTCGGGAACGGTGGTCCAGGTCGTGCAGGCCGGCTTCATGATCGGCGAACGCGTGCTGCGCCCGGCGCTGGTCGGCGTCTCCAAGGGCGGGCCGAAGGCTGCGCCGGCGGCGGACGTGGCGGGCTGATCAAAGCGGCGCGTCGCCAACGCTCGGCCGGTACGTCCCGAAACTCCAGAGATTGCCGTCCGGGTCGCGGCAGGCGAAGTCGCGGCTTCCGTAATCCGTGTCGTGCGGTTCCATTTCGATTTTGCTGCCCGCTGCCTTGGCCTTGACGTAGAGCGCATCGGGATCGTCGACGGCAACGTAGAGCGCGTCGGTACGGCGACCGCCGATGGCGCCGACGAGCTTGCCGTATTCATCGTCGCGACATTGGCCAATCATCAGCAGCGATGGCCCGAAAGCGAATTCGGCATGGTGGATGACGCCGGCGTCGTCGCGATAGGCGACCCGCTCGGTGAAGCCTACGACGTCTTTCAGCCAGGCGATCATGGCGTCGATGTCGCGGCAGCGCATGGTCGGATAAAGGCGCGGCGCTTCGGTCTGTGTGGTCACGGAAACCTCCCGGGGCTCGTTGGTATACGGCGCGACTATGCACGGCACGTGCGGTGCCGCCTTGAAGATTTGTTACCTTGTGGGTCAGGCGTCGTGCGGCCGTGCCAACCGCGCATCGATCCGCGCCACGCGGCGGGCCCAGGCGGTAGGCGATTCACCGGCAAGGTCAGAGAATTCCCGGGCCAGATGCGCCTGATCGGCGTAGCCGCTTTCCGCTGCGATGCCGGCCCAGCCGCCTGAGGCATGGGTTCGCGCCAACCGGCAGGCCTCCTGAAAGCGCAGCATGCGCGCGACCGGTTTTGGCGCCAGCCCGAGCTCGGATCTGAATCGGTTCACCAGGTGCTTGCGACTCCAGCCGAGGTCTCGTGCCAAGGTCTCGATCCGCGCCTTGCCTGCGCTGTGCGCCAGGCGGCGCCATGCGAACCCGATCTCGGGCGATGGCGAAAGCAGCGTCCGGCCGGCGATGAAATCCTCGATCAGATCGAAGCGGTCTTGCCAGTGTGGCGTGTCACCAAGCCGCTCGCGCAGGTCGCGGCCGTCGCGCCCCAAAACGTCCGATATGTCGACCATGCGGGCAACGAGATCGACGACGGCGCCACCGAAGAAGCGATAGGCGCCGATCGGCGTAAAATCGACCTGTACGCATTCGGCGCCGCCATCGGATTCGATATACACCGGGCCCGCGTACAGCCCGGCAGCGAAACTGGGCTGCTTGTCGGATGCGCCGGGCTCGCGCCCGAGCGCGATCAGAAACGGTGTGCCAAAGCTGATGATCAGCGGCACCACGAGGCCGGCCGTTTCGCGCATCGAGACCCGGCCAACGGTGGTTTCGCGGTAGCCCGACATGCCCGAGATCAATCCCGCCGTGCGCTGCGACGGCGCTCGGCGGATCATTTCGAAGAGGTGTGGGGCTTCAGGTTCGGACATCGAGGTTCCGGCAACGACTGCGCGGCTTCAAGCCGCAATCTCGGCCGACTGGATCCGCTTGACGCCGGCCCTGATCATGTCGGCCCACGCCTTGGCCAGCGAACCCTGGGTGTCGATGCCGCGGCAGGCGTCCTCGATCACGTAGGTCTCGAAGCCGGCCTTGCGGGCGTCCAGCGCGCTCCATGCCACGCAGAAATCGGTGGCGAGGCCGGCGAGGAAAACCTTATTCAGCTTGCGCGCCTTCAGGTAGGCGGCGAGTCCCGTGGTGGTCTTGCCGTCCGCCTCTGTGAAGGCCGAATAGCTGTCGAGGTTCTTGTTGAACCCCTTGCGGATGACGAGGCCGGCATGCGGAACCGCGAGGTGCTTTGACAGTGCCGCACCCTCGGTGCCCTGCACGCAGTGATCGGGCCAGAGCACTTGCTTGCCGTAGGCGAGATCGACGGTTTCGAACGGCTTCTTGCCGGAGTGGGTGGAGGCAAACGAGACGTGGTCCTCAGTGTGCCAGTCCTGCGTCATCACCACATTTGCAAAACCTTTTGCGACGCGGTTGATAATCGGAATGACCTGCTCGCCGTCCTTCACCGCAAGGCTGCCGCCTGGAAGGAAGCTGTTCTGCACGTCGACGATAATCAGCGCGGAAGCGTCATCGGGTTTCGTCGGTTCGGCGCGGAGTTCGTCCGACGACAGGATAGAGATGGATGTCATGGCGAGACCTGTCAGGATAAGCCCTACGAGCTAATATGGCGCACCTCCCCAATGAACCGGTGGGAAGGCTAGTTCGACGGGTGACGGAACGAAAGCCCGAAGTTTCGGCGGTTGCAAATATCCGGATCAGGTTCGCGGATGAATGCCGTCACGTACGGCGCGGAAGCGCGGAAACGCGGTGGTCCAATCGGTACGCGGCGTTGAGCCGATGATGCGCATCGAGGTCTGGGAGCCGAACCGCAACCACTGCACGATGGTCACGGGCGTGTTGTTCTTGCCGCTGACGGCGTCGATCCGCGTCTCGTAGCCGGGCTGGCCATCGATGCGGACGGGCTCCGACATGGTGATCCGGCCGTCGCGCACGCCGGGAATCGTGGTCGCGATTTGCTGGGCAAAGCGACCGCGGTCGGCCGGCGAAGCCGCCGTCGAGCCGATCATGCCGATGATCATGAAGGGGGCTACTTCGAAGCCGGCTTTTTCGTCGCTGTCGGAAATGATGACGGCGGCGCCCGGCGCCAGCGTCCGGACGTTCTTGAAGTTCGAGAGCTCGCTGACCTTGAACGGCAGCAGCCCGAGCTGCTCCTCGACCGGGACCTCGTTGCGAGTCGCGGCGGAAGCGAACATCTGGCGCACTGCCTCGTCGGTATAGATCCTGGAGGCGTTCTCCGGCACCTGCATGGCGACATAGCCGGAGAAGGTGGGGCCGGGCAGGATCATCGAATAGCGGCGCACATTGGGAGCACCGTCCCGGGCGCTCTCCTTGGCGTTTTCGACGGTATAGTAGGCGAGCCCGGCCGCGGTCTCGATGCTTTCAGGCTTGATGCCCCCAACGCCGCCCGGGGCGGCCTTGAACGCGTTGGCGATCTCGCCATAGGCCTCCGCCGGCAGGTCTGCGATCAGGACCTTGACCCCCTGGTCCTCGGTCTCGAAGCCGATGAACCCTTTCGCCTTGTTGAGGCCGACCAGTGGCGTCATGCCGACCCTGGCACCCGGCGGGAAGACGGGATCGGCGGCGAGGGCGGCAGAGGGGCCGTGACAGGCGCCAGCAACGATCAGGGCAACCGCAGCGAAGTATCGAGTAAGGTTCATGAAGGATCTACCGGGTTTGCATGAGGGCCATCGGGCAGGGCCAGCTATGCCGCTTGCGAATCTCTGGTTGAATCTTGCAGCGTTCGGGCACGCAAGGGTCATCCGGGTCGGCTCGCTTTTAGCGGTTTTGGTGTGCCTGCAACAGGGTGGCCTGGGTATCCGTTCCACCGTCTCGTTCCAGCATGCCATTCAATTTCGCGGGATTATGCCAGCGATCCGGGCGGTTTTTGAGACGCCGATAGCGGCCAAATACCGCGTCCCTTTCCAGGGCGCGTCGTCCTCGCAGCCGTGACGCGCAAAGCCTTGCCTGCGATCGAACACCCTTGCCCGATTGTTAACGAAGCCCTTCTGCCGGTCCGGGGCGGTCCCGGCTGACACAATCTTTCAAACGTCAGCCTTTTCAGGCCCTAAGCTTGCGTTCGGTCCTTGCGGGGCGGACCCCCCCTCCTATATGAGGCTCACCGTCGCAATATCGCGAGTATTTGATCGTTGGGGGTTCGGTTAGGTGCGCCGTTCAGGGCCCAGCCAACCTGCCGCAAAAAGAAGGATATGAGGACCATGGGAAAGGTCATTGGGATCGATCTCGGCACCACGAATTCGTGCGTCGCCGTAATGGATGGCAAGACTGCCAAAGTCATCGAGAACGCCGAGGGCATGCGCACCACGCCGTCGATCGTGGCCGTCACCGATGACGGCGAGCGCCTCGTCGGCCAGCCCGCCAAGCGGCAGGCCGTGACCAATCCCGAGCGTACGTTCTTCGCGGTGAAGCGCCTGATCGGCCGCCGCTACGACGACCCGATGGTCGAGAAGGACAAGAAGCTCGTCCCCTACAAGATCGTCAAGGCATCGAATGGCGACGCCTGGGTCGAGGCCGACGGCAAGACCTATTCGCCCTCGCAGGTCTCGGCCTTCATCCTGCAGAAGATGAAGGAGACCGCGGAAGCCCATCTCGGCCAGAAGGTCGACCAGGCCGTCATCACCGTTCCCGCCTACTTCAACGACGCCCAGCGCCAGGCCACCAAGGACGCCGGCAAGATCGCCGGTCTTGAAGTGCTGCGCATCATCAACGAGCCGACGGCGGCGGCGCTGGCCTACGGCCTCGACAAGTCGAAATCCGGCACCATCGCGGTCTACGACCTCGGCGGCGGCACCTTCGACGTCTCCATTCTTGAAATCGGCGATGGCGTGTTCGAGGTGAAGTCCACCAACGGCGACACCTTCCTCGGCGGTGAAGACTTCGACATGCGGCTCGTCAGCTATCTGGCCGATGAGTTCCAGAAGGAGCAGGGCATCAACCTGCGCAACGACAAGCTGGCCTTGCAGCGCCTGAAGGAGGCCGCCGAAAAGGCCAAGATCGAACTTTCCTCGACGACACAGACCGAGATCAACCTGCCGTTCATCACGGCGGACCAGACCGGGCCGAAGCACCTGACAATGAAGCTGACGCGCGCCAAGTTCGAGGCCCTCGTCGACGATCTCGTCCAGAAGACGATCGAGCCCTGCCGCAAGGCGCTCAAGGACGCCGGCCTGACCGCCGCCGAAATCGGCGAAGTGGTGCTGGTCGGCGGCATGACCCGCATGCCCAAGGTCCAGGAAGTCGTGAAGCAGCTTTTCGGCAAGGAGCCGCACAAGGGCGTCAACCCGGACGAAGTCGTCGCCATCGGCGCCGCGATCCAGGCCGGCGTGCTGCAGGGCGACGTCAAGGACGTGCTGCTGCTCG
>CAZSRR010000008.1:0-165395 GCA_964609175.1 uncultured Bradyrhizobium sp.
CGAAGTAGGGCGAGATGTAGCCGCGGTCGAACTGCATGCCCTCGACGACGTCGAGTTCGGTCTCGAGCGACTTGGCTTCCTCGACGGTGATGACGCCCTCGTTGCCGACCTTCTTCATGGCGTCGGCCAGGAACTTGCCGATCTCCGCGTCGCCGTTCGCCGAGATGGTGCCGACCTGGGCGATCTCGTCGTTCGAGGTGACCTTCTTGGAGTTCTTCTGCAGGTCCGCCACGACGGCTTCGACCGCGAGGTCGATACCGCGCTTGAGGTCCATCGGGTTCATGCCGGCGGCAACCGACTTGGCGCCTTCACGGACGATCGCAGCCGCCAGAACGGTCGCGGTGGTGGTGCCGTCGCCGGCCGCGTCCGCGGACTTGGAGGCGACTTCGCGCACCATCTGGGCGCCCATGTTCTCGAACTTGTCGTCGAGCTCGATCTCCTTGGCGACGGTGACGCCGTCCTTGGTGATGCGGGGAGCGCCGAACGACTTGTCGAGCACGACGTTGCGGCCCTTCGGACCGAGCGTGACCTTGACGGCATTGGCGAGGATGTCGACGCCGCGCAGCATGCGGTCGCGAGCGTCTACGCCGAATTTGACTTCTTTAGCTGACATAGTGGGTTTCCCTGAGTTTGATGCTTGTTGTCACCCTGTCGGGGAAGCGCCTTCGCGCGCTCCTTGGGGGTGAGCGGGTCAGGCGGTTGGCTTAGGCAGCCTTCTTCTTGGAAGCGGGCACGTCGAGCACACCCATGACGTCGGACTCCTTCATGATCAGGAGATCTTCGCCGTCGATCTTGACCTCGGTGCCCGACCACTTGCCGAACAGCACGCGGTCGCCGATTTTGAGGTCGATCGGGATCAGCTTGCCGGCTTCGTCGCGGCCACCCGGGCCGACGGCGACGACTTCACCCTGCGAGGGCTTTTCCTTGGCACTGTCCGGAATGATGATGCCGCCAGCAGTCTTCTCTTCGGCGTCGATGCGCTTGACCACGACGCGGTCGTGAAGCGGACGGAATTTCATGCAGTCCTCCTAAGTTTCTGAAAATGTTATCAGATTCTGGAATTTTGGCAGTCCGTGCCGGCGAGTGCCAGCCCGGCTGCGGGTGATTTAGGCCAGACTTGTTGGGGGGACAAGGCCTTCTAGCAGAAAAATTAGCAGTCAAATATGACGCCTGCCAATTTCACTCATGATGCTTAACCGGCCCGGGCTGCGTGCCCGTCTCGTATTAGCACGTGCGGTAAGCTGCTGCTAACGCGGACTTTTTCAACAAAACGTTAAACATTTAGGCTTGTGATGGGTTGGTCTCGTGCGTCACATTTCTCTCATGTGAGCGCATCTCCGCCGGGGTGGCTCGGCGTTTCGCCACCACGACAAATGCGCTCCTCAAAAGGAGGTTTGGCATGGTCTCGCGGGTTGGAGTGGCTTCCGAAGACTTCCGGAAGCAGGTGCTGGGTTACGGGCTGACGACGGCGCAAATCCTGTATCGGATGCCGGATCATCCCTCGTTGCTGCAAACTTATGTCTGGCAGAACTACGATCTGTTTCCGAAATTCCCGGCACTGAAGGATTTCCTCGCCTTCTGGCAGGAAAAGCTCGATGGCCCGCTGTTCTCCGTTACCGTGGCGCACTCCAAGCTGATCAAGCCGGCCGAGTTGCGCGCCGTCGACGGCGTGTTCAGGCTGCATTGAGGGGATCGCAGACGCGGAGCATGGGCAGGCGAAGCCTGCCACCATGCCGACGCGCTCGCCGGTGGGCACGCTTCGCTTTGTCCCACCCTGGAAGTCCCAATGTGTGCTAACCTTCTGCCACAACAAAGCAGGGAGGCACCCATGGCCAGCAAGAAAATCGCCTCACGTGCTGCGGCGCAGCCCGCTGTGAGGAAGAAGTGGTCGGGCCACAAGGCCGCAGCCAAATCTTCCGCGCGAAAGACCATCGCGTCGAAGGCGACGAGCGCGACCAAGCCGAAGCCGGGCAGGAAAATCCGGCCGAAGCAGCGTATCGCCATCAGCCACCACCGCGAAGAGGACTTCAAGGCCGACGGTTTGCGGGCATACGCCAAATACCGCGACCTCGGCATCGGCGAAGCCACGCATGGCCTCGCGCATGCGCAGGTGATCCGCCTGCAGGGGCCGTGCAATCCGGCGGAAGTCTCAAAACTGCACTATCACGACATCGAATTCCAGATGGTCTATGTGCTCAAGGGCTGGGTGAAAACCTACATGGAGGGCGCGGGCGAGACGCTGATGCAGACAGGCAGCGCCTGGACCCAGCCGCCGCGCGTCAAGCACATGATTTTGGATTATTCCGACGACGTGGAGTTGCTGGAGGTGATCCTGCCGGCGGAGTTCAAGACGGTGGAATTGGCGGGGTAACTGACGCGGTCGCCCGCTTTCGTCATGCCCGGGCTTGACCCGGGCATCCACGTCTTACTTTCTCGTCGATTGAAGCAAGGGCGTGGATGGCCGGGACAAGCCCGGCCATGACGGCAATCTATGTGAGAACCCCCACAACCGCCCCCATCAGACACGTCGCCAGCGTGCCCGATACGATCGACTTCAACCCCAGCGCATTGATCTCCTCGCGCCGCTCCGGCGCCATGGTCCCGAGTCCGCCGATCATGATGCCGAGGCTGGCAAAATTGGCAAAACCGCACATCGCATAGAGCATGATCAGCCGCGAGCGCGGATCGAGCGCCTCCGCGCCGAGCTTTGAAAATTCGACATAGGCGATCAATTCGTTGAGCACGGTCTTGATGCCCATCAGGCTTCCTGCCGTGACCGCCTGCGGCCAGGGCAGGCCCATCAGCCAGCATACCGGCGCCATCAGGTAGCCAAGCAATCGCTGCAGCGAAATTTTTGCGCCGCCGATTTCGGGCAGCAGGCCAAGAATGGCATTGGCGAGATGGACCAGCGCCACCAGCACCAGCAGCATGGCGACGATGTTGAGCAACAGCTCGAGCCCGGCGGTGGTGCCTCTGGCGATCGCATCCATGGTGCTCGAGGTCTGCGTCTTGGGATCTTCCAATGATCCGCCGGTACGCGTGCCGGAAGTTTCCGGCACCATGATCAGACTGACGAGAATGGCCGCCGGCGCACCCAGCACGGAGGCAATGACGAAATGCGCCGCGGCGTCCGGGATCAGCGGTGCGAGGAACGTCGCGTAGAGTACCAGCACGGTGCCGGCGATGCCGGCCATGCCGCCGGTCATCACCATGAACAATTCGCTGCGGGTGAGTTGGGCCAGATAGGGCCGGATGAACAGCGGCGCCTCGACCATGCCCAGAAAGATGTTGGCCGCCGTGGACAGCCCCACCGCGCCACCGATGCCGAGCGTGCGCTCCAGCAGCCATGCCATGCCGCGCACGATTGGCGGCAGCACACGCCAATAGAACAAGAGCGTCGTCAAAACGCTCATGACCAGGACGATCGGCAACGCCTGGAACGCCAGGATGAAATCCGCGCCCGGCGCCTTGAGATCGAAGGGCAGGGCGCCGCCGCCGAGATAGCCGAACACGAACGAAGTGCCGGCGCGCGTCGCCGCCGAGATCGTGCTGACCGCATCGTTGATGGCGCCGAACGCTTTGGCCACCGGTGGCAGCTTGAGCAGCACCAGCGCGGTGACGATGGTGGCGGCGAGCCCGATCGCGGTCTGGCGGGGCGATACCGCGCGGCGGTTCTCACTGAGCGCCCACGCGATCGCCAGCAAGGCCAGCACGCCGGACGCCGATTGCAGTTGCAGCATGTATTCCCCCGCCAACTCCCGCAGCGATTATGCAAGGGCCGGGCCGTGGTGCAATGCCGTGCTGCGGGCCCACCCGTTGACATCCGCATTCGGCTCGGTCACCGCTCTCGCCCATGTCCTCAATCACCCCGGTCGGCGCCCGCGAACTGCTCAGGCACGGCCCCTTCCTGTTCTTCCTGCTCTCGCGCAGCCTGTCGCGTTTCGCCAGCCAGATCGTGGCGGTTGCGATCGGCTGGCAGGTCTATGATCTCACCGGTAGCGCCTTTCAGCTCGGCATGGTCGGGCTGGTGCAATTTTTGCCGACGGCGCTCTTGGTGTTCGTGGCCGGCCACGCCGCCGACCGGTTCGAGCGCAAGCGCGTGGTGCAGCTATGCCAGGTGGCGGAGGCGGCGACGGCGCTGTTCCTGGCCGTCAGCACCTTTGCCGGCTGGCTTACCGTGCCGCAGATCTTCATCGCCACCTTCGTGATCGGCATCGCCGGCGCGTTCGAGAGCCCCGCGACCGCCGCGCTGCTGCCGCTGATCGTGCCCAAAGGCTCGGTGCAGCGCGCCACCGCGATCTCCTCCGGCGCCGCCCAGGTCGCGACCATCGCTGGACCTGCGGTCGGCGGCCTGGTCTATGTGTTCGCGCCAAGCCTGCCTTACTTCGTCATCGTCGTCTTCTGGCTCGTCGGCGCGGTTCTCACCGGTTTCATCCATGCCGAGAAGCAGGAGGTGGCGAAGGCGCATTCGATGGCGGACGACGTGTTCGCCGGCGTCCGCTTCATCCGCAACAATCCGGCGATCCTCGGCACCATCTCGCTCGACCTGTTCGCCGTGCTGTTCGGTGGCGTCGTGGCGCTGCTGCCGATCTATGCGCGCGACATCCTCGAAGCCGGCCCGCTCGGCCTCGGCATTTTGCGCGCGGCGCCCGCGGTCGGCGCGCTTTTGATGACCATCGTGCTGGCGCGGCACAGCATCGTCAGCCATGTCGGCTTGCGGATGTTCCAGGCGGTGATCGTGTTCGGCGTGGCGACGGTCGTCTTCGCGCTGTCGCAATGGATGTGGCTGTCGGTGCTGGCGCTGGCAGTGCTGGGTGCCGCCGACACCATCAGCGTCGTGATCCGTTTCTCGCTGGTGCAACTCTCCACGCCCGACGAGATGCGCGGCCGGGTCGGTGCCGTCAATTTCCTGTTCATCAATGCCAGTAACCAGCTCGGCCAGTTCGAAAGCGGCGTCACCGCGGCTTTGCTCGGCACGGTGCCGGCCGCCGTACTAGGCGGCGTCGGCACCGTGGCGATTGCGCTGTTGTGGATGAGGCTGTTCCCGTCGCTGCGGAAGGTGGAGCGGCTGGAATAGCGTGCCGATCTCTCCACCGTCATTGCGAGGAGCGAAGCGACGACGCAATCCATGCTTCCGGACGCTGAGGATGGATTGCTTCGCTTCGCTCGCAATGACGGTCGCGGGTGCAGTTCAGCCCCGTCCCACGAACGGCATCTTGGTCGCCATGACCGTCATGAACAGCACGTTGGCGTCGAGCGGCAGCCCGGCCATGTAGGCCACCGCATCGCCGACCGCCTTCGCGTCCATGCGCGGCTCGTGCATCATCGTGCCGTCGGGCTGCATGACGCCGGGGCCGTTGACCATGCGGTCGGTCATCGGGGTGGCGGCGTTGCCGATGTCGATCTGGCCGACCGCGATGTCGTATTTGCGGCCGTCGAGGTTGGAGGCTTTGGTCAGGCCGGTGATCGCGTGCTTGGTGGACGTATACGCCGAGGAGTACGGCCGCGGCGCGTGCGCCGAGATCGAGCCGTTGTTGATGATGCGGCCGCCCATCGGCTTTTGGTCCTTCATGATGCGGAAGGCGTGCTGCGTGCACAGGAACGGGCCGGTGAGGTTGGTGTTCACCACCGCCTGCCATTGTTCGAGGGGAAGATCCTCGAAATTGACCGGCGGCGCGCCCATGCCGGCATTGTTGAAGAGCACGTCGAGCCGGCCATAGGTATTCTTCACCTTGTCGAACAGCGCC
Organism: uncultured Bradyrhizobium sp.; assembly: GCA_964609175.1. Lineage (GTDB taxonomy): Bacteria > Pseudomonadota > Alphaproteobacteria > Rhizobiales > Xanthobacteraceae > Bradyrhizobium. The sequence continues at coordinate 5,748 of CAZSRR010000008.1, forward strand.
GCGATCGATTCCGGCTTGGTCATGTCGGCGGAAACGCACAGGCTCTTGCCGATGTTGTCGCCGAGCTTTGCGGTTTCCTCCAGCATCTCCATGCGGCGTCCGGCCAGCACCACGGTGTAGCCGGCATTCATCAGCGCCAGCGATGCAGCGCGCCCGACGCCGGTGCCGGCACCGGTCACGAGTGCGATCTTGTTGGTTGCGTCGGCCATAGTTCCTCGCCTTCAGTTTTTTGCTTCTGTCTGGGTTTTGTAGGGTGGTCGTGGAATGTTCTGGTGCGCCTGCCGCAGCGCCGCCGACCAGCGCGAGCGCAGGTCGTGGAAATAGGGCTCGCCGGCCTCGATGCGGTGGTTGAGGTCGGCCTCGCAGGCGTCCGCGCGCACCACCAGCACGTCGATCGGCAGGCCGACGCCGAGGTTGGAGCGCATGGTCGAATCCATCGAGATCAGCCCGGTCTTCAGCGCCTCATAGAGTTCGACGTCGTAATGCATCGCGCGGTCGAGCACCGGCTTGCCGTATTTGTGCTCGCCGATCTGCAGATACGGCGTGTCGGTGGTGCACTCGATGAAATTGCCGGCGGTGTAGACCATGAACAGCCGCATCCGCGAGCCCTTGATCTGCCCGCCGAACAGGAACGAAACGTCGAACGAAACGTCCTCGGCCCGCAGCGCCGGACCTTCCGTGGCATGGACCAGGCGTATCGCGCGCCCGATGCGCTGCGCCGCCTGGAACATGGTCGGTGCGTTCATCAGCGTCTCGACGTCGCCGGTGGTCGGGTCTTCGATGCCCTCGGTCAGGGTCGACAGCACCGACTGGCTGATCGCGAGGTTGCCGGCGCTGGCGATCGCCAGGATGCGGTCGCCCGGATTGGAGAAGATATGCAGCTTGCGGAAGGTCGAGACGTTGTCGAGGCCGGCATTGGTACGGGTATCGGCGATCATCACGAGACCGTCCCGCACCAGAATTCCACAACAATAGGTCATTCCTTGTCCCCGAACGCGTCCAATCTCTTCGGCGGACAAAACTAGTAACCAATTTCAGGGGGGCATCCAACCCCCATTCCCGCGTTGCGGTATGCAGACGGCGGCTGGGAAGAGGGGTGATGCTCAAGATTCCGGGCGGCGTTCCGCCGGTCCGTCCGCAAGAAACGCGTCGTCGACCGGGACACCAAGCGCGGTGACCAGCCGGTTGGTCTCGGCCGCCATGCCGACGATGGCAACCATCTCGCGGTATTCCTCCTCGGTCATGCCCTTGGCGCGCGCGGCGGCGGTGTGCGAGTGAATGCAGTAGCTGCAGCCATGGGCAATGGAAACGGCCACGTAGAGCATCTCCTTCACCTTCGGTTCCAGCGCGCCCGGCGCCATCACGTCCTTGATGCTCTCCCAGGTCCGGCGAAGGGTCTTGGGATCATGCGCCAGCGCGCGCCAGAAGTTGTTGATGAAATCCGATTGCCTGACTTTTCGGATGTCGTCGAAGACGGCGCGCGCCTCGCTGGAGAGTTCATCGTCGGAAAGCAGCTTTACCGTCGCCATGGCCTGTCTCGCGGTTCTGTTTACGATCGGACAGTCGTAGCATGAGATACGGCTGAATCGGTTTGGGAAAGCGCGTTGCCCGCGCGCGCGTCACCACGCTGTTGCGCGCCGCTGTTTCCGTCACCTTTGGGCAATGCGGCAGCCTTCCCGGAGATGTCTCGGCGCGCGAAGATCAGGGGAACCATGTCGAGGTCCTGGTCTTCCCGAATCGAACCGGCACGAGCGCGTCGCCTGCTGACATGGCCTGTGCTCTGCGCTACCGTTCGGACGTCGCACCGACACAAAAACAAAAAGGGGGGCTGAATGCGCACGAGAAATTTGTCGGGCAGGGCACTTGTCACACTCACGATGGTTACCTGCGTCACACTGGCGGCCGCCAGCCCTGCCGCCGCGCAGAAAAAGGGCGGAACGCTGCGGCTCTATCACAACGACAATCCGCCCTCGACCTCGCTGCTGGAAGAGTCGACCATCGCCTCGGTGATGCCGTTCGCGGCCGTCTTCAACAATCTCGTGACGTTCGATCCCGCCAAGGTGCATGAGAGCATCGAGACCGTGGTTCCCGATCTCGCCGAAAGCTGGGCGTGGGATCCGACCAACACCAGGCTGACGTTCAAGCTGCGGCAGGGCGTGAAATGGCACGACGGCCAGCCCTTCACGGCAAAGGACGTGCAATGCACCTGGCGGATGCTGATCGGCAAGGCCGAGACGCAGGGCTTCAAGCGCAATCCGCGAAAAGTCTGGTACACCAAGCTGCAAGATATCAGCGTCAACGGCGATTATGAAGCGACCTTCGAATTGAGCGAGCCGCAGCCGAGCCTGCCGGTGCTGCTTGCCAGCGCCTTCTCGGCGGTCTACCCATGCCACGTGCCGCAGCAGGTGATGCGCACCAAGCCGGTCGGCACCGGGCCCTTCAAGTTCGTCGAGTTCAAGCGCGGCGACTCGATCCGCCTCGTGCGCAATCCCGACTATTTCAAGAAGGACCGGCCCTATCTCGACGAGATTACGGTGCGCACCATCGACAGCCGCGCCACGCGCATGCTGGCGTTCGCGACCGGCGATTACGACATCACCTTTCCCTCCGACGTCAGCATTCCCCTGATGAAGGACGTCAAGGCGCGGGCGCCGCATGCGATCTGCGAGGTGATCACGACGGGCACCTTGATCAATCTGATGGTCAACCGCGTCAATCCGCCGTTCGACAAGCCTGAAATTCGCAAGGCGATGTCGCTGGTGCTGGACCGCAAGCCGTTCAACACGATCCTGATGGAGGGAACCGCGCGGCTCGGCGGGGCGATGCTGCCGAAGCCGGAAGGCGAGTGGGGCATGCCGGCGGAGATGCAGGCCACGCTGACCGGCTACGGCTCTGACGGTGAGAAGAACCTTGCCGAGGCCCAGGCCATCATGCAGAAGCTCGGCTACAGCGATGCCAAGCCATTGCAGATCAAGATCCAGACGCGCAACCTGCCGACCTATCGCGATCCGGCGGTGATCCTTTCGGACCAGCTCAAGAAGATCTACATCGTCAGCGAACTCGACATTCTGGACACGCCGCGCTGGTACGCCAAGCTGCAGCGCAAGGATTACACGATCGGTCTCAACATCACCGGCGTCAGCGTCGACGATCCCGACGGCAACATCGTCGAAAACTATTCGTGCAACTCCGAGCGCAACTATACCCAGTATTGCAACGCCGACGTCGATAGGCTGCTGGCCGCGCAGTCGCGCGAACTCGACAAGGAAAAGCGCCGAAAGATGGTCTGGGACATCGAAAAGATACTGGTGGAGGACGCCGCGCGCCCCGTCATCCTGCACGGCTCGGCCGGCAATTGCTGGCAGCCCCATGTGAAGAACTTCGCGCCGCATGACAACAGCCAGTACAACAATCTGCGGTTCGAGGAGGTCTGGCTGGACAAATAGCGGTCAGCGTGCGGAGGACGGCGTCCTGCCCCGCGAGACTTTTTTCGGTTCGGTCGGCCGGGCATCCTGCATGTAACCGGCCAGCATCTCGCAGAAGGCCCTCGCATAGGCAGGCAACGTACGTTGCCTGTCCCAGAAGATCGCCAGGGGCTCGCGAAGCGGCTTGCCTCGGAAACTCACGCTGAAGGCGCGCAGCTTGAGATGGCCGGTTGCCAGGACCGAGGGAGTGATCGCGACGCCGTGCTTCTGCTCGGCCATCGCCAAGAGCGTGTGCGGCGTTCGACTTTCGAACCGGACGTTCACTGTCACACCGGCCAGCCGGCATGCGGCATCGAAGGTCCTGCGGAACACGAACTCGCTGTCCAGCAGGAGCAGGGGCCACGCGGCCAAAGCGGCGATGTCGATGGCGTCCTGTTTGCCGAGCCCCAACGCCGGATGAGCGACGGCAACCTGATAGACGGGCTCGAGCAAATGATGCCCGAAATGCTGGTCGTCGGCCGGAACGGCGCGCAGCAGATTCTGCCCAAGGTGGATTTCGCCGCGTTCGAGCATCATGCGAACATGGGGCCAGCCCAGCGCCTCGACGACCTTCAGCTCGACCTTCGGATAGCGTGCGGCATACTGGTGCCAGAATTTCGCGATGACCCCCTCGATGAATTGCGGCGAGGCGGCGATCTTCAACGTCCCGGTTTCGCCGCGCTTGAGCAGTTGCGCGCGTTCGCCGAGCGAGGACGCGTGCTTCAATAGAGCCCGGCAGTCATGCAGCAGTTCTTCGCCTTCGGATGTCAGCACCAGGCGTCCCCGCGTCCGATCGAACAGTTTCAAGCCGAGTTCATCTTCGAGCGTTGCGATCTGCCTTGACAGCGCAGGCTGTGCGATGCGCAGCCGCAACGCCGCTTCGGAAACCGTTCCGAATTCGGCGACGGCGACGAATGTTCGGGCGTGCCGCAGGTCCATGATCGAAGCCTATGCCTGGACGGCATGGATATCTAGAAGAATTATGCATTGGACGTCCGCCACCGGTTGCGCGATGCATCCGGCGCCAACCAACGCCGAATGAGGTTTCCATGAGGATGCATCGCTTTCTGCCGCTGACATTCTGCCTGCTCATGCTCTCCACTGACGCTCGGGCCCAGTCCTGGCCGGGCAAGGCGATTCACGTCATCGTTCCTTTTGCAGCAGGCACCTTTACCGACATTGTTCCGCGGATCGTGCTCGAGCAGGTCTCGGCCCAGATCGGGCAGCCTGTCGTCGTCGAGAACCGTCCCGGCGCGGGCTCGACCATCGCGGCGGCCGCCGTCGCCAAGGCGGCGCCAGACGGTTACACTTTGCTCATCAATTCGTCGGCGCAGACGATTGCACCGGCGCTTTACGCGAGCCTGAGCTACGATCCAGCGCGCGATTTCATAGCGGTCGCCCCGCTCGCCAGCACGCCGAGCGTGCTGGTCGTCTCGGCAACCAGCCGGTTCAAGACGGTTGGCGATCTCGTGCAGGCGGGCAAGGCAAAGCCGGGTTCGCTGAATTTCGCATCCGCCGGCGTGGGCACCGCAACGCATATGAGCGCGATCCGCTTTCTGTTGAGCGCCGGCGTCGAGGCGACCCACGTTCCATTCAAGGGTGGACCCGAAGCCATGAATGAAATCGTCGCGGGACGCATCGACTTCTTCTTTGCGCCGATCGCCAATGCCTTGCCGTTGGTGCGGGACGGCAAGCTGGTGGCGCTCGTCATCAATTCGACGGAGCGTAGCAGCGCGCTCGCCGAGGTGCCGACCGTCTCGGAGGCGGGCTTCTCCAACGCCGAATATCCGTTCTGGATCGGCATGTTCTTGCCGGCAAGGACGCCCGAGGGCATTGTGGACCGCCTCTATCGCGAAACGATGAAAGCGTTGCGCGAACCGAAGGTCCGCAAAAGGCTTTCTGCCCTGAGCGTGGATGCGCTCGAAATGGCGGCGGGTGAATTCGACGCATTTGTTCAGAAGCAGATCAAGGCGGATGCAGAGCTGGCGCGGGCGGCCGGCCTCAAGACGCAGTAACTGCCATGAACGCGTCAGAAACGTCGGATTTCGTATCCGCCGACGGCGAGGGCTACGAACTGCACATGGGGCGATGGAGCCGGCGCCTTGCGCCGCTCCTGATCGATTTTGCCGGCATCGGCACTGCCGAACGTGTGCTGGATGTCGGCTGCGGTACGGGCAACCTGAGTTTCGCCCTGGCGCGCGATCCGGGGATCGGCGCCATCTGCGGTCTCGATCGTTCCGCCGAGTACATTGACCATGCCGACCGCACCAATTCCGATGTCCGGATATGCTTTCGGGTCGGCGATGCCTGCAAGCTGCCGTTTCCCGATGCGAGCTTCGATCACACGCTGTCCATGTTGATGGTGCAGTTCATCCCGAAGCCGGATGTCGCGGTTCGCGAAAAGCGTCGGGTCACGCGGCCGGGAGGCACGGTGGCGGCTGCGACGTGGGACACGCGCGGTGGATTTGTTGCCTACCGCATGGTCTGCGATGCGGCGGCGATGCTGGACCCGCGCGGCCAAGCGTGGCGGGCGCGCAGCCTGACGCGGCCGATGAGCAGGCCGGGCGAGTTGCGGGCCGCCTGGCTGGCCGCCGGCCTCGTCGATGTCGAACAGGACATGCGAACAATCCGCATGAATTTTGAGTGCTTCGACGACTTCTGGTCGCCTGCCGAGGGCCGGGAGGGGCCGATCGCCGAATACGTGACCGCCCTGGAGGGCGAGGCGAAGGCGCGACTGAGGGAAGCCGTGCGGCTTTCATATCTTGATGGCGAGGATGACGGCCCGCGGTCTTATGCGGCAACCGCCTGGGTCGTGCGGGGCAGAGTCCCTTAGATCTGCGACTGGTTCTGCCATTGCCCCGGCCGCCCGGCCCGCTCCACCTTGACGGCTACCGTCATCGTTTCCGCGCCGCCGCCATAGCGGGTGCCGCGCACCGGGGCGGCGCCGAGATAGTCGAGGCCGATGGCGACGCGGGCATGGGCGTCGGTGGTGCAGATGCCGTTGGCGGCGTCGAAGCCGACCCAACCGAGATTGGGCACGTAGGCCTCGGCCCAGGCGTGGCCGGCCTGCTGCCGGGTGATGCCGTCGGCGCGCAGGAAGTGCCCGGAGACGAAGCGCGCCGGCACGCCGCCGGAGCGCGCGCAGGCGATGAAGATGTGCGCGTAGTCCTGGCAGACGCCGCGCCGGAGCACGAATGCCTCCGCGGCCGACGTGCCCGAATGGGTCGGATCCTCGTCGAACGTCATGTGCTCGTTGATCTGCACCATCAGCGCATGCAGGAAGCCGAGCACGTCGCCGTCGGATTCCGCGCGCAACTCGCGGGCAAACGTCGCCATCGCCGGGTTGACCTCGGTGAGCGCGGTCTGGCGCAGGAACAGGCCCGGCGGAAACCGCTCGTCGGAGCCGCGCAGCACGCCGCCGGTGTCATGGGTGTCGATCAGGCCTTCGACATGGATGGTGAGGTCGGCGATCGGCCCGTGGGTCAGCACATGCGTGACGTTGCCGAACGCGTCCTGGTGGGTGTCGAGCCGGGAGTCCGTGGAGACGTCGATCTGCCACTCGGCGACGTATTGGCCGTCATGGCTGCCGGGCGTCATGCGCAGGATCTGGATCACGCCCGAGGCGGGCGGTTCGTAGCGATAGCTCGTGGTATGGGCAATTCGCAGGCGCATGATGGACCCAGTCCAGAGGTCGTCATGCCCGGGCTTGTCCCGGGCATCCACGTCTTTCTCACTCTCTCAAAGCAGACGTGGATGGCCGGGACAAGCCCGGCCATGACGGTGTTTTGGTGGCATTCGTCCAAAAATCTCTAAATCAAATACTGCTTGGTGATGATCTCGCCCAGCCGTGCGTTGTCCGCGATGAATTCCTGTATGAATTCATGGACGCCGTGCTGGAAGATATCGTCCATGTGGCTGTGTTCAAGCCGGTTGCGGATCCCGCGGGCGTGGCGCTGGGAGGCGCCCTGGCGGCCGTAGGCGACGCCGATCTGGTCGAGATTGCGTACCAGGTTGCTGTAGCAGCTTGCCAGCGAGCGCGGCAGCGTGTCGTTGAGGATAAGCAGGTCCGCGATCAGCCAGGGCTTCAGCGTCTCGCGATAGACCCAGTGGTAGGCCGTGAGCGCCGAAACCGAGCGCAGGATCGAGGTCCACTGGTAATAATCGAGGGGGCCGCCGACATGTTCCTCCTCGGGCAGCAGCACATGGTATTTCACGTCCAGAATGCGCGCGGTGTTGTCGGCGCGCTCCAGATGCAGCCCGAGCCGCGAGAACCAGTAGGCGTCGTTGCGCAGCATCGTGCGATAGGCCGAGCCGTCAAAGCGCAGCGAAGTCTCCTGCACGAAACGAAGAAAGCGCGCCAGCTCCTCGCGGCTGGAAGTGCCTTTGCCCCAGACTTCCTGCAGCTCTATCCAGGCCGAGTTGATGGTGTCCCACATTTCCGATGTCAGCGCGGTGCGCACCGAACGGGAATTGAGCCGCGCCGCCTCGATGCAGTTCTTGATCGAGGAGGGATTTGCCGGCGAGAACGCCAGATATTCGACGACGTTCTGCTCGGTGGCTTCCTGATAAGCCTCGTAGAAACTCGCGCTGACGCCGGCGGTCAGCAGCGCCGATTCCCACTCATTGGTCTTGCCGACATAGGCGGCGGGCAGCGCGGTGACGCGCAAGGTCGCGTCGATGGTGCGCGCGATGTATTCGGCGCGCTCGACATAGCGGGCCAGCCAGTACAAATTCTCGGCGGTGCGCGACAGCATACGAAGATTTCGCCCTCTACTCGTCCAGTATCCAGCTCTACTCGTCCAATATCCAGGTGTCCTTGGTTCCGCCACCCTGGCTCGAATTGACCACCAGCGAGCCTTCCTTGAGCGCCACCCGCGTCAGCCCGCCCGGCACGATGGTGACCTGCTTGCTTCCCGTCAGCACGAATGGCCGCAAATCGACATGGCGCGGCGCAAGGCCGGATGCGGTGCAGGTCGGGCAGGTCGACAGCGCCAGCGTCGGCTGGGCGATGAAACCCTCGGGCTCGCGCTTGAGCTTGTCGCGGAACGCCTCGATCGTCGCCTTGGTCGCCGCAGGTCCGATCAGCATGCCGTAGCCGCCGGAGCCGTGGACTTCCTTGACCACGAGGTCTCCGAGATTGTCGAGCACATAGGACAGATCCTTCGGCTCGCGGCAGCGCCAGGTCTGCACGTTCTTCAGGATCGGTTCTTCGTCGAGATAGAATTTCACGATCTCGGGCATGTAGGAATAGATCGCCTTGTCGTCGGCGATGCCGGTGCCGACTGCGTTCGCCAGCGTGACATTGCCTGCCGCATAGGCCGACATCAGCCCGGGGACGCCGAGCGCCGAATCCGGCCGGAAGGTGAGCGGATCGAGGAAATCGTCGTCGACGCGGCGGTAGATCACGTCGACGCGTTTCAAGCCTTCCGTGGTGCGCATGAACACCTCGTCGTTCTTGACGATGAGGTCGCGGCCCTCGACCAGCTCGATCCCCAGCTTGTCGGCCAGGAACGAATGTTCGTAATAGGCGGAATTGTAGACGCCGGGCGTCATCAACGCGACGGTCGGCTCCGCCGAGGCCGACAGCGGCGCCACCGAGCGCAGCGTCGACAGCAGCGCATCGGGATAACGTTCCACCGGCGCGACGCGGTGGCGGGCGAACAGGTCCGGAAACAGCCGCATCATGATTTCGCGGTTTTCCAGCATGTAGGACACGCCGGACGGCGTCCGCGCATTGTCCTCCAGCACGATGAAGTTGTCGGCATCGACCCGGACGATGTCGATGCCGGCGATGTGCACATAGACGTCATGCGGCACGTCCTGGCCGTTCATCTCGGGCCGGAATACCGGGTTCTGGAAGATCAGGTCGTCTGGAATGAGGTTGGCGCGCAGGATGTCGCGGCCGTGATAGATGTCGCGCAGAAACAGGTTCAGCGCGCGGACCCGCTGCTTCAGTCCTTTTTCCAGCACCGCCCATTCCGCGGCCGAAATGATTCGCGGGATGACGTCGAAGGGGATCAACCGTTCCTGGGCTTCGGCGTCGCCATAGACCGCGAAGGTGATGCCAATCCGCCGGAACAGCAGCTCCGCTTCCTGGCGGCGATATTCAAGGGCGTCCGGAGGGGTCTCCTTGAGCCAGCGGGAGAGCTCCCGGTAGGCTTGGCGGAGCTCGCCGCCGGGGCCATTCATTTCGTCGAAGGCAACTGCCATAAATCCTGACTGTCTCCTGAGGCCATGCGGCACAGTGCATGACTTCACGGGATGGTAGCAAGGGTCGGGCCAGCGCGATATGCATTGGCCCGCGGCATTTCGGTGGGTGGCTCGCCGCGCTGCCCTAAAAAAGGGCTGCCGGGTGCTTATTTCGGCAGCAAACCCCCGTGACTTCAACGCGTTGCGTGCGCAAGGTGCGGGGACAGGGGAGAAGTCATGAGCGAGATTGTCACGGCGGGTATTCTGGTCATCGGCGACGAGATCCTGTCCGGCCGGACCAAGGACAAGAATATCGGCTTCATCGCCGAATACCTGACCAATATCGGCATCGACCTGAAAGAAGTCCGTGTCGTCGCCGACGAGGAGCAGGACATCATCGACGCCCTGAACGCCCTGCGCAATCGCTACACCTACGTCTTTACCACCGGCGGCATCGGGCCGACCCATGACGACATCACGGCCGACAGCGTCGCCAGGGCCTTTGGGGTCGGGATCGACCATCACCCGGAAGTCGTGGCGCGGTTCCGCGAGCGCTGGAGCGAGCAGGACCTCAACGAGGCCCGGCTGCGCATGGCGCGGGTGCCCGACGGCGCCGAACTGATCCAGAGCGCCACGATCCTGGCGCCCGGCTTCAAGCTCGGCAATGTCATCGTGATGGCCGGCATCCCCTCGATCATGCAGGCGATGATGGACATCGTCGCCCCCAAGCTGAAATCGGGCGTGCGGATGCTGTCGGATTCGGTCCGCGCCAATGCGCGAGAAGGCGACATCGGCGGGCCCTTGCGCGAGATCGCCAACGCCCACCCCGACACCATCATCGGCAGCTATCCGTTCCAGGACGAGGACAAGAAGCCGAACACCAACCTCGTGGTGCGCTCGCGCGATCCCGAAAAGCTTGCGGCGGCGATGGCGGCGGTGAAGGAAATGCTGGCGAGCCTCGCAAAATAGCGCCGAAAATAGTGGAGACAGAATTGATCGACCATTCCGGAGCCCGCTCATGACCGCGGGCGACAAAATCACGCCGCCGCCGGAAAAGGCCTTTCCGGTTTCCTGGGACCAGTTTCACCGGGATTGCCGGGCGTTGACCTGGCGGCTCAACGAGGTCGGACCGTTCCAGGCCATCATCGCGATCACCCGCGGCGGGCTGGTGCCGGCGGCCATCGTGGCGCGCGAACTCGGCATCCGCGTCATCGATACCGTCTGCATCGCCAGCTACGATCACACCAGGCAGGGCGAGCTGAAGGCACTCAAGGCGGTTTCGGACGAGGTGGCAAAGCTCGGCGGCGGGACCGGCAAGGGGTTGCTGATCGTCGACGACCTCGTCGACACCGGCAAGACCGGACGGCTGGTGCGCTCGATGATGCCGGACGCCCATTTCGCCGCGGTCTACGCCAAGCCGCAGGGCAAGCCGCTGGTCGATACGTTCATCACCGAAGTGTCGCAGGACACCTGGATCCATTTTCCGTGGGACACCGCGCTGTCGTTCGCGCCGCCGATCCGGCCGTGAGGATTTCCGTCATTGCGAGGAGCGAAGTGACGAAGCAATCCATCTTTCCGCTCGCTGCGCTCTGGATTGCTTCGGTCCGCTCGCAATGACGGCTGAGGTGCCGGCCATTCCATGCCCCTGCAAAATCGCGTCACCCCCACCGGCGACATCATCGCCACCCCGCACCGCGGCCTGTTCACCGGCAACCGTGGCATCATCCACGACCCCGCGACCAAGACCTTGCTGAACAAGCGCTGGTCCAGCCCGGCCTGGATCACCTGCCTGTGCGAGTTCAGGGGCTGGCGGCGGCCGGTGATGGGCCGGCGAAGCTGGACCGAACTGTTCTTTCTCGACGAGGCGACGGCGTTCGCCGCCGGCCATCGGCCGTGCTTCTTCTGCCGCCGCGATGATGCCAACCGGTTTCGGGCGGCGTGGGAGAAGGGCAATGGCGTCAAGGGTATTCGCGCGAAAGAGATCGATGCCGTACTGCACGTCGAGCGGCTGGAACGCAGGAAGAAGCGGCTGCATGCGCTGCCGATGCCGGTGGCGCAATTGCCTGACGGCGCGATGGTGCAGGCGGGCGAGGAAAGTTTCTTGATCGTGCAGGGCAGAGCGTTGCGATGGTCGATGGCGGGATATTGCAAGCCCAAGAACACAATCGATGAAGCGCTGCTGCTGACGCCGCCATCAACACTGCGCGCGCTCAGTGTTGGATATCGACCGGTGCTGCATCCCAGTGCGATGGCGACTTAGGTCTCCGTCATGCCCGGGCTTGTCCCGTGCATCCACGTCCTCTTTTGCGGCGGCGATCAAAGAGCGTGGATGGCCGGGACAAGCCCGGCCATGACGGTGAGAGCGTGAACGCTACCCCAACTTCTGCCGCGCCAACTTCGTCCCCGCGCCGAGCGCCATCAGCTTGGCCTCCGCGATATCGCGCCGCATCGGTGCCATGCCGCAATTCGTCGTCGCGATGATGTCGCTGAGCGGCACGAACTTCGCGACCTGCTCGATCACCTTCACCACATCCTCGGCGGTCTCCACCGTGTCGCTGGCGACGTCGATCACGCCGGCCTGGATCTTTTTGCCCTTCAGCAGCGCGAGCAGGTCGAGCGGCACCTTTGAGTTACGGCATTCGATTGCAACCTGCTGGATCGAGCTTTCGGCAATCGCCGGGAAAATCTCCTCGTATTGCCGCCACTCGCTGCCCAGCGTGCCCTTCCAGTCGACATTGGCCTTGATGCCGTAGCCATAGCAGATGTGCACGGCGGTTGCGCATGTCAGGCCCTGCGCCGCGCGCTCCAGCGCCTTGATTCCCCAGACCGGCACTTCGTCCATGAATACGTTGAAGGCCGGTTCGTCGAACTGGATCATGTTGATGCCGTCGGCCTCCAGCGCCCTCGCTTCCTCGTTCAACAGCTCGGCGAAGGCGAACGCCATCTTGACGCGGTCGCCATAATGGCTGTCGGCGAGGGTGTCGATGATGGTCATCGGGCCGGGCAGGGTGAATTTCAGCTGGCGCGTGGTGTGGGCACGCGCGACGCGGGCCTCGTCGGCGTGGACGCGGCCTTTCAGCTTCAGCGCCGCCACCACCTGCGGCACCATCGCTTTATAGCGGTCCTTGCGGATGCCCATCTCGACCTTGTGGGCGAAGTCGATGCCGTCCACCTTCTCCAGAAAGCCGTGCACGAAATGTTGCCGCGCCTGCTCGCCCTCGGTGAGGATATCGATGCCGGCATCCTCCTGCAGCTTGATCGCGAGCAGCGTGGCGTCGCGTTTGGCGCGGGCGAGTTCCTCGCCTTTGGCCTTCCACGGCGCCCACAGCATGTTCGGCTCGGCCAGCCATTCCGGCTTGGGCAGGGAGCCTGCGATGGTGGTTGGAAACAGCATGGGACCCTCCCGCTCGGTTCTGATTGAGCGCCTCTCTGCCATGTCCTATGATCCAGGTACAGAACAACAAAAGTCGCCGGCAGGTGGAATATTTCCCACCCTTGCCGCCAAGGGGAGCCATGATCGACCTGCACTACGCGCCGACGCCCAATGGCTGGAAAATCTCGATCATGCTGGAGGAACTCGGGCTTCCCTATCGGGTCGTCCCGGTCAACATCCGCGCCGGCGAGCAGTTCAGGCCGGAGTTTCTGGCGATCAGCCCCAACAACCGGATTCCGGCCATCGTCGATCATCAACCCGCCGACGGCGGCGAGCCATTTTCGGTGTTCGAGACCGGGGCGATCCTGATCTACCTCGCCGACAAGACCGGGCGCCTTCTGCCGCAGGAGACGCGGGCGCGCTCCTGCGTCCTGCAATGGCTGATGTGGCAGATGAGCGGGCTCGGGCCGATGCTCGGCCAGCACGGCCATTTCGCGCTCTATGCAGCGGAGAAGATTCCCTATGCGATCGAGCGCTATCGCGACGAGGCGGCGCGGCTCTATGGCGTGCTCGACCGCCAACTCGGCAACACCGGCGCCTATGTCGCCGGCGACTATTCGATCGCCGACATCGCCTGCTTCCCCTGGACCATGACCCACAAGGCGCAGGGCTTTACGCTCGACGACTATCCGAACGTCAAGCGTTGGTACGCGGAGGTGCGGGCGCGACCGCAGGTGCAGGCCGGGCTGGCGATCGGAAAGTTCGTGAAAGAGCCGTTCGACGAGGAAGCGCGGAAAAACATGTTCGGCGCGCGCGCGAAGGAGATGGCGAGCAAACACAAGTAGCCGTCATTCCGGGGCGCGCCACTTGGCGCGAACCGGGAATCCATCTCTTCGCGGAAACACGGATTCCGGGCCTGCGCCTGGCGGCGCATCCCGGAATGACGAGGATGAGACAACAACGAATACAAAGGAAAACCCATGCTCGAATTCTTCTTCGACTGCTCCAGTCCCTGGACCTATCTCGCCTTTCACAACATCCAGCCGCTCGCCAGGGAGTTCGGCGTCGAGATCATTTGGCGGCCGATCCTGGTCGGCGGTATCTTCAACACCGTCAATCCCAGCGTTTATGCCTCGCGCGAGACCCCGGTGCCGCTCAAGGCGCGCTACATGAAGAAGGATCTTTCGGATTGGGCGCGCTCGGCGGGGCTGGCGATCAAGATGCCGCCGACGGTGTTTCCGGTGAACAGCGTCAAGGCGATGCGGGGGTGCATCTGGCTCGGCCAGGAATCTGGCGCACGCATGGTGCCGTTCGCGACCGCCGTGTTCGAAACCTACTGGGGCGAGGACAAGGATATCTCGCAGGACTCGGTGCTGACCGAGGTCTGCAAGAAGGCCGGCGTCGACCACGTCAAGTTCTTCGAGGCGATCGGTCAGCAGGCGATCAAGGACCAGCTCAAGGCCAACACCGACGAAGTGATCGCGCGCGGCGGTTTTGGCTCGCCGACGATCTTCGTCGACAAGACCGACATGTATTTCGGCAACGACCGCATGCCGCTGATCCGCGAGGCGCTGGAACGCGTCAAGGCGCGGGCCGCCTGATGCCGCGCGCCGTCGTCTGCCGCGAGCTTGGCCCGCCCGAGAACCTGCGCCTGGAAACATTCAATGCCGCGCCATTGGCGCTCGGGCAGGTGCGCGTCGCCATCCGCGCCGCCGGGCTGAACTTCCCGGACGTTCTGATGGCGGCGGGCCAGTATCAGCTCAAGCCGCCGTTGCCGTTCACGCCGGGCGTCGAAGCCGCCGGTGACGTCGTCGAGGTCAACGGCGCGGATGGCGTCGCGGTCGGCGACAAGGTCATCGTCAAGATGCGGCACGGCGCCTATTGCGAGGAAGCCGTCGCCACGCCGTCGCAGCTCGTCAGGCTGCCGTCGACCTTCGACTATGCCGAGGGGGCGACCTTTCTGGCCGGCCACGGCACGGCGTACCACGCGCTGATCGACCGCGGCCAGCTGCAGGCGGGCGAGGTGCTGCTGGTGCATGGCGCCGCCGGCGGCGTGGGACTGGCGGCTGTGGAGATCGGCAAGATGCTGGGCGCGACCGTCATCGCCACCGCGTCAAGCGACGAGAAGCTCGCAATCGCGCAGGCGAGGGGCGCCGACCACCTGATCCGCTACGACCGCGAACCGTTCCGCGACGCCGTCAAGCGTATCACCGATGGCAAGGGTGCGGACGTGGTGTTCGATCCGGTCGGCGGCGAGGTGTTCGAGAATTCGATGCGCTGCATCAACTGGGGCGCGCGGCTTCTCATCATCGGCTTTACCGGCGGCATCGGTCTCGCCAAGACCAATCTGTTGATGATCAAGGGCGCCAGCGTGCTCGGCGTTCGCGCCGGCGAAGCGGTGCGGAAAAATCCCGCGCTCGGCGAAGTCAGGATCAAGGCGCTGACGGAATGGGCGGAGGCAGGCAAGGTTCGTCCCAACATCTCGCACCGGCTTCCGCTGGAGGATTACGCCAAGGCGATGCGGCTGCTCATAGAACGCAAGGCGATCGGCCGGGTGGCGCTGACGATGGGGTAAGCCCTCTCTCCGTCATTGCGAGCGAAGCGAAGCAATATATTTCTTCACGTGCCGAGAGATGGATCGCTTCGTCGCTGCGCGCCTCGCAATGACGGACCCTACGGCCTCACGAACATCCCATCCTGCAAAAACGCGATCGTCTGCGCCACCGCGACGCTGTTGCGCACCAGCCAGGGATGTGCCGTGTCAATCACGATATGGTCGGCCATGCCGGCGACCCTGGTATTTTCCACCGATACCCTGCCGTCATGCGGTTTCGGCAGCATCGAGCCGGCCAGCGGATCGATCGAGCGGTTTCCGGCGATGATGCCGACCGGATAGTCCGGCGGCGGAAACAGTGCGTTGATCGCGTCGTCTCGCTTGGTGCCGAGCTGCTGTCCGGCCGGTCCGAAGAAGGCGCGGTAGGCGCCGAAATGCTTCAGCCGATCGGCGATTTCGCTGCCGCTGTTCGGCGTCCCCAGCATCACGACGCGGCCGAGGCGTTGTGGGCGGTGCCTTGCAATGTAGACGCGGGCCAACAGTCCGCCCATGGAGTGGCAGACGAAATGAATCGCGCCTTCGGTGCGTTCGGCAAAGCGCTGGATGGCGGGATGGATGTCCTCCGCCAGCCCCTCCAGCGCCTTGCGGCGGCTTTGATAGTCCAGGTTGAGGGTGGCAAACCCGGCACGTTCCAGCGCCAGCTGCATCCTTCGAAACGACCGCGCCGTCCTGCTGATGCCGTGCAGGAGGACGACACCCTCTCGCGTCGCATTGGCCGATGCAGGCCGCTCGCTCACTTATATTCGCGCTCGTTCCACCACGGGAAATAGTCGGGCATGTCGCTCGACACCTTGTCCTTGAATTGCGCCGGGCGCTTTTCCAGGAACGAGACCACGCCTTCCTTGACGTCGTCCGAGCGGCCGCGCGCGTAGATGCCGCGGCTGTCGACCTTGTGGGCTTCCATCGGATCGTCGGCGCCCATCATGCGCCACATCATCTGCCGGATCAGCGCCACCGAGACCGGGGCGGTCTTGGCGGCGAATTCTTTTGCCAATGCGCGCGCCGTCGGCAGCAGGTCGTCCGGCGGCACCACCTTGCTGACCAGACCGCCGGCGAGCGCTTCCTGCGCCGGGAACACGCGGCCTGAATAGCACCATTCCAGCGCCTGCGAGATGCCGACGATGCGCGGCAGGAACCAGCTCGATGCGGCTTCCGGCACGATGCCGCGCTGCGAGAACACGAAGCCGAAGCGCGCGGCTTCCGAGGCGATGCGGATGTCCATCGCGAGCTGCATGGTGACGCCGATGCCCACCGCCGGGCCGTTGACGGCTGCGATCACGGGCTTGAGGCATTTGAATATCCGCAGCGTCACCTGGCCGCCGCCGTCGCGCACCTGCGGATCGCTGTAGTCGACCTTGCCGTCGGCGAGCCGCTTCACCGGGCCACGCCGCGCGTCACGGTCGAAGGTGTTGGCGCCGGAGGAGAGGTCGGCGCCCGCGCAGAAGCCGCGGCCCGCGCCTGTCACGATGATGGCGCGGATGTTGTCGTCCTTGTCGGCGGCGTCGAAGGCGTCGATCATTTCCTGCTGCATCGTGCCGTTGAAGGCGTTGAGCTTGTCGGGCCGGTTCAGCGTGATGGTGAGGATCTGATCTTCGACCTCGTATTTGATGGTCTCGTAGGCCATGGGGTTCCTTCCTTCGTTCTTGTTTGACTGCTCAAGGCATCGTCATGCCCGGCCCTTTGCCGGGCATCCACGTCCTTTTGTCCGTAGACAGAGTAAAGACGTGGATGGCCGGGACAAGCCCGGCCATGACGGAGGCATCCGGGACTTATTTCTTCGGCGGCGAGGGCCACGCCCGCTGCGGTTCGCGCAGGCCCTCGAACGTCTTGGCCATGCCGAGCACGCCGATGTCGTCGAAGCGGCGGCCGACGATCTGCACGCCGATCGGAAAGCCTTTGGCGTCGTACCCGCCATTGATCGAGATCGCTGGATTTTCCGCCATGTTCCACGGCACCGTGAAGGCGATATGCTCGAACGGCCGGTCCGGATCGTTGACGGGGGAGGCGAACTCGGCCGGAAAATTGACCACGGGCGCCACCGGCGAAATCACGTAATCGAGGTCGTGGAACAGTTTTCCTGCCGCGGCGCGGATCGCCATCGTGGCGTTGAAGCCCCTGACGACGTCGACGCCCGAAAGCTTCGCTGACGCTTCCGCCCATCTGACGATGTAGGGCAGCGTTTTGTTGCGCTCCTCCGGCGGCAGTTTCGAGAGATCGTCCCACAGCCGGGCGCGCCAGAAATGGTCGAGGCCATCAAGCATCTCGCGGGTCAAAATGCCGTCGATTTCGGTGATGACCGCGCCGGCGGATTCAAACGCCTTTGCTGCCTTGACGGCCACGTCGCGCACCGCGCCCTCCAGCGGTTGCCCGGCGCCGGCGTCGAGCATCAGCCCGAGGCGCAGCTTGCGCGGCGGCTTGTCGACGACCTTCCAGTGCAGGCTGCCGTCGGCCGGCAGGCTGGTGCCGTCGCGGCGGTCCGGCTTCGACAGCACGCACATCATCAGCGCGGCGTCGTCCACGGTGCGGGTCATCGGCCCGGCGACGCGGCCGACATAGGGCGGATCGATCGGCACGCGGCCGAAACTCGGCTTCAATGCGACGAGACCGCACCATGATCCCGGCAGCCGGATCGAACCGCCGATATCGGTGCCCAGATGCAGCGGGCCGTAGCCGGCCGCCGCCGCGGCGCCCGCGCCGGACGAGGAGCCGCCGGGATTCTTGCTCAGGTCCCAGGGATTGCGGGTGAGGGGATGGAAACTGGAGAGGCCCGACGACAGCATGCCGTAGTCCGGCATCGTGGTCTTGGCGAAGATGATCGCGCCCGACTCGCGCAGCCGCGCGGCGGGCGGCGAATCCTTCTCCGCCGGGACCTGCCTGACGCTGGCAGACCCCAGCGGCACCGGCTGGCCCTTGGTGGCCATGTTGTCCTTGATGGTGACGGGAATGCCGTCGAGCGTGCCCGCCGGCTCGCCCTTCTGCCAGCGCTCGGTCGATGCTTTCGCGGCAACGCGCGCCGCTTCCGGATCGAACAGATAGAGCGCCTTGATGTGCGGCTCCCATGCCGCGACATGCTCGATCACTTCCTCCAGCACTTCCGAGGGCGAGAACTGCTTGGCCCGGTAGCCGGCGATCAGGTCGGTCGCCGAGAGGTCGTGCAACGAGGTGATTTCATCCTCGGCGGCGGGGTCATGCATGCGAGCCTGCCGGGAGACGGGTTTCGATGATGCGGGCGAACATGCTGGCGCCGATCGGCAGGATCTTGTCGTCGAGCACAAAACCCGGATTGTGCACCGGCACGGAGCCTTCATGCCCGACCCAGAAATAGGCGCCGGGAATGGCCTGCATCATGTCGGCGAAATCCTCGCTGCCCATCTTCGGCGCGGAGCGGGTCAGCACGTTGGCGGGGTCGACGATGGTCTTGGCCACCGCCTCGACGACCTTCGACTGTTCTTCCTGGTTGACCAGCACACTGAACGTGTCGCGGATGTCGGCGGTGATCTCGCATTCGAAGGTCGCGGCAACGCCGGCGCAGATTTTTCGCATGCGGTCGCGGATCAGCGCGCGCACGCCGTCGTCGAAGGCGCGCACCGTGCCGCCGAGCCGGGCGTCGCCGGGGATCACGTTGTTGGCCGAGCCGGCGTGGATCTGCGTCACCGACAGCACCGCGGACTTCAGGGGATCGACGTTGCGGCTGACGATCGTCTGCAGCGCCTGCGCCAGCGTGGTGGCGATCACCACCGCGTCCTTGGAGCGTTCCGGCATCGCGCCATGCGCGCCGTAGCCCTGGATGGTAATGTCGAAGAAGTCGGCACCGGCCATCGCCGGTCCCGGCAGGATCGCGATCTCGCCGTGGTTCAGGTCCGGGGCGTTGTGCAGACCATAGACCTCGTCGCACGGAAACTTTTCGAACAGCCCGTCCTTGATCATGGCGCGCGCGCCGCCGAGGCCTTCCTCGGCCGGCTGGAAGATGAAATGCACGGTGCCGTCGAAATTCTTGGTCTCGGCCAGATAGCGCGCGGTGCCGAGCAGCATGGTGGTGTGGCCGTCATGGCCGCAGCCGTGGAAGCGGCCGGGAATCGTCGAGCGCCACTTCAGATTGGTGTTCTCTTCCATCGGCAGCGCGTCCATGTCGGCGCGCAGCCCGATGCGCTTGGTGCCGCTGCCCTTGCCCTTGAGCACGCCGACAACGCCGGTTCCGCCGAGGCCGCGATGCACCTCGATGCCCCATCCCTTCAGCTTCTCCGCCACGATGCCGGACGTGCGCACTTCCTCGAAGCCGATCTCGGGATGGGCATGCAGATCGCGTCTGATGGCGGTGAGTTCCTCGGCGTAGCCGTCGATGCGGTCGATGGTGGGCATGGCTGTTATCCCGTGACTTTGGAGGTGGGGCGAGAGAGGGCGGGTGGAGCGAAGACAGCGCCGTTCGGCTTGATGCGGATGCCCGGGCGCAGCTTCGTCCACGGCAGTGTCGCCGTGTCGGCCGGCATCGCGCCGGGGGCGGCGCAGATCAGCAGTTTCTCGGCGATCGGTTCGAAATCGGCGCGGAAGTGCACCGAACTCTTGTTGACCAGGATTTTCTGTTCGGTCGGCTCGATGCCGACATAGCGGTACATCGATTGGTCCGCGAGCTGCGCCTTGTAGGAGGCGACCACCACCCTGACATCGCCGATGCGCAGGCAGGCCGACGGCCCCATCTCCATGTCGCGTCCTCGGTAATACGGGCCGGTCGCCACGAAGTTTCCATCCGACAGCTTTTCGACGAGGAAACTCTCCTTGTATGGCGCGTCGCCGGGAATGCCGGACTTGCCGCCGAGATCGAGCGTCACGGTGGCGCCGACGCCGGCCGCATGCGCCGCGCTGGCCGATTCCGGATCGTAGATCACGCCGGTGGCGCCGGAAGCGCGGTTGCGCACCAGCGCGCGCAGCATGCCGGTGGTGTCGGAATCGCCGCCGGCGCCGGGATTGTCCTGGGTGTCGGCGATGACGATCGGCTTGCTTGCCGATCTCGCCAGCTCCATCGCAAGCCGCACGCCGTCATCGGGCGAATAGATCCGTCCGTCGAAATCGCTCTCGTGGCTCTCGATCAGCGCCGCGAGCCTGTCGGCGGCCGCGTCGGCATCGGCCTGCGTCCTGCCATAGGCAAACACGCTTGGCCCGCAATCCCTGATGTCCGCGGCCGGAAAGCCCGGCGCAAATGACAGCGTCGGTACTGTTTCGCTTTCGAGCGACGCCAGCTTTTCGTAGATGCCCTTCGCCGGCTGGTCGAAGGTGCATTGCCAGGAGATCGGGATCAGGAACGGCAATTGCCGGAAGGCTTTTGCGAAACGCGTCTTGGACTCCAGCATCAGCGCCAGATGTCTTGCGCAGGCGCGGCCGGTTTCGGCCATGTCGACGTGGGGGTAGGTGCGGTAGGCGATCAGCGCATCCGCATGCTCCATCATCTCGGGCGAGACGTTGGCGTGAAGGTCGAGGCTCGCCACCAGCGGAACGTCCTTGCCGATCACCTGGCGCACGCGGGTCAGCGTTTCACCTTCGCCGTCGTCATGACGTTCGGTCACCATGGCGCCGTGCAGGTCGAGATAGACACCATCGATCGGTCCGGCCGCGGCAATGCCGTCGATAATCTCCTTCATGATGCGCTCGAAGGCATCCGTGGTGACATGCGCCGACGGGACCGCGGCCGCCGAGATCGTCGGCACCAGTTCCCAGCCATTGGCCTCGGCCGCCTCGACGAAGCCGGCGAGGCCGACATTGATCCTGCGCATCACCCTGAGCACGTCGGCGCCACGCGCCATCGACGGCCAGCCGCCGCCATGGACGAAATTCTCATAGGTCGCTTTGGTCGGCGCGAAGGTATTGGTCTCGTGCAAGAAGGCGCCAACGGCGATGCGGGTCATCAGTCTCTCGGTCAATGCTTTGGTCGGGGGACGTTAAGCGGGTCATCGCGTCAAGCGCAAGCGCGGGAGCAATCCCGTTTTGCATGCCGCGTGGGCGTTAGTAATTGTCTGGCACCTCGGCCAGCCCGTCATTGCGAGCAGCGCGAAGCAATCCATCTATCTCCGAGCCGAGACGTGGATTGCTTCGCGTTGCCCGCAATGACGAGGAGAGGCCGGAGCTACGCCGCTCAGCTCAGCGTCGCCAGCAACCCCGCCATCAAACGGCCGCGCTCGGCGAGACTATCGACTTCGATATGCTCGTTGAGCGTATGGGCATCGGCGCCGCGAACGCCGAGGCCATCCAGCGTCGGGACGCCCATCGCGCCGGTAAAGTTGCCGTCGGAACCGCCGCCGGCGCTGCCATGCGGGAGCTCGAGGCCCATGTCCTTCGCGATGCCGCGCGCATGTTCATACAGCGCCATCGTGCCCGCGTCCGGCTCCCATACCGGGCGGGTCACGCCGCGGGTGACCTTGAACGTGACGTCGTTGCTGCTGCCGGACAGCGCCAGCATCCGCTCCACGCCGCGATCGAGATCGGCCTGCCGCTTGGCCATGCTGAGCGCTTCGCCGCTGCAGGTCGTGGCAACGCAATTGACCCACTGCCCGCCATGCACGACGCCGACCGAGAAGGTGCAATCTTCGGTAGTCATGCCGTCGATGGCGATGATCTGGCGCGCCATTTCGCGGATCGCGGAGCGGCCGGCGGAGAGCGTGGCGCCGGCGTGGCTCGGCCGGCCGATGGCCTCGAGATTGAAGCGGGCGATGGCGTATCGCCCGGTGACCACGCCATTGTTGGGACGGCCCGGCTCCGGCACCAGCACGTATTTGTTGCGCGCCGCCTCGGCCTCGATGATGTCGCGGGTCGACGGCGTGCCGACCTCCTCGTCCGGCGTGAACAGCACGGTGATCGGCAGCGGCGTGGTGAACGCCGCGCGGGCCAGTTGCCGGATCGCTTCGAGGGTGAGGTAGTTGCCGCCCTTCATGTCGAAGATGCCGGGGCCGAAGCATTTGTTGCCCTCGCGCCGCCACGCCAGCTTCTCGATCGTGCCGACCGGGTGAACGGTATCGAGATGACCCGCGATCAGGATGCCGGGCTCGCCCTGCTTCGGGTGGGGGAAGCGCGCGCGGACGCAGCCGGCAAAGCCCTGCCGTCCGGCGATGCGCTCGATGGTCGCACCCATGATGGCCATGTCGCGCGCCGCAAGGTCGAGCATGCGGTCGACCGCGGCCGCATCCCAGGTCGGGCTTTCGCATTCGACCCAGCTACGCAACCCCTGCAGCATGGTCTCGGAATCAAACGGAAGGTTGGCAGGATTCATGATGGGTCCTCCCGGTTCGGCCGGAATGTTGGAATTGGATGCGGGCCTGTACGAGAAGCACCGGCGGCGGGTTTGTAAAGGGCAAACATGGTGCCAAAGGGCTTTCCCGGCGCATCCGCGGGGCGGCCGGATTCTGGCATCATTTTTGATTGTAGCTGGCGAGGAGGCGTGTTGGCGGAGCTGAAACGGGACTGTAATCCTACGGGCGGTGGCGCAAGCCGGCCGTAAGAGGAGTGTCCGGAAGGCTGTCCTGATATCTGCCTGAGCGCCGGCGTCACCAGTGTCGTCGGGTCAAAAGGTGTTTGTGAAGCTGAATATCGACCCTATAGTCCGGTCAGAAAACGGGCAGGGGCCCGAATAATGGGCGTTCGGGCGTCGAGACGATAACGGAGGTGAAGGAATGAACGTGTTGAGAAAAGCAATTCTTGCTGCGACCTGTGTCGGCAGCCTCGTTGCCGTGGCAGCGCCTGCGCTGGCGCAGACCACATTGCGCGCCGTCATGCACTCGGATCTGAAGATCCTGGATCCGATCTGGACTACGGCCTACATCGTCCGCAACCACGGCTACATGATCTACGACACTTTGCTCGCGCAGGATGAGAAGGGCGAGATCAAGCCGCAGATGGTCGAGAAGTACGACACTTCGGCCGACAAGAAGACCTACACTTTCACATTGCGCGAAGGCCTGTTGTGGCACGATGGCAAGCCAGTGACGTCGGAAGACTGCATTGCCTCCATCAAACGCTGGGCGGTCAAGGACTCGCTCGGTCAGAAGATGATGACTTTCGTCGATTCCATCGACGCGGTCGATGCCAAGACTTTCACCATCAAGCTCAAGGAGCCGACCGGCCTAGTGTTGCTCGGCCTCTCGAAGCCTTCGTCCAACGTGCCGTTCATGATGCCAAAGCGCGTCGCCGACACCGATCCCAACAAGCAGATCGAGGATTTTACGGGGTCCGGCCCCTTCGTCTTCGTCAAGGATGAATGGAAGCCCGGTGACAAGACCGTCTATGTCAAGTTCGACAAGTACAAGCCGCGCTCCGAGCCTGCCTCGGGTCTCGCGGGCGGCAAGATCGCGAAGGTCGACCGCGTCGAGTGGCGCGCCATCTCCGACGCGCAGCAGGCGATCAACGCGCTCCAGAAGGGCGAGATCGACTTCGTCGAGGCGCCCAGCCACGACCTGCTTCCTACCCTGAAGAAAGACCCCAACGTCACCGTTTTCGTCTCCCCGCAGGCGAAGAACCAGTACGTGTTCCGTCCCAACACGCTGCACAAGCCGTTCGACAACCCGAAAATTCGTCATGCCCTGTGGTACGCCTTCAACCAGGAAGACTTCCTGATGGCGACCATCGGCGACGAGAACTACATCAAGCCGTGCAAGGCGCTGTTCATCTGCGATACGGCGCTCGCCACGACCAAGGGAATGGACGGCCTTCTCACTTCCAACGCCAAGAAGGCGCAGGAACTGCTGAAGGAGGCGGGCTATGACGGTACGCCCGTTCTGCTGATGCACTCCACCGACCTCAAGGTTCTGACCAATCTGGCGCCGGTGGCGAAATCGCTGATGGAGAAGGCGGGCTTCAAGGTCGACATGCAGTCGATGGACTGGCAGACGCTGGTGGCACGCCGCGCCAAGAAGGATCCGCCCAGCGCCGGAGGCTGGAACGCCTTCATGACGTCCTGGGTCGCCGCCGACGTGATGAATCCGATCTCGACCGCGTATGTGAACGCCGGATGCGACAAGGCCTCGTTCGGCTGGCCCTGCGACGAGAAGCTGGAGAAGCTGCGCGATGAGTTTGCCCGCGAGACCGACCCTGCCAAGCAGAAGGCGATCGCCGAAGCGGTGCAACTGCGCGTCATCGAGTACACGCCGGAGATTCCGGTCGGCGAGTGGGTGTCGCCTGCTGCGATGCGCAAGAACGTCAAGGGCTACCTGACCACGCCCGTGCCCGTGCTCTGGAACGTCGAAATCACCAAGTGATGTGACGGCGGCGGGCGACGGTTTTCCGCCGCCCGCCGATTTCGAGGATCAATCGTTCGATGTATGGTTATCTGTTCCGGCGATTGCTCGGCACCATCCCGGTGATGCTGGTGGTTGCGGTCTTCATCTTCCTGATGCTGCGCCTGACTCCCTCGGATCCGGCGGCAATCATCGCGGGCGATAATGCCACCACAGAACAGGTCGCGCAGATTCGCGGCCAGCTTGGCCTCGATCGTCCAATGATCGAGCAGTTCTTTATCTGGTCGGCCAGGGTGCTGAGCGGCGATTTGGGGGAGAGCTTCTTCTTCAAGAAGACGGTCGCCCAGCTGATCGGCGAGCGCATCGAGCCGACGCTGTCGCTCGCCTTCTTCACGATGCTGATCGCGGTGCTGGTCGCGGTTCCGCTCGGCGTACTGGCGGCGCACCGGCACGGTTCCTGGATCGACCGCATCGTGATGGGCTTTTCGGTACTTGGATTCTCCGTGCCCGTGTTCGTGATCGGCTATCTCCTGATCTACCTGTTCGCGATCTATTTGAACTGGCTGCCGGTGCAGGGCTATCAGCGGATCGGGGAGGGCATCGGCGGCTGGGTGCAGCGGTTGATTCTTCCAGCGATGACGCTGTCGGTCATCTATATCGCGCTGATCGCGCGCATGACCCGCACCAGCGTGCTGGAGGTATTATCGGAGGACTATATCCGGACCGCGCGGGCCAAAGGGCAGATCGAACGCAAGGTGCTGTTCCGCCATGCGTTGCGCAACGCAGCGGTGCCCATCGTCACCGTGATCGGCCTGGGCATCGCGCTTCTGATCGGCGGGGTCGTCGTCACCGAAAGCGTGTTCACGATTCCGGGACTCGGCCGGCTGACCGTCGATGCCGTGCTGGCGCGCGACTATCCGACCATCCAGGCGGTGATCCTGCTGTTCTCCTTCGTCTACGTCATGATCAACCTCGCGGTCGACATGCTCTACACCATCCTCGACCCAAGGATCCGCTACTGATGGCCGATGTAATTCTCGATACCCCCATCGCGCCGGCGCCGGCCAAGCCGAGCGCGGTGTTCCGCGGCCTGTTGCACAATCCGGCCGTCCTGTTCGGCGGGACGGTGATCACGATCGTATTGCTGATGGCGTTGCTGGCGCCGTGGCTTGGCACCATCGATCCCACCGGAATCAATCCGATCGCCCGCAACAAGGTGCCCGGGGCGGAGTTCTTTTTCCGCACCGATACCGGCGAGCGCATCAAGATGGTCGCCTGGTTCGGCACCGACGGGCTGGGCCGCGACGTCTATAGCCGCGTTGTCTATGGCGCGCGCGTCTCGCTCCTGGTCGGCGTCGCGGTGGCGCTGATCAGCATCGTCTGCGGCCTGTTCATTGGCCTCCTCGCCGGCTTCTTCCGCATTCTCGACGCCATCATCATGCGCATCATGGATGGCCTGATGGCGATCCCCGCCATTCTGCTTGCCATCGCCATGGTGTCGCTGTTCCGCTCCAGCGTGTGGACCGTCATCATCGCCATCACGGTGCCGCAGGTGCCGGGCGTGGTGCGCCTGGTGCGCTCCATCGTGCTCAGCGTGCGCGAGGAGCCCTACGTCGAGGCGGCGGTGACGCTCGGCACCTCGACGCCGAAGCTGCTGTGGCGGCATGTATTGCCCAACACGATTGCGCCCATGATCGTGCAGGGCACCTTCATTTGCGCCTCGGCCATTCTGATCGAGGCCATCCTGTCGTTCCTCGGCATCGGCGTGCCGCCGGAGGTGCCGACCTGGGGCAACATCATGGCCGAGGGCAGGCAGGTGTTCAGTCTGTTCCCGCACAACATCATCTATCCCGGCGTGTTCCTGGCGATGACCATTCTCGCCGTCAACGTCCTCGGCGACGGTTTGCGCGACACGCTCGATCCCAAGATGGCAAAGCGGGTGTGATGTGAGCGATACCGTTCTCGAAGTCTCCAATCTATCCGTCGCGATCAAGGGCGGCGACCGCACCCACGCGGTGCAGGGCATCAACCTGACCGTCGGCGCCGACGAGATCGTCTGCGTGGTCGGCGAATCCGGTTCCGGCAAGTCGGTGACGGCGCAGGCCGTGATGGGCCTGCTGCCGAAGAACGCGATGCAGGTCGAGAGCGGCTCGATCCGGCTGCAGGGCGACGAACTGCTCACCAAATCCGATACCGAACTGCGCGCGATCCGCGGCACCCGCATGGCCATGGTATTCCAGGAGCCGATGACTGCGCTGAATCCGGTCGAACGGGTCGGCGACCAGATCCGCGAAGTGCTGGAGGTTCACACCAGCCTCGACCAGAAGCAGCAGCGCGCGCGCGTGCTCGAGATCATGCGCGCGGTGCATCTGCCCGATCCCGAACAGATGATCGATGCCTATCCGCACCAGCTCTCCGGCGGCCAGCGGCAGCGCATCATGATCGCGGCGGCGCTGGTGCTCGATCCGGCGCTGCTGATCGCGGACGAGCCAACCACGGCGCTCGACGTCACCACGCAGGCGCAGATCCTGAAACTCGTCAAGGAAATGCAAGGCCGCAAGAAGACCGGCGTGCTGTTCATCACCCATGATTTCGGCGTCGTTTCCGAGATCGCCGACCGCGTCGTGGTGATGCAGATGGGCCGGATCGTCGAGCAGGGCCCCTGCGAAGAGGTGCTGCGCAATCCGCGCGAGGATTACACGAAGATGCTGCTGCGCGCCGTGCCGAGCATGACGCCGCCAAAGCGGCCGCCGGTCACCGGGCCGGTGGTTCTGCAGACCGAAAACCTCTTCAAGACCTACGGCAAGCGCTCGCTGTTCCAGCCCAAGGCGCGCGTGGTGGCGGCAGTGAAAGACGTGTCGTTGACGATCCGCCGCGGCGAGACGCTCGGCATTGTCGGCGAATCCGGTTCGGGCAAATCGACGGTGGCGCGCTGCGTGGCGCGGCTGGTCGATACCACCGGCGGCGGCATCAAGATCGACGGCGTCGATATCGCGGCGATGCGCGAAGCCAAATTCCGCCCGATGCGCCGGCGTATCCAGTTTATTTTCCAGGACCCGTATCGCTCGCTCAACCCGCGCCGCACGGTCGGCGAGGCGATCATCGAGGGGCCGATGAATTTCGGCGTCAGCCGCAAGGAAGCCATGCAGCGCGCGCGCGACCTGATGGCGATCGTGCATCTGCCGCCGGCCGCGCTCGATCGCTTCCCGCACCAGTTCTCCGGCGGCCAGCGCCAGCGAATTTGCATTGCGCGGGCGCTGGCGATGGAGCCTGAACTATTGATCGGCGACGAGCCGGTGTCGGCGCTCGACGTTTCGGTCCAGGATCAGGTGCTGAAGCTGCTCGACGAGGTGCGCAAAAAGTTCAATCTGGCGGTGCTTTTCATCACCCACGATCTGCGGGTGGCTGCCCAGGTCTGCGACCGCATTGCGGTCATGCAGCGCGGAGTGATCGTGGAACAGGGCGCCACGGCGGATGTTTTCGCCGCGCCCCAGCACGAATACACCAAAGCGCTGTTCGATGCGGCGCCCGGCCGGCATCAGGAATTTGCCGCCAGCGCGTGACGACTTCGCGCGTCCGGCGACAGGCGATCGTCAGCAGTGCGTATCCCGCATCAGTTCCGGGCCATCGCTCGCCAGCGGCGAGGGGATCTGGGTCGGCTGCCGGACGGAGCGCCGGTCCTGCAAGAGCTTGCGCCCGGCGGCGGCCGGCTTGTCGAGGGGCTGTTCGGCCATGGGGTGACACTCCTTTTGTGCATGACAACATCTTTGTCTGCGTAGCGTTCCTTGCAAGGGAGGCGCTGCGAGATGTTCCAGGTTTAATCAGCGTCGAACATGAGATTGGGCGCGCCCGGCGATCTTTTCGACAGAGAATGTCTGGCAGTCTTGAAGCGTCGATGCGGTCAACCCATGGTGCGGCGGCTCCGGGGGGCCGCGATTGTGCGACCCCGCAAAAGTGCTGTATGGGAGGCCGCATCCAGGTCCGAGGGAACTGACGTTTGCATTATCTGAGATCGATCCTGTTCGATGCCGCCGTGGTGATCCTGACGCTGGTCGTCTCGCTGTCGGTGCCGTTTCTCTGGCTGTTCAACGCGAGCAGTGCGACTGTCCGCGCCGTGTCCCAGGTCTGGGCCAACGGCATCATGTTCCTGATGAAGTACGTGGTGGGTCTCGACTATCGCGTCGAAGGCCGCGAGCACGTGCCCGACGGGCCCTGCATCATTGCCTGCAATCATCAATCGCTGTGGGAGACCGCGGCGCTCTGCGTGATCTTTCCGGACGCCAGCATCGTGGCCAAGAAGGAGTTGCGGAAGCTGCCGCTGGTCGGCTGGTTTCTCGAGCGCTATCCGATGATTCTGGTCGATCGCTCCGCGGGCCGCCAGGCACTGCGCCAGATGGTCGATGAAGCAAGGCGCGCGATCGGCGAGGGACGAAAGGCGCTGTTGTTTCCGCAGGGCACACGGCAGGCGATCGACGACCCCGTCACGTTCCAGTCGGCCGGTATCTCCGCTTTGTACACGAACCTCAACGTCCCCGTCGTACCGGCGGCCTGCAATTCCGGCCTGTTCTGGGGCAAGAAGACGCTGATGATACATTCGGGCACCATCACGCTGTCGTTCCTGCCGCCGATCGCGCCCGGCCTGCCGCGCAAGGAGTTCCAGGAGAAGATGGAGCGCATGATCGCCGACGAGGCGGGCCGTTTGCTCACGGTGGCCGAGGCGAAGGTGAAGAACTAACGCGCGCGCCGTGCGGCAAGCCAGCCCGCCAACGGCGCCAGGAAGGCCAGGCCCCAGGTGAACTGGGCGAGTCTCGGCGAGACGAAGGCGATGGCCGTCCCGAACATGAAGACGAGGACGGGAAGCACCGCCGTCACCATCAAGCGTGGATCGCTGCGGCCGCTGAGCGCGAAAATCCAAAGTATCGCGTTGAGCGTGGCGATGATGGTCAGGTGAAGTCCGTAGACCACCGCCATCACGCCATCGAGCCGGTAGGCGCCGTAGAGGCCATTGGTCACCGGCAGAAGGATGATCGAGAGCAGAAAGAACAGGTTGAGAAACACGACGCCGCGGCCGCCTTCGGGCGCGACCGCCAGCCGGCGGTGATGGCTGAACCAGAACATGCCGGCGACGATGAAACTGATCATCAGCGCGATGACCGGCTGGGCGTAGACATGGACCAGGCCCATCCAGGTGGGGGCTTGCGTAAAGCTGCTGGCTTTGGGCAGGTCATAGGCGAGCAGCGTCATGGCAACGCCGAAGATGGTGTTGCTCAGCATCTCCAGCCGGCGCATTTCGAACAGATCGGCTTGCGGCAAAAATAACGTCTCCGTGACTCGTTAACCCCGTCCTAGCCGTCGGGGCAGTGGCTTGCCAAGCCGTAGCCTGCGGCCGCGGGCCCGCCTTCGCCCATGGGCCTCGGCGCGGCAGCCTTCACTCGCTTCGCGAGCGAAGGCTGGTGCGGGCGGTGGGACTCGAACCCACACGACGTTGCCATCGAGGGATTTTAAGTCCCTTGCGTCTACCAGTTCCGCCACGTCCGCTTAGTCTCACGATATCAGATGCTTAGCGCGCTTTCCGGGGAAACGGAATCGGCCGTTGATCCGGACAGGGCGCGGCCCACCTTTAAGTGACCGGGCGAGCCAAAGCAAAGCCTCAATGCGGACACTTGGGGTGTTTACCTGCGGCAGACTTTAGGCAATCTCAACCTAAACCACCTAACGAAGGCCCGATGTCCAAGCCGTTGTCCCATCGCCGATCAGTCTCGCGCGCGCTCGCAGCGTTGGCGCTGGTTGCGTTTGGGGTCGGGCTGTCAGGCTGCGCCGGGATGAGCGACGCCGTTTCGCCGGCCTTTGCCGATCCCGCCAAATACGACCTCTACGATTGCAAGCAGCTCGAGCCGGAGCGCAAGAACCTTGCGATTAAGACCGCGGAATTGCAGGGACTGATGACGAAGGCCGAAACCGGCGTTGCCGGTTCCGTCGTGGCGGAAATGGCGTACCGTAACGACTACATCGCATTGCGCGGACAATCGAAGCTCGCCGAGGAGGCCTGGCAGCGCAACAGGTGCCAGGAATCGAAGCCGGAGGGGCCGTCCCCGGTGGCGTCGGCGGCGCCGGCCAAGGGCGGAAAAAAGAAGGCGAGCCAGGCGGCAAATTAAGCTGCTGTAGCCCGCCATGAGCCAAAGGGTCGCGCGAATGCGCGCCCGCTGACAGGCTCCACGATATGCGGGAGCCCCGCGGGTCGTTAGCTCCAGCATCTCGCTCCGCTCATCCCGGCTACACGTTTACCGAAGCGCCTTTCGCTCACACCCGCCAATCGTAAATCCAGTTCTGCCGCGCCAGCATGCGTTCCGGGCCCAGCGCGCGGATGGCGAGGTCGCGCGCGAGCGCCATCGGTCCGGTGAGATGGTAGATCCGGCCCTGCTGCCGGGCGGCGCGCTGCACCCGCAGCACGCGGCCGCGCCGCTGCCGGCCATATTGCTTCAGTGCGGCCGGAATGTCGGCGATTGCGTCGGATGGGCTTTCACTCAAAGTCTTGGCGAGCACGGCGGCGTCCTCGATCGCCATTCCTGCGCCCTGCGCGGCAAACGGCAACATGGCATGGGCGGCGTCGCCGAGCAGGGCGATCGCACCATTGGTCCACTCGCCGAGATGGGGCAGCGTGAACAGCGCCCAGCGCTGCCAGTTGTCGACTGCCCCAAGCAGCATCCGCGCCGTCGATGGCCAGCGCTGGGCGGCAAATGCATTCTTCAGTTCGTTGGCATCGCCGGGTGCGCTCCAGCCTGGCCGGTTCCAGTTTCCCGGCACGATGGCGACGACGTTGATCTGCCGCGCCGCCGAAATCGGGTAGGCGACCAGATGCGCGTCCGGCCCCATCCATAGCTGTACCCGTGGCGCGGTATATTCCCGGGGAAGCGAGGTGGCATCGAGGGTTCCACGCCAGGCGATCAGGCCGGAAAATTGCGGCTGGACCTTGGGGAACAGATGATTCCGCACCGCCGACCAGATGCCGTCGGCGCCGACCAGCGCCGCCGCGACCTCCTGCTGTCGCGCATGGCCCCGACGCTGGACGACGGTCAGCCCCCTCGCGTGCGCGGCAACGTCCTCGAACTGGCAGCTCAGCCGCAAATCGATATCCGCACGGCTATTGACCTCGGCCAGCAGCGCGGCCTGCAGATCGGCGCGGTGTATCACCCAATAGGGCGCGCCGGCACGAAGGCCGGCGGCTTCCCCGAGCGGCAGGCGCGCGATTTCGCCGCCTGCACGCGCGCTCACGATGCTGACGGCCTCCGGCGTCACCGCCCGCGGGGACAGTCGCGGCTGCAGGCCTAGATCGACGAGAATCCGGCTGGCGTTGGGTGAAAGCTGCAGGCCGGCGCCGGCTTCCTCCAGCCGTTCGGCCTTCTCGAGGACGATGACGCGAAATCCCTTGGCGGCGAGCGAAAGCGCTGCCGTCAATCCCCCGATCCCGGCACCAGCAACGATGATGGTGCGCGGAGCAGCCACCGAAAGGTCAGGCGACCTTGTCCCTCACCACGCATTCGGGCGGGCGGGCTTCGCCCGCTCCGAGGTCGGAGGCAAAGCGGTACAGCGTGGAGCAATACGGGCAGATGATCTCGTTGTCGTTGCCGAGGTCGAGGAACACGTGCGGATGGTCGAACGGCGGATTGGCGCCCACGCACATGAATTCCTGCGAGCCTATCTCGATTACCGAGACTCCGGCGTCGTTATGGAAATGCGGGACGACATGATCGGACATCTGCTTCACCTTGGATAGCAACGAAGAGCGGACGCAATCAGCACGATGCGGCTGCCTCGAAACGCCGCGAACCATAGTGGCGAGTTCCGATGATTCCTAGAGCCGATCTTGAGGGGCCCGGCCGCAGATTTGCTATGCAAATTCGACACAATCTTGTCGTGGGAGAAAAGCCCTTCTTTCGTCGGGGCGGTTGTGTCTTAAAAGCAGCATACCATCTTTAGAACGACCGAAACATTGGGCTTTTTGGATGACGCGGTTGCGGCTCGGTACGGCTCTTGCGGGACTGGCGCTCAGCGTCGCGGTGTGGGCGGCGCTGTGGCCGCATGCCCGCGAAGCTGGCGCCATCCTGGCGGCGCAGGACGATCCCGCGGCACTGTCAGATATCCAGATCAATTCCGCCCTGCGGAGCAATCAGGCGCTGCTGGCGCAGAATATCGAGGCGGCACTAGCGGAAGGTGATTCCGACCTCGCCGACAGTTTCCTTCAGCTTGCGCGCGACAAAGGCGTCGCGGTCAGCGACGAGCTTTCGAAGCGCGTTACCGACGCCGTTGCCGATGCAGGCACCGCGTCGCATTTCGCCAAGCGTTTTGCCACGGGCCTCGTGACCGGCAACGCCGACGATGTCGCGAGCCTGTCGGGCACGGTGGCCGGCGACCTCTTCGTGTTCGGCGACATCCGGGACGTGGTACGCGAGGGCAAGCATCTGGCGACCGGCGAGGAAGTCGATCGCCTGGTGCTGGGTCTTGCCACGGTCGGCCTTGCGGTGACCGCTGCAACCTACGTCTCCATCGGCGGTGTCGCGCCGGTGCGCGCCGGTCTCACCATGGTCAAGGACGCGCGCAAGGTCGGGCGGCTGGGGGAGGGGTTGACGCAATGGGCGGGCCGCTCGGCGCGCGAGGTCGTCGATGCGCCGGTGCTGCAGCGCGCGGTCGCGAACAGCTCGGTGCTGCGGCCCGGCGAGACCGTCAGGGCGATCAAGGCGGCGTACCGCGCCGAGAAGGCCGGCGCGCTGGTGCGGCTGGCAAAGGATGTCGGCCGCGTCGGTGAAAAGGCCGGCACTCGCGGGGCGCTCGACACGCTGCGGATCGCGCAGGGGCCGAAAGACGTGGCACGCGCGGCCCGGCTGGCCGAATCCAAGGGTGGCCAGACCCGCGCCATTCTGAAGGTGCTTGGCCGCGGCGCATTGCTGCTGGCCGCCGGGACGTTCAATCTCACGATGTGGATGTTCGGCGCGCTGCTGGCGCTGTTCGGATTTCTGTCGTCGATCAAGGCGACCACCGAGCGCGCCACCGAAGCATGGCTGCGCCGTCGCAAGGCGCGGCGGTTGAGAAAGCAGGCGGCCGCCTTGCCGCCTCATCCTGCTATGGCGGGTGCTGCCGCGTAACGCTAGTCTTGCAGTCATTGCAAGATCGCCCGTTCCGATCCCCAAAATATGGAATTGCTGATGCCGAGTTTTCACAACGGCAACGTCGAAATTGCCTATCTGGACGAGGGCGAAGGCGAGCCGGTCGTTCTCGTGCATGGCTTTGCTTCCAGCAAGAACGTCAACTGGATCTATCCGACCTGGGTTTCCGATCTCAAGAAGGATGGCCGCCGCGTCATTGCGCTCGACAATCGCGGCCATGGCGATTCCCAGAAACTCTACGACCCCGCCGACTATGAGATCGCGATCATGGCTGGCGACGTCATCGCGCTGCTGGATCATCTGCAAATCGCACGCGCCGACGTCATGGGCTATTCGCTGGGATCGCGCATGACGGCGATCCTCGCGCGGGAGCAGCCGCAACGGCTGCGCTCGGCGATCCTTGGCGGCATCGGCATCGGACTGATCGAGGGCGGCGGCCCCGGCGAGAACGTGGCGACCGCGCTGGAAGCGCCGTCGCTCGACGACGTCAACGATCCGGTCGGGCGGACGTTTCGCGCGTTTGCGGATCAGACTCGCTCCGATCGCCGCGCGCTGGCCGCCTGCCTGCGCGGCTCGCGCCGCCTTATGACAACGGAGGAAGCTGCAGGGATCGAGGTGCCGGTCCTGATCGCGGTCGGCACCAGGGACGAAATCGCCGGTTCAGCCGCGGCGCTCGGGGAAATCATTCCGCGCGCCGAGGTGCTCGACATTCCGAACCGCGATCACATGCGCGCGGTCGGCGACAAGGTCTACAAGGCCGGCGTCGTCGACTTCCTGTCGCGGCGGCAATGAGCGTTCATCGTCGTCGTCGCCTTTGAAATGCCTCACGGCGGCGATCAGAACCACCGCGGTCGCAAGCCACGCCATGCGCGCGCCGTAGCGATCGTGCGGGCCCGACATCACCGCGCAGATGAAGGCATTGCCGAGCAGCGCCGCGGTGACCGTGCCGGCGAGCACGGTGAGATCGTCGAACGGCCGGCGCAGCATGCCGTGGCCGAACAGGATGGCAGCCAGCATCATCGAGGCCAGCGCGACGGGGACGTGGACCAGGTTGATCGCGGTAAAATCGAAATGCCAGCGCTGCTGCTGGGCCGCGCGCATCGGCTTCAACTGCGCGGGCAGAAAACGTTCCATGATGCCGTAGGTATGGCCGAGCCAGACACCGATGCCTTCCCCGGTCGCGACCTTTCCGAGTTGCTGCACCGTTCCCACCAGCGCCGCCTTGGCCTGCCAGGCCGGATACTCGGTCAGCGAATGCAGGACGATGAAGCTCATCTCGTCGTTCAGCCCCTGAAAGCGGCCGAGCGTGTTGAACACGCTGTTGCCCCACAGAAACTGGTCCGCGGTCGCAGGGAGTTCCTCTCGATAGGGGCAGAGCTTGAAGTCTTGCTTCGGGCAACGGTCGCGCAGATATTGCGCGACGATACCATCCTGCAGCATCCGCCCGAACGCGACGCCATAGCCGCCAGGCGTCCATGCCAGCTTTCCCGACAATGCGAAATTGGTCGACAGCAGGAGAATCGCTCCGGCCACGATGGCGAGGCTGCCCTGCGTCAGTCCCGCGACGGAAATCCGGCCGCGCAGAAACGGCCGTACGATCCAGCCCAGGCAGCACAGGCCGAGCAGCACTGCGAGCGTTGCGCTGTGTATCGCCGAGGCGAATGCGGTGAGGCCGAACAGCAGGCATTTGTCGATGACCGAAACGCGCTCGCCATGCGCAGCCAGGATGAATAGCGCCAGCACGGACAGGCCGGCAAAGATGTCGGTAAACAACGTGCTGACGAGCCACGGCAGCGAGGTGATCAGGGCCAGCACGATGCCGATTGCCAGGAGCCGCCGCGGCTGGAAGACGCCGAGCACGCGCAGCGTCAAATGAAGGATCCACAACGTCGCCAGCGCGTGGATCCCGAGGTTGATCCAGAAGTGGGAGGCCTCGCCGAAATGCAGAAAGATCCCGAACGTTGTCGAGCGGCTGGGTACCAGATAGCCTTCATACCACCGCGCGAGATAGCCCCCGGTATCCCACTGGAGCAGGGGATAGCCGTTCCAAATGGCTGGGGCCAGCAACATCAATGGAATGGCGACGGCCGCAATCCAGGCTGCCCGCGCATCGGCAGCGGTTCGCGCCTGCAATATCCGCGTGCTGATGTGCTTCCCCCCGCTCTAGGCCAGCATGCCGGGCATGGCCGACAGGCCGAAATTGATCGATAGCCGGTCATTTGCCCGGCTTGATTTCCTGAATTGACTGACCACCTTGAACCAGCCCCGACGGCATTCAGCGGCAGTTTACTCTGCCGGGCTCCGGCCGGGACAAATAGCCGCCCACCGTGCTATAATGCTAACCAATCCAAATTGCGAGAGCCACCCATGGCAGTGCACCACGTCAACCCGCAAGGCTCGAAGCTGGCCGCCCTCGATCCGATCTGGGACCGCATCCGCGGCGAGGCGGAAGACATCGTGCGCCGCGAGCCCGAGCTCGCATCCTTCATTTACGCGACGGTGCTGCACCATGACCGTCTGGAGGATTCGGTGGTGCACCGCATCGCCGAGCGGCTCGATCATTCGGCGCTGTCGGGCGATCTGATCCGCCAGACCTATGACGAGGCGCTGCGCGACCAACCCGATCTCGGCAACGCTTTCCGCGCCGACCTCGTTGCAGTCTACGACCGCGATCCCGCGACCTCGCGCTTCATCGATCCCTTGCTCTATTTCAAGGGCTTTCACGCGCTGCAGACCCATCGCCTCGCATATTGGCTCTATCACAAGGGCCGCAAGGATTTCGCTTTCTACCTGCAGAGCCGTTCGTCCGCGGTGTTTCAAACCGACATCAACCCGGCCGCGAGAATCGGCCGCGGCATCTTCCTCGATCATGCGACCGGCTTCGTCTGCGGCGAGACCGCCGTCATCGACGACGACGTCTCGATCCTGCACGGTGTCACGCTCGGCGGCACCGGCAAGGAGAACGAGGATCGTCATCCAAAAATCCGGCGCGGCGTGCTGATCGGCGCGGGCGCGAAAATTCTCGGCAATATCGAGATCGGCCATTGCGCGCGTATCGCCGCCGGTTCGGTAGTGGTCAAGCCGGTGCCGCACAACGTCACGGTGGCCGGTGTTCCCGCAAAAATCGTCGGCGAGGCCGGCTGTGCGGAGCCGTCGCGCACCATGGATCAGATGCTCGGCGCCATCGGGCTCTGATTTTCCACACGTTTCCTGCAGCCAGGGTGTGAAGTTACGGCTGGTAGTCTGCGCCATCTCGTCCTAAAAACCTCCCGGAAATTGAAAAGAATCCGATTGGAGACCGCCGTGGACGTTCAGGAAGTCAGGAAGCTCGACGCCTATCTCAAGCGCGTATTCGGCAATCCCAAGATCCGCGTCGTACCGCGCCCGAAAAAGGATGATTCCGCTGAAGTCTATATCGGCGAGGAATTCATCGGCGTGCTGTTCGTCGATGACGAAGACGACGATCGCTCGTTCCAGTTCCAGATGGCGATTCTCGAGGAAGACCTCGCCGACGTCGGGTGAGATCGTTCGAGAGCGCAGGGTGGGCAAGCGTAGCGTGCCCACCATCTTGCAGCTTGCTCGGCGATAGATGGTGGGCATGTCGCTTGCGCCGCTTTGCCCATCGTACCGACCTTCGCTCTATCCCCTCGGCCCCTGCATCTGCGCCGTCAGCCGATCCATCGCGTGCGCGACGTCGCGCCATTGCGACAGCCAGCTGCGCGGAAAGCGGAAGGTGAGATCGGCGCCGTCGACGCGGCGTTCGCTCAGGCACATGCCGGGCGTCAGGCCGTCGCGCGAGCAACGCGCATCGAGGGCCGGCGTTGCTGCGGAGAACAGATCTTCGTTGGCGTAGGGCGAGCCTTCTCGAAAGGTGCGCATCGTCAAGGCGTCGTCGATCGGTGTTGCGGCCGGCGCGAGATAGCGCGGATAGATCGTGCGGACGCGCGTGTCCGGCGCAAGCGCATCATGATGGGCCGATATCGACACGAAGATCCGGTCGATCGGCTGCATCTTTTCCTCGACCGTGTCGGCGCTGACATGCTTGGGCGCATCCGGCGGTTGCAGCGACGGGAAGAGGAAATTGAGGTCGACCCGCTCCTGCGGACCGGAATGCCGCTGGATTTTTCGGCGGATTGCCGCGGTCGGAACGTTGAACAGCGTGCCGCCGACGCTGACCGGTAACCGGTCGGGGGCGCCGGCAGGCCGCGCGGCCCAGGTCGGCCAAAGCAGATAGGCGCAAAGCGCGACGGCGCCCGCCGCGATCGTTGCCGCGGCCACGATCAGCATCAGGTGCGAGCGCGGGTTCCTGCGGCTGTCGCGGGCAAGGTGCTGGGCCGTCGTAAGCAGCGTCATGAGCTCGGCATCGGGCAACGGAAAAAGGCACGAATCACCCCGCGAATATGCCACGGCGAAGGTGGTTTCCTCATGATTTAGCGGAAGTTCCGGCCTCGCAGCCATGCGCAAACGACGACTCGACGGCCTGCCATTAACCTTTCCTTAAGGATGCTGTGGCGGCCGCCACTCAATTTTGCGAAAGCAGGGCGCCTGTGTTGGAAGTGGGAAAGTTGCCATGTCGCCCGAAGCGTTGAATTCCCTGTTTGCCTTGTGCATCGGGTTTGCCTTCGCCGGCGCGCTGACCAGCGGCTATCAGGCGATGGCGGCGCGGCCGGCGGGGTTCGGCCTGCTTGGCGAAGGCGTGGCGCCGAAGACGTTCGCCGCCGTTCCGTTCCTGGTGTTCGCCGCCCCCTTCATCATCATGCGCAACACGCTGCGCGGCGCCACCATCGAGCGCCGCCGTTTCGAGTTCGTGATGATGGCCACCTTGCTTTCGGGTTTCTGGAGCCTGATGTCCGGCACGTTCTTCCTGATGACGCTGCGCGCCACCGGCGTGCTGGCCTGAGGCCGGCTACTCGCTTGATCCTGCGCCAGCGGCTGTGCCAAGGTCTCCCTCAACGGAGACCTTTTTTGCTATGGCGATCTACGAACTCGACGGGCAGGGACCGGATCTCCCGGCTGACGGAAATTATTTCATCGCTGATACCGCAACCGTGATCGGCAAGGTGCGCCTGCTGAACGCGGCGAGCGTCTGGTTCGGCGCCGTGCTGCGCGGCGACAATGAATGGATCGAGATCGGCAACGGCTCCAACGTGCAGGACAATTGCACCTGCCACACCGACCCCGGCTTTCCGTTGACGATCGGCACCGATTGCACGGTCGGCCATGACGTGATCCTGCATGGCTGCACGCTCGAAGACGACACGCTGGTCGGCATGGGCTCGATCGTGATGAACGGTGCGCGCATCCGCCGCGGCAGCGTCGTCGGCGCCGGCTCGGTCGTCACCGAGGGCAAGGAGTTTCCCGAATATTCCCTGATCATCGGCGCGCCCGCGCGCGCGATTCGCACGCTGACGCCGGAGCAGTCGGCGGCCATGAACCGCGCGGCAAAGTCCTATCAGCGCAACGGGCCGCGTTACAAATTGGGACTGAAAAAGATCGGCTGACGGTGAGGCGCAGCAAGCGCCGCTAGATATCTTCGCTCTCGTTGCCCTCGCGCGCGTCCGCGATCTTCTCATGGCCGGCCACCCAAAGCGCGTGCTGCTCACTGCCGTCCTGATATGGATTGGCTTCCGCCGGAATATTCTGGCGTGCGGCACGCTCGCCTTGCTCGAAGGGGTCCGGGTCGGAGTTCATGATCCCGCCTTTCAGTGGTCAGGCTCGGAAGCGCCGGTCGATCGGGTCTGTGCAAATCAATGATTGGTTGGCGGATTCGTTCCGGCAGGAACAAGGGACGGGTGCCGTCGTTGCTCCGTAAAGGAGATTTCGATGAAGCTGACGTCAGGGTTGACCCTAATTGCCATCCTGCTAGTTCCGGTTGCTGCGCACGCGCAAAGCTCTGGCGGATCGTCCGGCGGGAGCGCCAGCGGCAGCGCCGCCGGCTCGCCCAGCGCAGGCTCCGCGGGAGCCGGATCGCAAGGTGTCAGCGGCGTCCCATCCGGACCTGCGGCTCCCGGCGGACTCAACAATGCGAGCGAAGATCCAAGCGGCGCGGGGAATGCTTCAAGGCAGGTATCGCCCCTTTCGGGCACCAATCCTGCACCCGGCACCAACACTGCCGGTACCGCGCAGTCGTCAGGATCCCCCGCCAATACTGGTAGCGGCGTGACAACAGGTTCGGCACGATCATCGGGATCGGGTTCGACCGTGACCGGCCCGCAGAGAAGTGGTGACGAAGCGATCACGGAAGACAACAAGCAGGTCGATCGCAAGATAAAGAGCATCTGTCGGGGCTGCTAAGTCCGATCGAGGTGCACCGGATGGGATATCGAACGCGCTCACGGCGCCGACGTCGGCGCTGCTATCGTTGATCGTTTTGATTGGCCTCCGCGCGGCATTCGTTCGATGTTCTGATGATCTGATGTTCTGGCGGATCGAGTTCAGGCGATGCCGGATGTTCATGCCACATCGCGAACGCGATCGCATCCCGTCGCCGGGTTGATATTGACCGCAGTTTCCGGCCCCTCAATGACCGACAGACGCATCGAGCGCGCCCATCGCTGACAAATTTCGAAAAAGTTGCCTATCGTTTTTCACACATCTTTAAGTGGCTTGTTGCAACGGTGCGGCCTTCTGCATGGAACCGTGCAAGTCTGACAAAGAAATTGGGAAGACGGAACGGCTCGGCCGCCTCTCAGGGCATGGTGGTTCGATTGATCATCACATCCTTTTCTATGATGGGTATCGCATCGTCCATCAAACCGAGCGCCAGGGAGTTTCGAACTTCCGTCAGCGTGATCGCGCTATTGTGCGGCCCGGCTTGCGCGCAGCTGTCGATGGCGCAATCGCTGCCTGCGGGCGGAACGGTGGTGAGCGGAACGGTAACCATCGGCGCGACGTCGCCGACAAGTCTCACGGTCAACCAATCGAGCTCGACCGGAATCGTCAACTGGTCGAGCTTTTCGGTCGGACAGGGCAACCAGGTCCAGTTCAACAACGGCAGCGGGGCTACGCTCAATCGCGTGACCGGTAACGTGCCATCGTCGATCGACGGGCTCGTTTCGGCAACCGGCTCCGTCTATCTCGTCAATCCGGCCGGCGTCGTGGTCGGACCAAGCGGGGTCGTCAAGACAGGCGGCAGCTTCGTGGCGTCGACGCTGGATGTGAAAGATGCGGACTTCCAGGCTGGCGGCGCGCTGACCTTCAGCGGCAACAGCAACGCCTCGGTGGTCAATCTCGGCAAAATCGGCGCGTCGAAGGGCGACGTCGTCCTGATCGCGCGCCAGGTTCGCAACGACGGCTCGCTGACCGCGCGCAATGGCAGCGTCGCAATGGCGTCGGGCAGCGAGGTGGTGCTGAGCGACGGCTCGCTCGGCAACGGCAAGGTGCTGGTGCGGCGTCCGGCGCAGGACGGCGAGATTCGCAACAGCGGTGCGATCCGTGCTGCGGAAGTCGAGTTGCGCGCCAACGGCGGCAACGTCTATGCGCTTGCCGGCAACACCGGGGGTGCCATCAGGGCGACCGGGTTCGCCAGCAAGGGCGGGCGAATTTTTCTTACGGCCGAGGGTGGTTCGGTCAGCGTGACGCAGAAGCTCGTCGCGCGGCGTATTCAGGCGGACGTTGCGTCCGCGCCAAAACGTGCGGGCGTCGCTTCGCGGCGTTCGTTCGCCGGCGGAGACGTCGCCATCAGCGGCGACAAGGTCACGGTCGGCGGCACGATCGAGGCGAAGGGGCGTGGCGGCGCTGGCGGCACTGTCGTGATCACCGGAAAGGACGTCGTCCTGGCTTCGGGCGCGGCGATCGACGCCAGCGGTACGTCGGGCGGCACCGTATTGATCGGTGGCGACCGGCTCGGCGGATCGGACGCCGCGCTGAAGTTTCTGCCGCAGACCATCGCCAACGCGCAGAACACGACGATCGAGGCCGGCGCGACGATCCGGGCCGACGGCACATCGGGAGCCGGCGGCAATGTGGTGGTGTGGTCGGACGGTACGACGTCGTTTGGCGGCGCGATCAGCACGCAGGGTCTGGGTGGCGGCTTCATCGAAACCTCGGGGCACGTCTTCAACTTCACCGGCGGCAGCGTCAATGCCGGCTGGGGCGGTGCCTGGCTGCTCGATCCCGTGGATCTGACGATCGATGCGACACTCGCCGCCAGCATCGCGACGGCGCTGAACGGAGGCAGTAACGTCACTCAGCTGACAAGTGCGTCCGGCAGCGGCGGCAGCGGTGACATCACGGTGGCAAGCGCTATCAGCTGGTTGACCAGCGCGACGCTGACGCTCAGCGCCTATCGCAACATCGCCGTCAACGCCAACATCACGAGCACCGGCGGCGGCGGTGTCGTGCTGCGTGCCGACAACGCCGGTACGGGGATGGGAACCGTGACGTTCGGCGGCGGGCAGGTCTCGACCGCGGGGACGGTCTCGATCTTCTACAATCCGACCGGCAGCAATTCGACCGTCAATACGACCAAATACACGGCGCCGACGTGGACGAATTTCAGCACCAACGTTGCCGGCGGCGCCACGCTCAACACCTATATGCTGGTCAATACGGCATATGACCTGCAGAACATGCAGAACTACGTGTCGGGCTCCTACGCGCTCGGCCGCGACATCGACGCTACCGCCACGGCGGCATGGAATGGCGGCGCGGGTTTCGCACCCGTCGGTGTTCCCGGCGCTGAGTTCAACGGATCATTCGACGGCCAAGGTCACACCATTTCAGGTCTTGTCATCAATCGGCCCGCCGTTGATTTTGCCGCGCTGTTCGGCATCCTTGGCAGCGGTGGGGCCGTACGCAATGTCGGGCTGCTGGGCGGCTCTGTCACCGGTCGCGTTGCGGCGGCGGCGCTCGTCGGGGGCAATTATGGCACCATTGCAAACGCCTACGCGACCGGAACAGTTGCCAGCACCAATAGCGGCGCAGGCGGGTTGGTCGGATTCAACTATGGCTTGATCACACAGTCCCACGCCACCGGCGCAGTGACCGCGACAATCTCCATGGCGGGTGGCCTGGTCGGATTCAACGACAGCGACATCACGCAGTCCTATGCGTCCGGAGTCGTTATCGCGCCAGATTTGGTCGGCGGGCTGGTCGGCTATAGCTGGGGGAGCATCACGCAATCCTATGCGACCGGAGCGGTGAGCGGCGCCAATCAGGTCGGCGGTCTGGTCG
This sequence comes from uncultured Bradyrhizobium sp., assembly GCA_964609175.1. Taxonomy (GTDB): domain Bacteria; phylum Pseudomonadota; class Alphaproteobacteria; order Rhizobiales; family Xanthobacteraceae; genus Bradyrhizobium. The sequence continues at coordinate 48,938 of CAZSRR010000008.1, forward strand.
GCCAAAGTGAGGGCAGTATTGTTCAGTCCTATGCCACTGGACTGGCTAGCGGTACGTCGTATGTCGGGGGACTGGTCGGGTTGGGCTGGGGCAACATTGCTCAATCCTACGCGACAGGAGCGGTGAGCGGTGTCAACGAGGTCGGTGGCCTGGCTGGCTATTATGCCGGTTCGATCGCCCAGTCCTACGCCGCAGGGGCCGTGACCGGAACGTCGCGTGTCGGGGGACTGGTCGGCTTCGCCTCGGGTGACATTGCGCGGTCCTATACGACCGGAGCGGTGAGCGGTGTCAGCGAGGTCGGCGGTCTGGTCGGCTACAGCGAGGGCTATATTTCTCAGTCGTTCGCGACGGGGCCGGTGATTGGCACGGCCAATGTCGGGGGACTGGTCGGCGACAACGCCAACGGCGACCCCGACAGCGTCTTGCTATCGTTCTGGGACAGCTATTCGACCGGGCAAGCGGCAGGAATTGGTGCGGGCACCGCGCCGTCCGGCCTGACCGCCATAACCAGCGATCCCGCGCAGTCGGGGGCGGCGAATTATGCGTTCAGCCAAAGCGCCTATGCCGGTTTCGACTTCACTGCCGGCAACGCGTCCACCGGCTGGTTCATGATCGATGGCCGGACTCGTCCATTCGGTCAGTGGGAATATTCGACAAACATTGCCAATGCCCACCAGCTTCAGTTGATGGCGATGGACCTCGGCGCGAACTACAAGCTTGCCGCCGACGTTGATTTTTCGAGCGGTCTCGCTATGGGGGGCACGTATCCGGGCATGTGGGCATCGACCGGCTTTTTGCCCATCGGCGACCTCGCCTCACCCTTCACCGGGAATTTCGCCGGACAGGGCCACGTGATCTCAAACCTTGCGATCAACCTGCCATCGACCAATTATATCGGGTTGTTCGGCTATGTTGGGGCCGGAGCCACGGTGAGCAATCTCGCGTTGCAAGGCTCTACCGTCATCGGCGCTCAATATACCGGCGGTCTCGCAGGGCTTAACAACGGCGCGATCTCCAACGTCTCCTTTTCAGGCGCCGTCAGCGGGACGGACCGGGTCGGAGGTCTTGTCGGTAAAAACAATGCCGGCAGGAACATCAGCAATGCGTCCGCGGCGGGCGCCGTCACCGTTACCACAGGCCTGGGTGGCGGTCTGGTGGGTGAGAATCTCGGCGAAATTTCCAACGGCGTCGCGGCGGCCAACGTCGTCGGCATGGCCGCCAACAGCTCCACTATGGGCGGTCTGGTCGGGTGGAACAATGGCACCGCGAGCATCATCCAGAACAGCTACGCCACCGGCAGCGTGACCGCCGGGACCGGTACCACGCGTGCTGGCGGTCTTGCCGGCCAGAATAACGGAACGATCGTCAAGAGCTATGCCACAGGCAACGTGACCGCCGGCAGTCAGGGGACCGGCGGTCTTGTCGGCTACAATACTTCGACGATCACGCAGTCCTATGCTGCCGGAACGGTCAATGCATCGGCTATTGCCGGCGGTCTGGTTGGCATAAACGGCGCCTCAGGCACGATTACGCAGACCTACTCGACCGGAACGGTGACCGCAACGAGTGTTGCCGGCGGGCTGGCCGGCGGAAATATGGGCAGCATTACGCAATCCTATTGGGACACGACCACCTCCGGACGTTCGGTCGCCGTCGGCAGCGGCAACAGTACCGGCATCATGGGCCTCACCACCAGCCAGATGCAGAACCCGGCAGACTACGCCACCACCTACGCGGCCTGGGATTTCGCCACCATCTGGTCAGCACCCAGCGCCGGCTACTACCCGCAGCTCTATGGCGTCAATTACGTGCTGCAGGTCGATCCCGCCAATGCGTCGCGGGTCTATGGTGAAGCCAACCCGGCATTCACCTATTCGATCTATGGCTTCCATGCCGGCGATACGGCAGAGATCGTCAACGGCCTCGTGGTATCGACGGCGGCGACGACGGCTTCGAACGTCGGCAGCTACGCGATCAACGCAAATGGCGGCAGCGCTGTCAGCGCCTCCGGGCAGGCCTATCGCTTTGTCGAGGCGCCAGCCACCTTGTCGGTCACGCCGCGCGCGGTCACCGTGGTGGCGGATGCGGGGAGCCGAAACTATGGCAGTGCCAATCCGGCGTTGACGTATCAAGTCGGCGGCTCCGGCCTGGTCAATGGCGATACACTGTCGGGTGAGCTGGCGACAGCGGCGACCGCTGCCAGTAATGTCGGCATCTACGGCATCGAGCAGGGCACGTTGGCTGCCTCTGGCAACTACGCGCTGAGCTACGTGAGCGCCGATCTCACGATCACCCCGCGGGCAATCATTGTCGCGGCCGATGCGAAGAACCGCGCCTACGGCGATGCCAATCCGGCGTTGACGTATCACGTCGGCGGCTCCGGCCTGGTCAATGGCGACACGCTGTCGGGCGAACTGGTGACGTCGGCGACAACTTCCAGCGATGTCGGCGTCTACGGCATCACGCAGGGAACGCTGTCGGCCTCATCGAACTATGCCTTCACTTTCGTTGGAGCGAACCTCACGGTTGGGCCGGCAGCCACCGCGCCAACCATCCGTGTGCCGACTGGGTCGTACTTGCCGTCGCGAGTGACGCCGCTTACGTCGCAACCGCGCGAGGTCGCAAGCATCGAGCAATCGCCTGTCGCAATCATCTGCAAATCAAAGAAATGCCTGGCATTACCTCATCCGCACAATCAGCGAATTGGCGAACGCGTCAGGTTCGTCGATACGACGGCAAGGCGTGATCGCCTGCCTGCCTTTGCCGACAATTGACGTTGCGGATGTGAAGCCGCGGCAAGCCGCCTCGCACATCATGATGCGTGATACACGCGCAAGTTGGTGCTGATGCTTTCATTTCAACCACACTCGCGCTGAAGTTATGTTGCGTGCGCAATTCAACCTTAAGCCGTTCTTAATCCATAAACCATATTGCTCGACGTATTCATTGTTCGCGGTGCGAAAGAACGTCGGGACGTGCAAATTCATGCGGACTCGCGAGTCGACGCCTCCGATCTTCATGAAGGCGTCGCTTCCGGCAGATTTCGCATCGCGCATGTCGCGGAAGTTGCGAACATCCGTGCGTCGTGGAACTGAGCTCGGCAGTTGTTGCGCGCTGATCATGGCATGCTTGATTGCGATGGTGCCTGGCGGCGTCGCGCAGGCGCAAGTGGTGGAGCGCAATCTGCCGCCGGAGCCGCCGCGTCGCGCATCGGCCATCAAGATCGACACCAACGATCTGCTCAAGAGCGACGATGCAACGCCGCTCGGCGTCAACGTTCAAGGCATCGTCCTGATTGGCGCGAACGACAGCGTAAGGAAAGCCGGCAGCGTGAAGGGCGTCGATGTAGGTCAGGTCAGCGGCATCGATGCCGCCGCGCTGCGCGGACAGCTCATGCCATTCATCGATCGGCCGCTCAGCCGCATGCTCATTGCCGAATTGCAGGCGGCGGTGGCCGCGGCGTATCGTGAAGCCGGGCGGCCGTTCGTGTCGGTCACGTTGCCGCCGCAGGAAGTATCGTCCGGCGTGCTCCAGCTGCGCGTGATCCTGTTCAAAGTCGCTGACATCAAGGTGACGGGAGCGCCCGAGAGCTATTCCCAAGGCCGCATCCGCCTCGTCCCTGGACAGGAGATCGATGCCCGAAAGCTCGAGACCGATCTCGACTGGGCCAATCGCAATTCGTTCCGTCAGGTCGAAGCGGTGTTCGGCCCCGGCAAGGATCTCGGCCTGACCAACGTCGATATCCAGGTGACGGAGCGCAAGCCGTGGCAGGTATACGCCGGCTATGCCAACAGCGGCACGCGCCTGACCGATCGCAATCGCTACTATGTCGGCGCCAGCGGGGCGCCGTCCGCAGATATCGTCATGTCCTACCAGCTCACGGGCAGTGGCGATTTCTGGATGGACGACGGGCTGTTCAACCGGCCCGACGATGCGAAATATGTCAGTCAGGCGGGACGGCTGCTTGCGCCGCTTGGATTGCGCACCAGCCTTGAAGTCGTGGGCGATCACGTGCTGACGAATGAGCGGCCCCACGATCTGTTCCGGATCAAGACTCAAACCAACCAGGCATCGGCAATCGTTCGAACCGCACTGTCAGACATGCTTCCTTCGGCGGTCGGTGATCTGTTGGGAGGCGTCGAACTCAAGCACCAGCTGCGGAAGACCATCTTCGATGGTACGCCCGTCGCGGAGGGCAGCGCCGATGTTGCCCAGTTGGTGGTTGGATGGAACGGCCGGTGGTCGGATAATCTGGGAGCCAACACGCTCGACGTCCGGTTCAAGTCCAATCCTGGCGGCATACTCCCCGGCAACAATTCGTCCGCCTGGAGCGCCTTCACCAACGGACGCGTCAGCGACGCGCAGACCAATCTCGTTACCCTCGAGTTCAGCCGGATGACGCCGGTGACGAAGGGCGTATCGCTGAAATCGGACGTATCCCTGCTGGCATCGTCCAAGCCGCTTCCGGACACCGAGCGCATCGGGTTGGGTGGGATCCATGCCGTGCGCGGCTACGTCACGGAAGACGGCGCGGTTGACCAGGCCGTGATCCTGCGCAACTCGCTCTACGTCCCGGTGCCAGGCCTGCCGGCCTGGGTGCCTGGCACGCTGGCGCCGTTCCTGCTGGCTGACGTCGGGTGGGGGCGGGATCTGTTTTCCAGGCGCGACACCACACTATCGTCGCTCGGAGCCGGATTTGACTTTGCGGCCGGGACGAACTTCAACTCCAAACTGCTGGCAGCCCGGGCAATGACCGAGGGGCTGCACACCTCGGCCGGATCCTGGCGCGTGTCGCTGCAGGTCTCGGCAAGCTATTGAGGGCCGATTGTAATCTGGTTGCAATCTGGCAGATGCAGATCAGCGGGTTGCAGGCCCGCGGCTGGCCCGCGGGAGCACTTTCCGGCCGAAAAACGGGTTAAAAAACAAGGCCGTCGACGCAGTATACCGTCAACGACCTTGCCAGCCCCGGATATTGAAATCGGCTCACGCCATCCGGTGAACTACAGGATGCCCGGGATTCTTGCGGGTATGTGTGAACCAGTTCACAAAGGTAAAAAAAGTTGCGGCAGGGCGTTCCGTCCGTGGAAAATGCCCGTCATCATGAGAGCGCGAAGCCTTGCTCGCGGCCTGCAATGGGGGCAGTCAGCCGCCAGCCTTGGCGCGGCTGCGGGCTGCGCTGCGGGTCGTGCGGGGCTTTGCCTTGGCCGCGCGTTTGCGCGGCGGCTGGGCCGCGGAAGGTTCGGAGCTCTGCGCGGAGGCAAAGGACTGCCGCAGGCCCTCAATGGCTTCCGTCAGCGTGCCAACCTGCTCGGAGAGTTTTCGGGTGTCGGCCTGCTGGGCGGCAAGCAGGCGACGCACGGTCTGCAACTGATCCTGCACCATCTGCAATTGATCGATCGATTCCTGCTGCGTCGCCTCCAGACCCTTGGTCTTTTCGACCAGTTGCTCGGACGCCTGGGTAGCGCGCGCCTGCAACTGACGGGTGGCGACCACGCGATCGGTTTCGGGCGCGCTGCCGGTGTAGCTGCGCCAGAAGGCAATAGAAGTCGCGCCAAACACAACAATGACGAGAGCCGCTGCGGCGATCGCAATCGGCGGTTTGCCGAGACGCGCGATGTGGCTGGCACTCCGGGGGCCGGGTTCGATCATGCGACACCTAATCCGGACGTGATTCTAAAGTTCCAAACTAGCACAGGCCGGCACGCCCTAAAACCGGGGACATTGCCGGGTTTGCGGGCAAAGCCACGCAACATCAGTGCCTTGTACGCCGGACTGGCTATTCGGGTTTAATGGATGGGCGTTCCGATGAACTGGGCGGCGAGCGCTACAGCAGCCCGCGATAGACTCCGGGTTCCGAGCCCGCGATCGGTATCGCTCCGACCGTCTTTGCATAGAACTCGGCAGGGCCGACGCCGCCGATGATGGCGTAGCCATAACCCTTCTGCTTCATGGCTTCGAGGCAGCTGAACAGCAGCGCCTTGCCGATCCCGCTCTTCCGGTCGCTCGGGTGAACGCCGGTAGGTCCGAAGAAATTGGGGCAGGTCGCGTCATGGCAAGCGAAGCCCACAATGGTCTTCTGCCTGACGGCGATGAAACACGTAACCGGCTGCCGGGAAAGCGCGACATCGACCTCGCTGGCCCAGTGTTCGCTGAAATGCTCGCGGACCCAGGCGATGACCGCCTGCTTTTCCGGCGCAAGCGCGCGCCGCGTCGTAATGCCGGCCTTGCCCAGCCGCTCAAATACGTCGCCGGAGGGCGGCAGGGCATATAGCTTGACCAGCATGTCCATCGGCGGCGGCGTCCTTCACGAGATTGGTTCGCCCATTATCGTTGTCGGATGGAAGCTCGTAAATCCGCCCGCCGAAAAAGTTGCGGCCAGGCTTTGGGGGAAGCCTGGCCGCGCGCGAACCGGTCTGGGACGGGGAGGGGTGGGGATGTGACCGGCTCGCGTGTTCGTAAAATCCTGTTCTCGTTATCGATCGCGTGACGACGCGGTGGCGACCGCCGGGCGACTGTCACCGAGCGAGACCCAGATGTTGGGATCGCTCTGAGACTGACGCTTGACGAAGCGGTAGCCGGTGTCCGTCCACGCCAGGACGCTTTCGTTCTGGTTGTCGAGAACGAACTCGCCCTTGTCGCTCTTCACCGTCAGCACGGCGTGGCCTTCGCCCTTCTTGTCGCGCACCACCGTGATCAGCAGCGCTTCGCGCGGCCATCCGGCGTCGATCAGCATCTTGCGCTTCAGAAGCACGTAGTCTTCGCAGTCGCCGTAACCGTCCGTCGGCAACGACCACTTCTCGACCACACCCCAGTGATCCATGTCGGTGATCGGCTTGACGGCCTCGTTGACCCACTTGTTGACGCGCACCAGATCCCGCCACGCCGTCTGCGACATCACGATGTCGCGGGGCTGCGAGGTGCCGCCGCGGCATTCGCCGGCGTTGTCGGCGCAGAATTCGACCCAGCCGATCGGCGAACGCGCGGTCTCGCCCAGGCTGGCATAAACAATCTCGCCGGCTTTCGCCGGTCCGCTCATCCCCAGAAGGACGGCGATGACCGCCAGTCCCTTCCCCTGTCCCCTGAACAACATCGTGGCCCCCGTTTTCTCGTTGGGCCATGTTTGTCAGGAAGAATTTGCGCTGCCGCTAAGTCAAGCGAGTAGATTTGACGCGAATGCTAGTAAAACTCGAAGTAAATACGATTTATACTTGAATCGAATTCGACTAAAATTTGAGACAACTGCAATTGATTCAAATTTTACGCATTAAGGCGCTGGCCGCTGTTTCGGCAGCAAAAAAGGCGCGGGAAGTCCGCGGATTTAACCGTGTTTCGGAGGGGCCCAAATACGGCAAAGGCGCCATCCCTGGTGTGGATGCCGCCTCTTGAGCCGTAGAAAAGCGGGGGTTTTGGCCGGCCGGCGCTTTACCGCGCAGTAACCGCGTCTTCGAGCGCTTCGGCGACCTGCTCGTGGACGAACTCCAGCGCGAAGCCTTCCTCGAGGTTTCGCACCACGCGGGACTGCACCTTGCCCAGCATCACCAGCGATTTCAGCGGCGGGCGGTTTTCCGCGGCGATCGCAGCGCCCGACAGCGAAAGGTCGATGATGCGGCAGGTCATCTTGCTGCCGTCCTCGAGCGTCATCAGCGCGATCGGGTTGCGCGGCACGATGCGGTCGTGGCGGCGGTCTTCCGGCAGATTGAGGATATCGCGGTTGGCCAGCCAGGTGAGCTGGGCGGCCAGCTTGTCGCGCTTGCGCGCGGTGGCGCCCACCGTCATGGCAAAGCCGTTGTCGATGATGCGGGTGATCTTGCCCTCGACCCGGCCGATATGGTCGAGATAGGCGATCACGCGGTCGCCGACATTGCCGATGCCGGGGGCGAGCAGCGCCAGTCCGCCCGGCGACATGTTGATGATCTGGCAAGGAAATTCGCGGCGATCCGGCAGCATGTAGCGGCCGAGCAGATGAACCTTGACGCGCTGAAAGCGCCGTCGCTCCTCGGAAGAGGGCACCGTGGTTGTTTTCTTTTGCGCAAACGACATCTTCGCCACCAGACAGCCGGTCTTCCAGCGTCAGGAACCCTACGGCCGACAGGGTTAACGATGTCTTATCGGCGCCGGCCTTGATGCGTGCATATTGTCCCAAGGTGGCCGGCGCGCGGGTCAGATCCTGGAGCAGGGCGGGATAAACCGCCGCGCAGCTTCAGCCCGACGCCAGAAGCTGTTTCTCGATTTCGTAAACCGGCATCTTGACCAGATCCTTGGCGATCTCTCCCTGCAGCGCCTTGCGCACCGCCGCCGAATAATCCGACCTGATCATGCCGAGCGCACGGGGCGAGGCGACCATCGTCAGGGCGGAAGTTTCGCCTTTCGCGACGGCAAGGTCCAGCCGCTCTGCCAGCGTCTTGAGAAACAGCCGCTCCGATTCGTCGTGCCAGTCGGTCTGTTCGACCGAGCTACGCGCTGCGATGCCGGACTGTTGAACGCGACCGGGCGCGTCGCTGCCCTGCGTGTGCGTCGAAGAGTTCGGTTGCTCGTGCACTTCCCTGGTCTGAAGGTTCGGGAACACGCGATCACCCTTGTTCTCGAGGATCAGCGCCTTGCCGCCGTCGCACACGACGATCCAGTCGCCCGTGCCGATTCTGATCTTGTCCATTTCGAATACTCCTGAATGGTGATGCCGAAGTCAGAGAGGCGTTTCGAAATCCTCGAAAGACTTGCCGAACTGCGACAACGCCTCTTCCAGATAATCGGCGAGCATCGGCGTCTCGATCAGGTAGCGCGCCGTGCGGTTGTTGTGCGCGCGCGCTGCCTCCTGTCGCAGGTCCTTCCAGCCGTCGAGATCGCCATCGCCGCGGCCGAGCCACATCAGGGCGACCAGATCGACCTGCTCGTCCACGTTCAAATCGTGGATGAAGCCGGAAAGTTCCGCCCGATCGGTGATCCGGCTGCGATCCTTGGAACCATGCACGGCGTCGTCGTCGGCCGACGAAGAGTTGGCATCCAGCGCGGTTGCCGTACCTTCGGATTGGCGCGACTTGGCGATGATGAAGAATACTTTCTCGGCTGAGATCGACAGGTCGGGAGCTTTTCGCATCGGGAAATCCTCGCGCTCTGGCACCTTCGGTAAAACCCGGCGAACAGCAACACTTTGCGCAAGATCAAAAAAACGTCCGAAACCGCGGCGAGCGGTCCTGCGATGGCTGGCCTCGAGGCCTGAGGCCGCGCCTGGCTTGATCCAGCGCAAGACGGTTCCGGCGGGCCTGGTCGATGGTGCGGTTCCGGAAGGAGCGCGCATGGCTATCGTGGAACAGACATCTGCGGGCAGCGCGGCGATCGGCGACGGTCGCCGGAGCTGGATTCGGGCCAATTGGGGATTGCTGCTCGCCATCACCGTGCTGGGCGTGATCCTGCTGCTGCCGACGCCGGCGAACCTGCCGGTCGCGGGTCATCGCATGCTCGCCATTCTCGGCTTCGCCGTCATCGTCTGGATGACGGAAGCGATCGATTACGCGGTCTCGGCGATCGTGATCGCGGCGTTGATGGCGTTCCTGCTCGGGCTGGCGCCCAGCGTCGCCAATCCCAAGGTGCTGATGGGCACGGGCGCCGCGCTCGGTCTCGCCTTCAGCGGTTTCGCCAACACCGCGCTGGTGCTGGTGGCCGCGGCGCTGTTCCTGGCGGCGGCCATGACGGCGACCGGATTGGACAAGCGCATCGCGCTGACCATCCTGTCGCGCGCCGGCACCGAGACCCGAAGCGTCGTGGTCGGCACCATTCTGGTCGGCTTCGTGATCGCGCTGATGGTGCCTTCGACCACCGCGCGCGTGGCCTGCCTGGTGCCGATCACGCTCGGCATCATCGCCGCTTTCGGCGTCAACCGGCGCGGCGCCTTTGCCGGCATGCTGATGATCACCACGGTGCAGACCGCAAGCATCTGGAATGTCGGCATCAAGACCGCGGCGGCGCAAAACATGGTGGCGATCGGCTTCATCGAGAAGGCGTTCGGCCGGACCATCACCTGGCTGGACTGGCTGATCGCAGCCGGTCCGTTTGCGATCCTGATGTGTGTCGCCCTCTATTTCGTGATGACGCGGATGATGCCGGCGGAAGTCGCCCACGTGCCCGGCGGCCGGGAAGGCATTCGCAAATCCTTGGCCGAACTCGGGCCGATGAAGCCGTCCGAGATCAAGCTGTTGCTGCTGTCGATCACCCTGATCGCGTTCTGGGCGACCGAAAGCGTGCTGCACAAATTCGATACCAGCACGACGACCATCACCGCCGTCGCGCTGATGTTCCTGCCGGGGGTCGGCATCATGAGCTGGAAGGAGGCGCAGCCCAAAATCCCGTGGGGCACCGTCATCCTGTTCGGGGTCGGCATCAGCCTCGGCACCGCGCTGTTGCAGACCACGGCGGCGACGTGGCTCGCCAACATCGTCGTCGACGCATTCGGCCTGAGGAACGCAACGGCGCTCTTCATCCTCGGGGTGATGAGCCTGTTCCTGGTGGTGATCCATCTCGGCTTCGCCAGCGCCACGGCGCTGGCCTCGGCGATGATTCCGATCGTCATCGCGGTGCTGAAGAGCGTGGCGACGCCGGGCATCAACGTCATCGGCATGACCATGCTGCTGCAGTTCGTGGTGAGTTTCGGCTTCATCCTGGTGGTGAACGCGCCGCAGAACATGGTCGCCTACGGCACCGACACGTTCAGTGCGCGCGATTTCGTCCGCACCGGGCTGGTGCTGACGGTGATCGCGCTCGCGCTGGTGATGCTGCTGGCCGCGACCTACTGGCGCTGGCTGGGTTACGTGTGAGGCGAGGCGTCGGATCCAGCCCGGCCTCTGCAACCTCCCGATTTTTTGCGCGGTTTGGGCGAAGCGATTGTTGCGCGTAGCGGCATTGACGCTACTCTCACCACCAGATGGGGCCAAAGATGCCCGCGAATGGAGGTGACGTGATGCCGGGAGTGAAGCGCGAACGCGTTGACAGTGTAGCTGTGCTGACGCTCGACGAACCGGAGACGCTGAATGCGATGACGCCCGATCTCTTGGGCGACCTGGCGGCGGCGATCAGCGAGATCGACGCCGATCAGCGGGTGAGGGCGCTCATCTTGACCGGCGCCGGCCGCGGCTTCTGTTCGGGCCAGAACCTCAAGGCGGCGCAGATCCTCGGCGACGACATCGCGGCCGGCGTGATGAAGCATTACTGGCCGGCGTTCAAGGCGATGCGCGAATGCCGCGTGCCGGTCGTGGTGGCGGTCAACGGCGTCGCGGCCGGCGGCGGCTTCAGCCTCGCGATGGCGGGCGACATGATCGTCGCCGCGCGCTCGGCGCGCTTCATCCAGGTGTTCAGCCGGATCGCGCTGGTGCCCGATCTCGGTTCGACATGGCTGCTGCCGCGCCTCATCGGACGGCAGCGCGCGCTGGAGCTGATGATGACCAACGAGCCGCTGGCCGCCGATCAGGCCAGGGAGTGGGGCCTGGTCCGCGAGGTCTTCGACGATGGGTCGCTTCGCGACGGCGCGCTGGCGCTGACGCGCAGGCTCGCCAGCGGCCCGACACGCGCGTTGGTGGCGACGCGACGCCTGATCGACGAAAGCGAACACGCCACCTATGCGGATCAGTTCCGCCACGAGATCGAAACCCAGGCGGAGATCCGGCTCAGCGCCGACGCCGTCGAAGGCCGCCACGCATTTCTGGAAAAACGGACGGCGGTGTTCACCGGGCGCTGAAAGGATCGCAGCATGAAGATCGACAATGTCGCCGACCTGGTGGCGGAGACGCTGGCCCAAGCCGGCGTCAAGCGCATCTTCGGCGTGGTCGGCGACAGCCTCAACGGCCTCACCGACGCGTTACGCAAGCGAAAGGCGATCGACTGGATCCATGTCCGGCATGAAGAGGTCGCAGCCTTTGCCGCCGCGGGCGAGGCGCAGATCACCGGCGAACTCGCCGTCTGCGCCGGGTCGTGCGGGCCGGGCAATCTGCATCTCATCAACGGCCTGTTCGATGCGCACCGCAGCCGCACGCCGGTGCTGGCGATTGCCGCGCAGATTCCATCCGCCGAAATCGGCGGCGGTTATTTTCAGGAGACGCATCCGCAGGACATTTTCCGCGAATGCAGCCATTATTGCGAACTGATTTCCGATCCGGCACAACTGCCCTACGTTCTCGAAAACGCCATCCGCGCGGCGGTGGGGCGGCGCGGTGTGGCCGTCATCGTCCTCCCCGGAGACGTTGCCTTGCGTCCGGCGCCCAAGCGCGGCATCTCGCCAAATGCCGGGCTGTTGCCGGCTCAGCCCCTCGTCCAGCCGGGCGAAGGCGAACTGGTGGCCCTGGCTGGCCTGCTCAACGGTGCCGCGCGCGTCACGCTGTTCTGCGGCCGCGGCTGCGCCGGTGCGCATGACGGCCTGATGCGGCTGGCCGAGGCGCTCAAGAGCCCGATCGTGCACGCGCTCGGCGGCAAGGAGCATGTCGAGTTCGACAACCCCTACGATGTCGGCATGACCGGCTTTATCGGCTTCTCGTCCGGCTATAAGGCTATGCAGGACTGCGACGTCCTCCTGATGCTGGGGACTGATTTCCCCTACAAGCAGTTCTTGCCGACGGACGCGAAGATCGCGCAGATCGATATCCGCCCGGAAAATCTCGGTCGCCGCTGCAAGCTCGACCTCGGTCTTGTCGGCGATGTCGGCGCGACCATCGCCGCGCTGCTGCCGAAGCTGAAAGCGAAGGCGGACCGAAAGCATCTCGACGACAGCCTGGCGCACTACAAGAAGGCGCGCGCAGGGCTCGACGAACTGGCGAAGGGAACGCCCGGGCACAAGCCGATCCACCCGCAATATCTGGCGCGTCTCCTAAGCGAGCAGGCGGCAGAGGACGCGGTATTCACTGCGGATGTTGGCACGCCGACGATCTGGGCGGCGCGCTATCTTGCCATGAATGGCCGCCGTCGCCTGATCGGCTCATGGGTTCACGGCTCGATGGCTAACGCTATGGCGCACGCGATCGGCGCGCAGGCGGCGCAGAAGGGTCGGCAAGTCGTCTCGATGTCGGGCGACGGCGGCTTTGCCATGCTGATGGGCGACCTCATCACGCTGACGCAGATGAAGCTGCCGGTGAAGGTCGTGATCTTCAACAACGGCGTGCTGGGTTTTGTAGCGATGGAGATGAAGGCCTCCGGCTTCATCGAGACCGGCGTCGACCTCAAGAATCCCGATTTTGCCGCGATGGCACGGGCGATGGGGATTCATGCGGTGCGGGTGGAGGATCCGGGCGAACTTCCGGGCGCGATCCGCGACGTGCTGGCCCATGACGGCCCCGCCGTCCTCGACGTCGTGACCGCGACGCAGGAGTTGTCACTGCCGCCGACGATTACCGCCGAGCAGATCAAGGGTTTCAGCCTGTGGGTGCTCCGTGCGGTGATGAGCGGGCGCGGCGACGAGGTGATCGATGTGGCGAAGACCAATTTACTGTCGCGATGATGGCGCGCCCGTCGATTTACAATGTTGTCTGATATCAACATGGTTCCGGTGTAATTTGCGGTGGCCGCTCACCGCAGGCCCTCATACACCATGAAGCCGCGCGCGATGGCGAGCTTGCGCAGGGCGCGCGGCACGAGTCTTTGCGGACGGTGCAGATAGCGCCACGACGTGACTTTGAAATCCCTGATCGTACCGAGGTCGTTTTCGAACGGCGCCAGCACGCCGGTCAGGCTGATCGGCGCATGGGCGCGGTTGTTGAAGGGCAGCAGCAGCAGCTCCAGATGGGCGGTCGTCCCGTCTTCCGACGTTGCGGTGATGCCGGCGATCGCGGCCAGCATTTCCTCGGCGACGTAGCTGACGATGTCGCCGATCTCCCGGCGGCTGTCGCCACTGAACAGCGCGGAGAAACTGGTATCTTTGAGGTCGCGGCCGAGCAGGGCGCAAACCCGGGTTCCGGCGACGCGAAACGGGTAACCGGCGTCACTGTCGTAGGACAGGACGAAGATGTCGCCGAGCAGTTCGCGCACGGCGCCCGGCTCGATCTCGCTGCGGTCGGGCGCCCGCGCATCGCCGCGTTTCGCGTCCCAATAGGCGAAGAACTCGCGGCTCGATGGGTGTTTCATGACTGGATCCTCGCCCCCGGATTGCGTAGCGAGACAGTTCTGTCCCGCTTTTGCGCAGCACGTTTCCCTGACGCGTTGTGCAGGACAGGCTTTGCAGCGTCCATGCCGGGAACGCGATTTGGCCGCGCCGGCGGCGGCTTTGCGTTGTTAACGTTAAATTCACCCTGTTCGTTAAGGGATTTGTAACTTGTCTGGCGCAACCGCCCGATGGCTGGATCGTGGATCGGAACTGTCACTCGTCTTGAAGCGGACGATGTGGACGCCGTGCTCCGCCTTGAATTCGAAATTCGCTCGCGGCAACGGCGTGTGGTTTTCGTAGACCGAAATCTGCGAACTGTCCGGGAAGGCTGCCGTGCGAAAGACGTGAGATCGGGCGATATGGTGCTCAGGTTTGTCTTGCCGATAGCTCGGCATCATCTCGCGATTTTCGGAAGCGCGTTGCGCCACAGCCACCTTCGCCCGTGGGCGCACGGCCCCATCGTTAACTCTAAGTTAACGATGGGGTTGGCAGAGCCGGGCGGCGTGCGTAGTGTGGAACGCGTCGGACGGTGCCGGAATGAATCAAGGATTTCCCGGCGCGGTTGGTACACAGGTGGCTCAAACAGTTTGGTCATCGCGCGGGGAGGGGTGGGGATGTGATCCCGCCTCCAGGGGCGCGAGAAGATCAGCGAAATGAGGGAGGATGTTCTCAGCATCCTCCCTTTTTCTTTCGGCGGCGAGCTCCCTCGCGGTGGTGCGACATTTGCGTGCCGACGCGCCCCGGACACCCATGGATGCGATTGCGCACTTGCACAGGGCGGGTAAAGGCGCCTATCTGAACCATACGCCTCGAAGCCGAATTGCAAGGTCTTGGCCTTTGGAATCTCAGCCCTATTCTTCCCGCGTCGATCCGCCGGATGCTCCGCATGAACCGATGCTGACGCTGCCGGGCGCGTTGACGGCCTATGTGCTGCTGATCTCGGTGATCCATCTGCGCGTGCTGCTGCCGGTGGAGCTGGAGAACTGGACCATCGACGTGTTCGGCTTCATCCCGAAGCGTTACGATTCGACGCTGCTCAACGTCACCTTTCCCGGTGGGGCCGGCGCCAAGGTCTGGACCTTCGTCACCTATTCCCTGCTGCATGCCAATCTCAGCCATATCGGTTTCAACATATTGTGGCTGTTGCCTTTCGGCAGCGCGCTGGCGCGCCGTTTCGGTCCGGGCCGGTTCTTTGCATTCATGGCGGTGACGGCCGCGGCGGGCGCGCTGGCCCATCTCGTCAGCCACGAACACGCCATCGCGCCGATGATCGGGGCCTCGGCGTCGGTTTCCGGCGCCATGGCGGCCGCGATCCGTTTCGCGTTCGTGCGCGGAAGTTTTCTCTCGTTCAACAGGGGCGATGCGGACGCCGCGGCAAAGGTTCCGGCACTGTCGCTCTCCCGCGCACTGCGCAACACGCGCGTGGTCGGTTTCCTCGCGGTATGGTTCGGCGTCAACATCATCTTCGGCCTCGGCTCGATTTCGATCGGCACGGAGGGGGCCAGCGTAGCCTGGCAGGCGCATATCGGTGGGTTTCTCGCCGGGCTGATGCTGTTCTCGCTGTTCGATCCGGTGCCGCGTGCGATGCCGCATGCGCCGAACGTTTCATCACCGGACGAACCCGGCCGCGCCTGATCGACGCTTGCGGCGCGGGTCGATTTCATTCATCATTCACACAGGCCGCAACGTCGGCCGATGCCGCCGTCGCGCACGACGGGCGCGCCTTTGGACCGGGCGCTAGAGCGAACCGGCACGGAACTGTTGATTGAAGACTCGCGAACAAGTCGGGCTCTCGGGAGCGCGAACGGATTCAGGGAGACGACAATGACGGTGCGTTCAATTCTCGACAGCAAGGGGCATCAGATCCAGAGCGTCGAGCCGGAGGCCAAGCTTTCGGCGGCGATCAGGATTCTCGGTGAACATAAGATAGGCGCGGTGCTGGTGATGAACCAGGGACGGCTTGAAGGCATCTTGTCGGAGCGCGACATCGTGCGCGTGCTGGGAGAGCGCGGCGCCAGGGTGCTCGAGGAGCCGGTCAGTGCGGTGATGACGCGCAAGGTCGTGAGTTGCCGGGAGGCCGACACGGTCTCGGGTATCATGGAAATGATGACGATCGGCAAATTCCGCCACTTGCCCGTCGTCGAGGAAGGAAAGGTGGTCGGCTTGATCTCGATCGGCGACATCGTCAAGCGCCGCGTCCAGGAATATGAAGCCGAGCAGGAGGCGCTGCGCGACTATATCAAGACGGCCTGATCGTCATTCCTTGCCGCCCGGCGGTTCGGCGTCGCCGGCCCGCGGCGGTGCCAGGATGTGGATCGCCTCCTGGATCGATTCGAT
Organism: uncultured Bradyrhizobium sp.; assembly: GCA_964609175.1. GTDB lineage: Bacteria > Pseudomonadota > Alphaproteobacteria > Rhizobiales > Xanthobacteraceae > Bradyrhizobium. The sequence goes on from CAZSRR010000008.1 coordinate 65,391, forward strand.
GGCGCGTTCGGCGGCCTTGGCGCCATGGGCGATCAGTTCGTCCGCGCGATGAAAGTCGAACCATCCGATCTTTGCGACGCGGGGCGAGATCAGCATATCGGGCGGATCGCCCGCCAGCCGCGCGCGGGTGATGCGGTCCTGCATGATGTTGAAGGCGTCGACCATGACCGAGGAGATGCCTGGCCGTCCGCCGCCGCCGAAAAATTCGCGCTTCACGGTGCGCTCGGCGGAGAAGAACTTGCCGATGCCGCGCCTTCGCGGCTCCGGCTCGGGAGATGTTTCCGGCATCACCGATACCGAAACGCTCGATGTCGCGCCGTGGGAATAGATCGTCGTGGAGTGGGTGAAGACGTCGCTGGAAAGGTTGGCGGCGATCACGATCTCGGCGCCGAGCGCGCGTGCCGCCGATACGGGCACCGGATTGACCAGCGCGCCGTCCACCAGCCAGCGGTCACCGATCAGTACCGGGGAGAATATTCCCGGCAGCGCGTAGGAGGCGCGCATCGCGTCCACGATCGGGCCGTGGGTCAGCCAGATCTCGTGGCCGGTGCGTACTTCGGTCGCCACCGTGGCGAATTTCACCGGCAGGTCCTCGATCAGGTTCTGGCCCATCGCGGACTCGATCTCAGCCGCAAGTTTGGCGCCACCGATCAGGCCGGAACCGTTCAGGCGGATATCGAGATAGGAAAAGACCGTTCGGGGCTGCAGGCTGCGTGCCCACGCCTCCAGCCTGTCGAGATGGCCGGCGGCATAGGCGCCGCCGACGACCGCGCCAATCGAGGTTCCCACAACGACATTTGGAACGATTCCATAGGCCGCCAGTGTACGGAGGATGCCGATATGGGCAAATCCGCGGGCGGCGCCGCCGCCCAGCGCCAGGCCGATCACCGGCCGGCGGATGCTGCCGAGCCCCACCTTATCGGGAGTATCTGATCTCTTCTGGCTACGGCCCATCCAGCTATCCAACACCCAGTCTCTCCTGCCGCCTCGACACTATTCGCCGCGGCGCAACAGCGCCAGAACCGTTCACAATAACCCTGCATGGTTTATGCCCGGCCGAGCCGCCTGGGCAGCGAATGTGACTGGACCGCGACGCAGCCCATTGGGAACCGGCGCAGCTTCTGACGCCGTCCCCCGGCCGGCATCTGCTTTGGAGGCTTGAATTTGCCGCGTTTTCGGTGAAAAGCATGGTCATGATCTCGGGCGGCAACGGTATCGTTGGATTCGGTCAGGGCGGAAGGTCCGTCCGGGTGCTGGCGTTTGCCGCGGCCCTCGCCCTGCTGATCGGTTTGGCACTGCCGGTACCGGCAGCGGCCCAGATGTTTTCGGATCGCCCGCCGCCGGTCCCGCCGGCTGCCGTTCCCGATGTGCAGACCCCGCCGGCCCTCAATCTCGCACCGCCATCCGGGACCGGAGCGATCCCGACGGTTCCGCCGCCGCTCAACCAGCCGACCATCGTGCCGCCGTCGATCGCAACGCTCCCGCCGGTCGCGCCGCAGCCGCCTCCGGTGCCGACCCAGGGGGTGCTGTCGCTGACCGCGCGCTACGGCAAGGATCTGCCGGTCATCAACGGCGGCCTGGTGTGGCGGGTGTTCGCCGACAAGCCGGACGACACGGGTACGTTCAAGCTGATCCGCGAGGAGCGCGGCGCGACACCGAACATCGTGCTGCCGCCCGGCAATTACGTCGTCCACGTCGCGCTCGGCCTGGTCAGCGCGGTGCGTGCGGTGACCCTCAAGACGGATACCGACCGCGTCGCGTTTGTTCTCCCGGCCGGGGGGCTGCGCATCGAGGGCCGGGTCGGCACCAGCAAGATTCCGCCGAACCAGATTTCATTTGCGCTCTACAAGGGCAGCCAGTTCGAGGGCGGCGACCGCCAGTCGCTGGTTCCCAACGTCGCCGCGGGCGACCTCGCGCTGCTGCCCGAAGGGACCTACTACATCATTTCCAACTACGGCGACGCCAACTCGGTGGTGCGCTCCGACATCCGCGTTCAGGCCGGCAAGCTGACCGACGTGACCGTCAGCCACCGCGCGGCCGTCATCACGCTGAAACTCGTCAGCGACCGGGGCGGCGAAGCGCTCGCTAACACGGCATGGTCGGTGATCACGCCCGGCGGCGACGTTATCAAGGAATCGATCGGCGCGTTTCCGCGCGTCGTGCTGTCCGAGGGCGAATACCGCGCCATTGCGAAGAACGAGGGCAAGGTGTTCGAGCGTCCGTTCAACGTCGTCAACGGCGTCGATGCCGAGGTCGAGGTCATTGCGCGCTGATGTCATAGTGTCTAACGCGCACTAACCATCACGCCACTTAAAACTGTCATATTTGTCCTATCGGCGTACCGCTGTCGCAATTTTTACACTGCCTTAAACCCGGCCGCATTGGATGTCGCCGGGATTGAGAGCGTGTAGCGGGGCAGGTCATGGCTGCGGCCAACAAATCTTCGAAAAAAAACCTGGAGAAGTTCAACACCGAGATGTTCGCAGACATCCCGGTTCTGAAGCGCAAATGGCAGGCCGCGTTGCGCCCGCGCGAGCATCTGCCACGCTACGAAGACGTCATGCTCGGCAGTCTCGGCCGGCTGGCGGACCACGTCGTGCTGCTTCGCAAGGACGGCGGCACGTTCGCCGTCGCTTACACCGGCCGCTACATTCAACAGTGGATCAGTGACGATCGTTGGAACGTTCCCTTGGACGCGCTGCCCCCGGATTGTGCGACTGCGCTCGGCGAGGCGGCATTTCATGCGCTGCAGAACGGTCGTCCGTATCTCGCCGCGGCGCATTGCGTGCGCGACGGACTGGTTCGGACCTATGACGTGCTGGCGCTGCCGACGGCGTCGCGCTGGGGCGATGCGCTGGTCAGCGCCTACGTCAACGAGCGCGATGCGCAATTCAATCTGCTCGACACGATGTTTTCGGCGACCGACGATGGCGTGCTGTCGCTGGCGGCGATTCGCGACGCAAATGGCCGCCCGTTCGATTTTCAGATCGTCCATCTCAATCAGGGGGCGGCGCGGCTGCTTCGGCAACCGTCGACCGCATTGTTGTGGCGCCGGCTCACCGCCGGCGGAAACCTGCTGTGTGAGCCGACCGTCCTGCAGCGTCTGCGCGACGTCATTGCCGACGGCAATGGCGGCCAGATCGAAATCGACAGCGAGGACCGATGCCTCCGGCTGGGCGTGACGGCGTTCGGCGACATGCTGTCGCTGACGGTGTCCGACGTCACGGCGCTGAAGCGCAGCGAAGTTTCATTCCGCCTGCTGTTCGACAACAATCCGATGCCGATGTGGGTGTTCGATGCCGAGACGACGCAATTCCTGAACGTCAACGACGCGGCCGTGCAGCACTACGGCTATTCCCGCGAAACGTTCCTGCAGATGCAGCTTCGCCAGATCTGGCCGCAGGACGAATGGACCAGCCACAGCCAGGCGTTGCAGCAGGTCGGAGATATCTACAATTCGAGCCATGACTGGCGGCATCTCAAGGCCGACGGCAGCGAAATCCACGTGCTGACGTTCGGACGGCGCGTCGTCTTGGACGGACGCGACGCCTATCTGGTGGCCGTGGTCGATATCACGGAGCGCCGGGCGGCGGAGGCGCGGATCGCCCACATGGCGCATCACGACGGCCTGACCAACCTGCCGAACCGCGACTTCTATCAGGACCGCCTTCGCCAGGCGCTCGAGCGGGCGGCGTCCGGCAACAGGCGCGTGGCGGTGCTGTGTGTCGATCTCGACCTGTTCAAGAACGTCAACGATTCGTTCGGCCATCCGATCGGCGACCGTCTGCTGAAGCAGGTGGCCGGGCGACTGAAAGCCGAGGTGCGCGGCGACAATATCGTTGCCCGGCTCGGCGGCGACGAATTTGCCATCGTAATGGTCTCGGAGGTGTCGCCGAACGAAGTGAGCGACTTTGCCGACCGTTTGATCGGGGTACTGAGCGAGCGCTACGACCTCGACGGCCTCGACGTGGTGATCGGCGCAAGTGTCGGCATCGCAATGTCGCCCGGCGACGGCGCAACCAGCGAGGAATTGATGCGCAATGCCGACATGGCGCTCTACCGGTCGAAGGCCGATGGTGGCGGCGTTCATCGCTTCTTCGAGCGCGAGATGGATCGTCAGGCCCAGAAGCGCCGCGACATGGAGCGCGACCTGCGGCGCGCCTTTGCGGCCGGCGAATTCGAGTTGCACTATCAGCCGCTGGTGGACATTGCCGCCAGCCGGATCAGCGGATTCGAATCGCTGTTGCGCTGGCGCCATCCGGAAAAGGGCATGATATCCCCGGTGGAGTTCATTCCGGTCGCCGAGGATATCGGATTGATCGTGGCGCTCGGCGAGTGGGTGCTGCGCGAGGCCTGCGCTGCGGCGGCAAAATGGCCGGAAGACGTCAAGGTCGCGGTCAATCTGTCACCGGTCCAGTTTCGCAGCCGTAACCTGGTCCAGGCGGTGATTTCCGCGCTGGCGCATTCCACGCTGTCGCCGCGGCGGCTCGAACTCGAAATTACCGAGTCGGTCTTCCTGGCCGAGACCGAAGCCAATCTCGCGATCCTGCACCAGTTGCGCGAGCTCGGCGTCAGCATATCGATGGACGATTTCGGCACCGGCTATTCGAGCCTGAGCTATCTCAGGAGCTTTCCGTTCGACAAGATCAAGATCGACCGCTCTTTTGTGAAGGACCTCGTCGAGCGTACCGATTGCGTCGCGATCGTGCGCGCCATCTCCGGCCTCGGCCGCAGTCTGAACATCACGACGACGGCCGAAGGCGTCGAAACCACCGATCAGCTCGACTGGCTGCGCGCGGAAGGCTGCAACGAGGTGCAGGGGTTTCTGTTCGGCGCGGCGAAGCCGGCGGCGGAGGTCGCGGAATTGCTGGCTCGTTCTGGTGCGCAGGTCTCGCAGGCGGCGTAGTCGTCGCGTGTTCCGCATCGGCCGTCGTTGCTCGACCTCGCAAGGCCGCGTCGGCGCGCCGCGTATTGCTTATCATTCAATGAGCGTCGTATCGCCCCACTCTCGCCAACGGTAGCCTCACTCTCGTCAACCAGACCGCTTAGGTCTCCGACGCTGCGATCTTGATCTACATCAACAGCGAAGGAGACAGCATGGCGGACGATTTCAGCCTCGTGGGCGCGAAATGGGGGTCACCCGAACTGGGCACTGCGGGTGGAACGGTCACCTGGGCCGTTGATGACAGTATCTCGCAGGCGGACCTGCAATCCATCTATGCGGCATTCGCCGAATGGTCGGAGGTCGCCAATATTCAATTCCAGCAGGTCTCGTCCACGGCCGTTTCCGACATCGATTTCTCGGAGGGGGCGATCGATGGCGCCAGCAACGTCCTCGGGGTCGCGAGCTACAGTTATTCAGGGGGCCAGTTTCAGGATGTCGACATCGAGTTCGATGTCGCCGACAATCTAAGCGGCTCGGAATTGACCCTCGTCGCGATCCACGAGATCGGGCATGCGATCGGACTGGATCACTACGACGAGGCTCCCGCGGTCATGAACTCGATCGCCAATTTCTCGCTCGACGGCTTGACGCAATCCGACATCGACGGCGTTCTGGCGCTCTATGGCGCCAACCCCGACGCAGCGGATGCGACGCCGGATGTTGCTACCGATGATGGCACCGGCGATACCGGAACGACGCCTGTCACGCCGACAACCCCGACCGCAGATGCGGGCAATGGCGATGCCGGCGGCTGTGGCGGAACCCAGACGGCTGCGGGCGACGATGTCACAGGCTCCGGCACGGATGATGGCGGCGCGCTCCAAGGCCTGGGTGATTTTGGCGGCCGCTTCGCCGATCTCGCATCCTTGCTGCAGTCAATCCAGGGTGACCTTGGCGATGCAGCCGCAGCATCGGGCACCGATTTGCCCGGCGTTCAGCTCGCCGACCTGGGTAATCTGGTGCAACAGCATTTCGACCATCATCTGTGGGGTTGATCGCGCGCGATGGTCGTCATGTCGTGACGAAGTGAAATGCCCGGCGCAGAACCACAGTTCTGCGCCGGGCAGCGGCACTCAGCGATAATGAAGAACGCAGTCCAAAGTCGCGAACAGCTGTTGCGACGAAGCCAAATCTAGAAGCGCGTCACGATGTCGGACAGCGCCGGGCGCGGGCGATCCTCCGCCGGCTTGGCCGGGGTGCCGATATGAATGAAGCCGGCGAGTTTTTCGTCCGCTTTCAACCCAAATCCATCCAGCACGTCGCGGTCGAAGGCGAACCATCCGGTCAGCCAGTTGGCGCCATAGCCGAGTGCGGTGGCCGCGGTGACGATGTTCATCGCGCTGGCGCCGGCGGACAGTTCCTGCTCCCAGGCCGGTACTTTTGGGTGGGGCTTGGTGAAGCTGACCACCGCGATCACCAGCGGCGCATCCATCAGCCGGCGCTTCTCGACCTCGATGTCGGCGGCCGGCGCGGAAGGATTGTTCTTTGCAAATACCTGCGCAATGACGTCGCCGGCCCGCGCCCGGGCGTCGCCCTCGAACACGATGAAGCGCCATGGCGTCAGCTTGCCATGGTCCGGCACCCGCGCACCGATGGTCAGGATGGTGTCGAGTTCGGAAGGCGAGGGGCCGGGACCGCTCATGTCGCGGGGCTTTACGGAGCGGCGGATTTTCAGGAGTTCAATGGCGTCGGTCACAAGCTTCTCTTTCGTCGGAAATGGCTGTGCCACACATAGGGGCACAGCCGGTCCGGCGGAAGCCGGTTTTAGACCGATTATGATCAGGCCGCCGTCCGCGCCCGCTTCACGTCCGGCGGGGTCGCTTCCTCGACCAGCGCGGCGATCGCCTCATCGGTCGGCATCACCTTCTGGCCGTCGCTGCCGAGCCGGCGGACCGAGACCGAATGGCTCTCGGCTTCCTTCTTGCCGACGACGAGGAGGGCCGGGATCTTCGCCAGCGAGTGCTCGCGGACCTTGTAGTTGATCTTCTCGTTGCGCAGGTCGATCTCGACGCGCAGCCCGGCGCGCCGTGCAGCGGCCGCGACCACTTTGGCGTATTCGTCGCCCTCGGAGGTAATCGTCGTGACCAGCACTTGCGTCGGCGCCAGCCAGAGCGGGAAATTGCCGGCGAAGTGTTCGATCAGGATGCCGATGAAGCGTTCCATCGAGCCGCAGATCGCTCGGTGCACCATGACCGGGGCCTTCTTCGACCCGTCGGCGTCGATATAGAACGCGCCGAAGCGTTCCGGCAGGTTGAAGTCGACCTGCGTCGTGCCGCATTGCCAGTCGCGGCCGATGGCGTCGCGCAGCACGTATTCGAACTTCGGCCCGTAGAACGCGCCTTCACCCGGGTTGATCTCGGTCTTGATGCGGTTGCTGCCGCTGGCCTGGATTTCCGCCAGCACGGTCGCCATCACGCGCTCGGCGTGATCCCACATCTCGTCGGTACCGACGCGCTTTTCCGGCCGGGTCGAAAGTTTGACCGTCAGTTCGCCGTCGAACCCGAAATCGGCGTAGGTCGACAGGATCAGCTCGTTGATCTTGAGGCACTCCTCGGCGAGTTGCGCCTCGGTGCAGAACACGTGGGCGTCGTCCTGCGTGAATCCGCGCACGCGCATCAGGCCGTGCATGGCGCCGGAGGCCTCGTAGCGGTGCACCACGCCGAATTCGGCAAGGCGCAACGGCAAGTCGCGGTAGCTCTTCAGGCCGTGCTTGAAGATCTGCACATGGCCCGGACAGTTCATCGGCTTCAGCGCAAACCAGCGCTTGTCCTCGGCGTCGTCGCCGGCAGATTGCGCGGCGAACATGTTCTCGCGGTACCAGTCCCAGTGGCCGGAGGTTTCCCACAGCACCTTGTCGAGGATCTGCGGCGCATTGACCTCGCTGTAGTCGCCGGTCAGGCGGCGGCGCATATAGGCGATCAGCGCCTGGAAGATGGTCCATCCCTTCGGGTGCCAGAACACCACGCCGGGGCCTTCCTCCTGGAAATGGAACAGGTCGAGCTCGCGGCCGAGCTTGCGGTGGTCGCGCTTCTCGGCTTCCTCGATCTGCTTCAGGTAGGCGTCGAGATCCTCCTGCTTGGCGAACGCCGTGCCGTAGATGCGCGTCAGCATCGGGTTGTTGCTGTCGCCGCGCCAATAGGCGCCGGCCACCTTCATCAGCTTGAAGGCGTTGCCGATCTTGCCGGTCGACGACATGTGCGGGCCGCGGCAGAGGTCGAACCAGTCGCCCTGGAAATAGATTTTGATGGGCTCGTTGCCTGGAATGGCGTCGACCAGCTCGACCTTGAAGGCTTCGCCCTTGTCGCGGAAAACCTGTTTTGTCTTCTCGCGATCCCACACTTCCTTGGTGAAGGGCTTGTCGCGGCCGATGATCTCGCGCATCCGCTTCTCGATCGCGGCAAAATCCTCCGGCGTGAACGGCTCGTTGCGGAAGAAGTCGTAGTAGAACCCGTTCTCGATCACGGGGCCGATCGTGACCTGGGTGCCCGGCCACAGCGACTGCACGGCCTCGGCCAGCACATGCGCGCAGTCATGCCGGATCAGCTCCAGCGCGCGCGGATCGTCGCGGTTGATCAGTTCGATCTTCGCGTCGGCCGAAATCGGATCGTTGAGGTCGGCGACTGTTCCGTCCAGCGCCATCGCCACCGTGCGTTTGGCCAGAGAGGGCGAAATGCCCTTGGCGACGTCAAGCCCGGTCGTGTCCTTGGCGTATTCGCGCTTGGCGCCGTCCGGGAAGGTGAGGGTGATCTTTTCGAGGGGCTCGGCCGGCTTCAGATTGGCAAGGCCAAACTGGAATCCTGAGGCGGGCGTATTCTGGTCAGGCATATCGATCTCCATGAGCTCACTCCTGCGAACGAGCGCAGGTAAGCGGGAAGCAGCGGTATAGCAGGCGATTCAGTTCCTGCAATCCGGCAATATCGAGAAATTCCAGTCAAATCCGGTCAACACCAAAGGGTCGATATCGGATCGCCCGGGCCGTCCGCCGGCGGACCGGACCGACCAATGGTTGCGGTGTCGGCGGGCATTGTCTAGTTTAAGAGTTGCCCTCGCATTGCCCGCTGACTGGGCCAGTCATGATGCTTCGCCTTTTTCTTTTCGCAGTTCTGCTGCTGGTTCACGGCGAGGTGCATGCCCAGACGGCGGCCGAGAAGGCCGGTTTCGCTCCCAGGCTGATCATCTACAACGCCAAGGGGCCTGCCGATGCCTGCGGACCTGGGTGCGACCGCTGGATCGCGGTCGAAGGCCAGATCGACGAGGGCGCGGCCGCGCGCGTCGCCCGCTTCCTGCGCGAAAACAAGGACAGCAAGCGGCCGATCTACTTCCATTCGCCCGGCGGCTCGGTCAGGCCGTCCTATGCCATCGCCCGCCTGCTGCGCAGCCGGCAGGCGATCGGGCGGATCGGCCGCACCATCGCGTCCGCCTGCGCGGGCGGAACCCAGGTTGATGCGGCCTGCCTTAAGGTCAAGACGGCCGCCGGAGAGGTCGAGGCCGAACTGGTTACCCGCAACGCGATGTGCAACTCCGCCTGCGGCTATCTGTTTCTCGGCGCCACCACCCGCGAGGTCGCGCCCGACGCCGTGGTCGCCGTGCATAATTCCCGCCTGACGGTGCATTCCCGGGGGCCGTTCTCGGCGCAGCAGATTGCCGAGTTCAAGCAACGCAGCATGGCGCGCGCCGACCGCGAGCGCGCCGCCTTCCTCGTCTCGATGGGCATCGCCCGCGAGCTGGACGATCTCATCAAGACCGTGAAGTACGAGAGCCTGCACATTCTCACGCGCGCCGAGCTCTATCGTTTCGGGATCGACACGCGCCCGCTGCCTGAAACGGCGTGGACGTTTGAGACCGCTGCGCGACCCTACATCCGCAAGATCGCCGCGGCCAGGCAGGGCGATGGCGGTTCGTTTCGAACGATGGAGTGGCGACTGTTCTGCGAGAACAAGGACCGGGCGCGGTTGATGTTCGCGCGGGAATTGGGCCAGGGAGGCGATGGCCGCAAGACGATCATGCTGACGGCGGGGTCGGGCGTGTCCGTGGTGCTGGGGAGATACACCGCGCGCGTCGGCAAGTTCGAGGTGTGGAGCGACGCCGTCACCCCCGAAGCCATGCAGGCGATGCTGGCGGTTTCGCGCCTGCAGATAGGCGAGGGCACGCTCGACGCGGAAGGCACGACGAAGCTGGCGACGTTCGACATCGATACGCTCGGCCTCGGCCCGTCATGGACGCGGCTCAAATCTTCCTGCCCGGCCAACCCCACCCGCCCACCTGCGGCGCCTTCAAATCTCAACACAAATCCCGCCGTTCCGGCCATCTCCGCTGTCCCTGCGACGCCAGGCAAGTGAGCGAAAGATGCGCCATCGACGGCCGGCCATGCAGCAAGTTCGAGTGATGGATGCGTCACGTTGATCGCGGTCGCCACGTGGCTACCAAAGGAGACATGCGCAGTGATGTGGCCCGACTACCTGGATAATCCGCAAGCGGTCTACAGCGCCTTCCCCAGCGCTGTCCCGGAGCTGAAAGGCCTGTGGCCCGGCAGGCTCGTGATCGATTTTGCTGGAGGCATCTTGCTCGGCCTGGAGGCGCGACCGCTGCCGGACGGCAGCCCGCCCCGTTGGCGAGAGAAAGGAAATGACAGCCTCGAATACAGGTTCATGTTTTACGATACATCCGACCTGTCGGTTCTTGGGACGGCGCAGCATCGGGCCGATCGGGCGAGTGATGGCTTTGCGCTTGAACTGGACGGCAGGGCGGCGAGCTTGTTTTCGCAGGGCCACGCTTTCAAGACGACCTTCAAATTCCGCGGCGTGCGGATCTTTCTGCATCCGTTCTCGCAAGCGCTTAGACTTGACCTGCAGGATACCATGGCTCCGTAGCCCTATCTCCGACCATGGCGTGAGTCATTCTTCTCGAGCGTGAGTTCGCCGATGAACGGCGCGATGCTGTCGAGCACCGCCTGCCGGTTGCCGGCGAAAGCCCAGTGATCGGCGCCGTCGAGTTCGATGAAGCGCGCTTGCGGGATGTGGTCCGCCAGATGCCTTCCGGCGCCGATGCGGACGGCGCGGTCGCCGCGGCGGTGCAGCACCAGCGTTGGAACGGCAATCCGCCCCAGGAGAGGCCGCACATCGGTATCGCGCAGCGCTTCGAGCACGCCCTTGATGGCGCCCGGGCTCGACGCCGCCCGAAGCAGGCCCGCCCACCAGGCTCGCGCTTTCGCATCGCCGGCGAGACTTGGCGCGAACGTCTCGATTCCCGCTGGTCCACCCCAGCCCGACACGATCTGCTGCAGCCACGCATCGAATTGATCGGCATGCAGCGCATGCGGATAGTCAGGCGCAAAGCTTCCCTTTGCGAGCGAGTCGAACAGGATCAGGCCTGCGACGCGGCCGGGATGTTCGGCGGCAAAACGGATGCAGGCCGGTCCGCCTTCGGACGCACCGAACAGCACTGTCCGACGAGAACCCGCGGCATCGAGCACGGTGCCGATGTCCTGCGCGGTCGCCTCCGCACGGGGGCTGAAGCCGACCCGGTCGGAGAGGCCGACGCCGCGGCGGTCGAACAGGATCAGGCGGCCCATCTCCGCCAGCGAGGAAAGGAACGCCCGGCAGGCCGCGTGCTCCCAGACGCGTTCGACATGGGACACGAAGCCGGGCAGCAGCAGGATATCGGTCGGCCCTTCGCCATAGGTCTGGAAGGCGAGATGCACGCTGCCGCCGCCGACGTAGCGGGTCGGCGGCGTCGCCGCGGCATTGGTCTCGAGCAGCGCGGTGGTCTCGGCTTCGGGCGCGACGTCGAGTTCGTCGCGCAAGCGCTGCTTCAGTGCCTCGAACTGCCGCGCGGCCGCGACGCGGTCGCCGCCCAGCATCAGGTTGCGAATGAGGTGGCGGGCATAGATTTCGCTGAGCGGATCGAGCGCCACCAGGCGGTGGGCATGCGCAGCCGCCGAGGCGTAGTCGCCCGCCGCCTGCTTTTCCTGTACCACGCGCTCCAGCGCCTGGATCGCGCGGCCGCGCAGCGCCTCCCTGCGGAAGAACGCCCACTCGTCGAATTGCGGGCAGTCGCCGGGCGAAAACCCGTCGAGAAAGTCGGCCTGGTAGAGCGCGCAGGCATGCTCGAACGCGCCGCGGTCGCACGCCGCTTCAAAGCGATGTGAGTCGATTTCCAGATCGAGAGCCACCGACAGCCGGACCGTGGCGCGGTCCGCCGCAAGGACCTCGCCGAGCGCGAGCTGAAGGCGATGCAGCAGCCGGCGCAACCGCGCCCGCACCACCTCCGCCGGGCTTTCCGGCCACAGCAGGGTTGCGATCGCATCGCGCCCGACCGGACCTTTGGCCTCGGCCAGATAGACCAGCAAAGCGAGGCCCTTGCGCAACGCCAACGGGCACAGGCGGTCATCACACCGGATCTCCGGGAAGCCGAGGGTCCGGACGCTGAACGATGCTATGCGATGCGATCTTCAATTGGAGCGTTCGGGCCCGGGAGTTCCGGCGGACAGCAGTAGCGCCCCGGGGGACGTTGGGGGGACGGTGCGATGATAGCACCGGCGCAACTGCACCGTCACCTCTGGAGAAACGCCATGCTTGGACGCGCCGCGGCCCTCATTTACGGCCTTGCGAGCTATCTTATCTTCTCGCTTTCGTTTGCCTACACGCCGGCTTTTCTCGGCGATTTCCTTGTCCCCAAGACGATCGACAAGGGGCCGGACAGCGCGGTTGCGCCGGCGATCCTGATCGACGCGTTGCTGCTTGGCCTGTTTGCGATCCAGCACAGCGTCATGGCGCGCCCGGCCTTCAAACGCTGGTGGACCCGCATCATTCCGCCTTCCTGCGAACGCAGCACCTATGTGCTGATCTCGAGCGCGCTGTTGGTCCTGATCTTCTGGCAGTGGCGTCCGATTCCGGTGACCATCTGGCGCGTCGAGGGCTGGGCGGCGGCGACGCTCATGGCCGTGTTCTGGCTGGGCTGGCTGATCGCGCTGTCGTCGACCTTCCAGATCGACCATTTCGAGCTGTTCGGCGTGCGCCAGGTGGTCGACGCGCTGCGCGGCGCTGCCGGTCGCACGCAGGCATTCAAGACGCCTTTCCTGTACCGGGTGGTGCGTCATCCGCTGATGCTGGGCATGCTGCTGGCGTTCTGGGCGACGCCGCACATGACGGCTGGGCATCTGCTGTTCGCCGCGTTGAGCACCGCCTACATCCTGGTCGGCGTCCGGCTGGAGGAGCGCGATCTCGTCGTCGTGTTCGGCGTCGCCTATGAGCGATATCGCCGCCGCGTTCCGATGCTGCTGCCGCGGCCGGTCGGCAGTGTTTCCACCACTTCTGAAGCCCGTCACGGAGGTTGAGATGCGCGCCATTCTTTGCAGCGCCTTCAAAGGCATCGAAGCGCTTGAATTCGCCGAGATCGACGAACCGTGCCCGGCGGCCAACGAGGTTCTCGTCGACGTCCATGCCGCCTCCGTCAGCTACATGGACTATCTGATGATCTCCGGCGGCTACCAGATGCGCCCGGAGCTTCCCTATGTGCCGGGCACGGATGCCGCCGGCATCGTGATCACCTGCGGCGAGCGGGTGACGCGCTTCAAAGCCGGCGACCGCGTCGGTTGCGGCAGCTGGTTCGGCGCCTTTGCCGAGCGCATGGTCGCCAAGGAGACCAGCGTCGCCAGGCTGCCGGCCAATGTCGATTTCACCGTGGGTTCGACGGTGATGCACACCTATCTCACGGCCTGGTATGCGCTGGTCGAGCGGGCGCGGCTGCAGGCCGGCGAGACCGTGCTGGTGACCGGTGCGGCCGGCGGCGTCGGCCTCGCCTGCGTCGAGGTCGCCCATCTGCTGGGCGCGCGGGTCATTGCGGTCGTGGGCGGAACTGCCAAGGCGGCGATCGTCCGCGCGCATGGTGCCGCCGAAGTGATCGACCATTCGCGCGAGGACGTGCGCGAGCGCGTGAAGGCCCTTGCAGGCGGCAAGGGTCTCGACATCTGCGTCGACAATGTCGGCGGCGCGCTGTTTGCGACGCTCGCAAGATTCATGGGCTGGAACGGCCGGCTGCTTCCGATCGGCTTCACCAGCGGCGAGATTCCGTCGCTCGCGATGAACCTGCCGCTGCTCAAGAACTATTCGGTCGTCGGCGTGTTCGTCGGCGCCTGGATGGAGCGCTGCCCGGAGCAGGCTGCCCGCGCGGCGGAAAGCATCATGGCGTGGGTCGGCGAGGGCAGGCTTCGCCCGCAGGTCGACCGCGTGCTTCCGCTGCAGCAGGCGGGGGAGGCGATGAGGATGGTCGCGAACAGAAGCGTAATGGGGCGGATCGTGCTGAAGGTCGGGCAGGATGCCTGACCGCTCTATCGGCTCGCGACAGGCGCGCTGGCAATCCGGGTGAGCCCGGGCGCCGCCGCCATCCTGACCAGCAAGTCCTTGATCGGATGCGCGGTCCAGGCTTGCGTAACGTAGTCGCGATGCGTGACGTCGTCGGGCGTCTGCACGAACACGACGCTGCCGGGCTGCAGCGGCTCGTCCATGGTTTCGGTGACGGCGATACCGCGGTCGCGCAGCATCTGCATCAACGCGTCGTCGTGCCGCTTGGTGTGGCGCGTATATGCGGAGACGAAGAAGCCGGTCTGGTTCTTCTCGATCCAGGACGCGAACTTGTCGAGTTCGCCATAGATGGCATCGAGCAGGAACACGCCGCGGATACGGTCGGGGGCGCCGCCGACCTCGAGGCTCCAGGCGGTCGGCAGGAAGCCGCCGCTATAGCCGACGATCACGATCGGCAGCCTGGCGAATGCCGGCGCCGATTTCGGATCGCCGTAAAGGCGGGCGAGATGACCTGCGGACTCCTCGATGAAGCGCCTGAAGCCGCCGGGCTGCCAGAATTTGCCGGCCGAGGAATCGGCGGCATCCACCGCAAGCTGCGGTGCGAGCAGCACGGCGTTGACGCCGGAATTCGAGATCTGCTGCGGCACCAATTGGCGGTCGCGGACATCGCGCTCCAGCGTCGCGCCGTTGCCGTGGAAGAACACCACGATCACGCCGGGCTTCTTGACGTCGAACGTCTCCGGGACATGCACCAGTACGCGGCTGTCATTGTAGGTCTCGTCCTGCCAGTAGACGCGGCCGTTGATCGCGCGATGGCCCTTGCGTTCGCCCTTGGTGATGTTGAGGAACGGCTCTTCGGAGCGCGGCTTGTTGCCGAAATAGGGGAAGGCCGAGGACTTCATACTGACCAGCGTGGTCAGTTCCTCGCGTTCGGTGCGCGGCAGCGTCGATGTCGGCGTGAGCGAAGCGACCCTCAGGGGGTCGGTACGCGCGGCGCGCAGCGGGAGCGCGAACTGGCGCTGAACCAGCGGCAGGCTTTCATTCGCAGTCGGAAAACGGTCGGCGAATTGCAGTTGCGGGAAACGATCCTGGAACAAATCGACTGACGTCCGGTCAGCCGAAATCTTGGCGGCGGCCCGGGATTTTGCGCCTTCGGTGTTGGCTGCCAGCGTGCCGGCGCTCGGCGCCTTGCTGAACTGGACAAGCATGACGGAGAGCGGCAGGCACAGCGTGGCCAGCGCGATCCAATGCCACCGCATCGGGGCGCGATTCGGCTTCGCCGGAAACACAGCCCGGCTGGCGCGATCATCGATCAGGAATTTCGGAATTGCTCCGGCCATCCACCCCGATGTCCCAAGGAGACCCCAAAAGGAAACCAACCCGCCGTCAACCGGCGTAAGCCCGCACGCGTTTAGGCGACGTTAACCCCCGGAAAAACTCCCCACATCCGGCGAATCAACAAGATCATGCAATCGTGTCGCGATTGTGGGAGCGCCACGATGTTTTCGCAATCGGGCAGATCGGGAGCGTGTCCACGGTATCATGAAACCGATTTCGTGCTGCAATATAAGTCATTGGTAACATTGCTTGAATTGCGGATCGCCAACCTGCACGATGCAATTCCTGGCTGCGGCGCAGAGCGTGTGGGTCCGAGATGGCGGCATCAGAAACCGGTAGCCCGGCATGGCCGGGCGCGCGCTCGGACAGCGGCTCCACCGTTTCTGTTGTGGTGGCGGTGGCCATCGTGGTGGCCGACATGGTCGGCGTCGGCGTTTTCACCAGCCTCGGCTTTCAGGTCAAGGACATCCCGTCGGGCTTCTCGATCCTGCTGCTGTGGACGATCGGCGGCGTCGTCGCGTTGTGCGGAGTGTTTTCCTACGGCGAACTCGGCGCGATGTTTCCGCGCTCCAGCGGCGAATACAATTTCCTCGGCCGGGCCTATCATCCGGCGTTCGGTTTCGTGGCCGGCTGGGTGTCGGCGACGGTCGGCTTCGCCGCGCCGGTGGCGCTGGCCGCCATGGCGTTCGGCGAGTACGGCAAGTCAATCGCCCCCGAAGCATCCCCGCTGGCGCTCGCGATAGGCGTGGTCTGGCTGGTGTCGCTGGTACAACTCGCCGGTATCAGGCATTCCTCCAACTTCCAGCTGATCGCGACCATCCTGAAAGTGTTGCTGATCGTGGCCTTCCTCGTCTGCGGTTTTCTGATCGGCACGGCGCAGCCGGTGTCGTTCGCGCCGGCGGCCGCCGACTTCACCCATATCGTCAGCGCGCCGTTCGCGATCAGCCTCGTGTTCGTGATGTATTCGTTCTCGGGCTGGAACGCGGCGACCTATATCATCGGCGAGGTCAGGCTGCCCGAGCGCAACGTCCCGCGCGCGATGCTGATCGGAACGCTGATCGTGCTGGTGCTCTATGTCGCACTCAATGCCGTGTTCCTGCATACCGCGCCGATCGAGAAGCTCGCCGGACAGCTCGACGTGGCGCGGATTTCCGGCAGCCATATCTTCGGCGAATTCGGCGGACGCATCGTCGGCGCGATGATCTGTTTCGGGCTGATCTCCTCGATCAGCGCCATGATGTGGATCGGGCCGCGCGTCATGATGACGATGGGCGAGGACATTCCCGTGCTGCGGATCTTCGCCCGAAAATCCACCGGCGGCGCGCCGGCCTACGCCATCCTGTTCCAGCTCACGGTCGCGAGCTTGCTGCTGTTCACGCGCAGTTTCGAGGCCGTGCTCGAATTCATCCAGTTCTCGCTGCTGTTCTGTTCGTTCTTCACCGTGCTCGGCGTCATCAAGCTTCGGATCACGCGTCCCGATTTGCCGCGACCCTACCGCGCCTGGGGATACCCGGTCACGCCGCTGATTTTCCTGCTGGTGACCGGCTTCATGATGTACCATTTGTTGAGCGAACAACCGCTGCGTTCGTTTCTCAGCCTGTCGACCATGTTTTCAGGCCTGTTGATCTATGCCGTTTTCCGCAAGCGGGCGGATCAGGTCCCTGCCGTCGCTGCGGGTCGCGAATGAACATGGTGCGTTCCCTGTGTGTTGCGTCATTGGCGGCCATCGCGATGCTGGCGGCCGTGGCAGGCGTCCACGCGCAGAGCGCGACGGTGGACGACACCGCGAAATTTCTCGCCGGCATGATGCCGTCAGCGGAATCGCCGCTGGTGCCGCTGACGCAGGAGGCGGCCTGGCAACGCCATGCCAAATTCTTCGACGCCGCATTCGGGCAACTCGAGCAGCGCCAGTTGTCGCGCATTCGCACCTGGGCGGACAGCAATCTGGCGGAGCCGAAACCCGTCATGTTCTACATGTTCTCGGGCCCGGATTTTCTTTATGCCAACGCCTTCCATTCCAGGGCTTCGACGTATGTGCTGAGCGCGCTCGAGCCGGTCGGTTCGGTGCCGGATCTGACCAGACTGCCGCGCGGGAGCATCGCGTCGGCGCTCTACAACGTCGAACGCTCGCTCGAATCAATCCTGAGCTTCAGCTTCTTCATCACCAAGGACATGAAGACGGATCTGCGGTCGGGCCAGATCAGCGGCACGCTGCCGATCCTCTACGTGTTTTTGGCGCGCTCGGGCATGACGGTGAAGAGCGTTGAGCCGGTCGCGCTGGACGACAAGGGCGCGACCTATGCCGCGGGCGAAAATCCCGGTCCGAAAGCCGCGCGCGGTGTTCGCATCGTCTTCGCCGGCAGCGACGGTCGGCACAAGACGCTGTATTATTTCTCGACCGACCTCTCGAATTCAGGCGTCAAGACGAGCGGCTTCTTGAAATTCTGCGAGACGCTTGGTCCCGCCAACAGCCTGATCAAGAGCGCGTCCTATCTGCTGCATGAAGGCAGTTTCAGCACCGTGCGCAGCTTCCTGCTCAACAACAGCGCCAGCATCATCCAGGACGATTCAGGAATTCCGCTCGGCTACTTCAACGCGAAGAAGTGGCGCTTCTTCCCGTTCGGCCGCTATCTCGGGCCGATCGACAAGTTCCCGGGGCTGTATCAACCGGCCTACGCCGAACTTTTCCGCCGCGCCCAGCCGGCCGATTTCGGCATCGGCTATCGCTGGCGCACCCATGAAACCAACGTGCTGCTGGCGGTGAGGCTGCCCGACGACGGCGCCGACGCGACGGCGTCCGCCGAGTCTCCCACGCCGCCGCCACCGCCGCGTCGCCCGAGACCGCGCCCGCCAGCGCCAGCGGAGATCGCGCCGCAGCCGAGAGACGGCGGGTTCTTGTTCTGGCGGTAGCGAGCCGGAAGTTCTTCAGACGTCAGTTTGTGGCGCATTCATGGGCCGTTGACGCCGCGCCATCGTCCATAGCGCCAGGGCAGATACCATCGTGCGCCCGGAGGCCGGATCGCCGGAACATTGTCGATGCCGGATGTGCCCCACGGCTGGCAGCGCAGGATTCGCGCCAGCGTCATCCATCCGCCGCCCCACAGGCCGAACCGTTCGATCGCTTCATCACCATAGACCGAGCAGGTCGGAAGATGCCGGCAATTGTAACCGACCAGTGGCGACAGCGTATGCCTATAGATCCAGATCAGCGCGCGTCCGACGTTGCGCGGCAACCGGCGCAGCGTGCTGGCACACTCCATGCATAGTTTCTGAGGAAGGTGATCGGTTGGCGTCATGCTCTGCCTGATGCGTCGTGCTCTACGTAGTCTTGCGGGAGTTCCTGTGCAAGGAACTGATTTGGCACAGATATTTGCGCCACACTTGGCGTTTATCGCACTGCAAAGTGATCTCGATCGCCATGCCGATATGGACGGCACAAGACAGGACAGTTACCCTTTTCGCAACGCTTCGATGACGGAATCATGTCGCGTTGAAGTGGGTCCATTGCCATCGTCCCAGAAGGGGGCTTGGGGAAAGGAACCAAATTGAGGATTGTGGGGTCGCTGAAAATCCGCGGCTGGGCGCTCCTCGGCGCCACTGCCTTCTGTCTCGCCCTGCCGGGTGCGGTTACCACGCTCGGCAATTCGGCGCACGCCGGCGGCACCCTCGAAGAACGCAAACAGCCGATGCATTTCAAGTGGAATCCCTGCCACGGCGATTGCAGGGGCTGGGTCTCGGCGGTCGGCATCGTTACCGCCGACAGCCCGCGCGAGTTCGACGATTTCGCGAAAGGCCGCCAACTCACCGGCGCCACCATCGTGCTCGATTCCAGCGGCGGCTCGGTCAATGATTCCATTGCGCTCGGCCGCAAGTTCCGCAGCCTCGGCATGCTGACCACGGTCGGCGTTACGGTGCGCACGTCGACGCCGCAGGGCGAGCGCGCCAGCGTCGTGCCGGAAGCCTATTGCGAGTCGATGTGCGTTTTCCTGCTGCTGTCGGGCAAGACGCGCTACGTGCCGCCGGCCGCGCATGTCCGCGTGCACCAGATCTGGATGGGCGATCGCGCCGACGACGCCAAAGCGGCGAGTTACACCGCGCAGGATCTGATGATCGTCCAGCGCGACATCGGGCGTCTGACCAAATACACGTTCGACATGGGCGGCACCGGCGACCTGCTGTCGCTCGCGCTCAGCGTGCCGCCGTGGGAAGATCTGCACGAACTGTCGCGCGCTGAATTGCGGCTGGCCAATCTGGTGACGACCGAGGTCGCCACCGACGTGTTCCCGATCGACAGTGGCGCGGTGCCGATGGCGGAAGCCAAGCCCGCCAAGCAGCAGGACCGCTTCGTCAGCTCCGCGGTGGAGGGCGACGCGCCGACGCAGTCGGGCAAGTCCACCAAGACCGCCGAAGCCGCGGTTCCCACCGGTGGCGCCGTGACGGCCCAGCAACAGAAGTAGGGCGGGTTCTCATTAACCCGCCACTTGGCGCCAGATGGCGGGTTAAAGAGAACCCGCCCTACGCCGTCTGCTTGGCCCGGGCTTCGATCTGGCCGATGGCGTCGACTACGGCATCGAACGTCAGCATGGTCGAGGCGTGGCGGGCCTTGTAGTCGCGCACCGGTTCGAGCAGGGCGATATCGGCCCACTTGCCCTGCGGCGGACTGCCGTTTTCCTTCAGCATCCTGCGGACGGTGTCCCGCAATTCACGTAACTCGTCGGCCGTCGAGCCAACGACGTGGCTGGCCATGATCGAGGAGGAGGCCTGGCCGAGGGCGCAGGCCTTCACGTCATGGGCGAAGTCGGTCACCACGGGTCCATCCATCTTGAGGTCGACCTTGACGGTCGAGCCGCACAGTTTTGAGTGGGCGACGGCGGTAGCCTGGGGGTCGGGGAGGCGGCCGAGGCGGGGAATATTGCCGGCCAGCTCAATGATACGCTTGTTATAGATGTCGTTCAGCATGATTGGGGGTCCCGGGCGGCAGGGAGTGGGCGCCCTTGGCGGCTGAGTTTCATCGTCCTATATATGGGCGGCAACGGCGGAAAAACAGCCTGGCCGCTTTTCTGAGACCGGTCGAAGCGAAACCCGGACGGCCGTCAACGTATTTTGATTGGGACTCAGGCGTCCGGCGGGCAATCCGCCCCGTCTGCCCGGTGACACTCCGGCCTTCCAGGCCGGTCGAACGGAGAAGACATGGACGCGCTGATCAAATCCATCCGCCCGGGAAAGACTTCCGACCTGAAGACTTCCGACCTGAAGCCCTCCGACGTCAAATCGCCCGACATGGCCCCGGAAACCCGCCCCGCCGAGCTCGATCCTGCCGAATTCCTGGCCGCCGCCGTCCGGCCGGACCTGCCGCGCCCGTCGCGTGCGGAGGCCGAACAGGCCGTCCACGTCCTGCTCAGCTACATCGGCGAGAATCCGGACCGCGAGGGCCTGATGGACACGCCGCGCCGCGTGGTCGAGGCGTTCGACGAACTCTATCAGGGCTACCACCAATGCCCGGCCGAGGTGCTGGACCGCACCTTTGGCGAAACTGCCGGCTATGACGATTTCGTCCTGATCCGTGACATCGAATTCACCTCGCAATGCGAGCATCACATGATGCCGTTCTACGGCAAGGCGCATATCGCCTATACGCCGGTGGAGCGGGTGGTGGGATTGTCCAAGCTGGCGCGGCTCACCGATATCTTCGCCCGCCGTCTGCAGACCCAGGAGCACCTCACCGCGCAGATCGCCGCTGCGATCGACGAGGTCTTGAAGCCCCGCGGCGTGGCCGTGCTGATCGAGGCCGAGCATACCTGCATGTCGGTGCGCGGCGTCGCCAAGCATGGTGCCACGACGTTCACCAGCCGCTTCACCGGCATGTTCCGCGACAATCCGGCGGAGCAGCAGCGTTTCCTGTCCCTGGTGCGAGGACCGAACCGGTAACCTCGCTGAATTTCTTTGCGAGGCACACCGTGTCCACATCTACAACGACCAATGAGCGGGAAGAGGGGCTGGCCTTCCAGCCCAAGTTCGACGCGTCCGGGCTCGTGACCTGCGTCGCCACCGACGCTGCGACCGGCGACGTGCTGATGGTCGCGCACATGAACGAAGAGGCGCTGCGCAAGACGATCGAAAGCGGCGACGCCTGGTACTTCAGCCGTTCGCGCAACGCGCTGTGGCGCAAGGGCGAGACCTCGGGCCAGACCCAGCGCGTGGTGGAGATGCGGACGGATTGCGATCAGGACGCAGTGTGGATCCGCGTCGAGCAGCACGGCGCGGCGTGTCACACCGGGCGGCATTCCTGCTTCTACCGCAAGGTCGAGACATCTGGCGGTGACACACGATTGTCATTCGTCGATGCGGACCGGCAATTCGATCCGACGAAAGTCTACCGCAAGTAGCCAAGCAGATGCGCAACATGGCCCGCCTGATGATCGCCGAAGATATCGATCAGCTCGCCCGTTATCACCAAGCCCAGCCGTAAGGCCACGGTGCAGGCTTTACCATCTCACGTGCTTAACCTCTCGTTAACCACGATTGCGGCAGTCTCGGCTGCGTACAGGCGCCGATTGCCGGCGCCGTGAAGGCCTGCGCGGATTTCGCGAGGGGCAGGGCACCGAGACATGGCGGTCGACACAACAAGCGCCACGATTGCGGCAGGTGTCGATCCCGCGCG
The DNA here is from genome assembly GCA_964609175.1 of uncultured Bradyrhizobium sp. Taxonomy (GTDB): domain Bacteria; phylum Pseudomonadota; class Alphaproteobacteria; order Rhizobiales; family Xanthobacteraceae; genus Bradyrhizobium. The sequence goes on from CAZSRR010000008.1 coordinate 87,637, forward strand.
CGCGCGAATTGCGGGCTCGATCAGGCAGGCGGCCTCGACCACCGGCGCCAGCTTCGAGTACCTTCTCGCCACCGCCAAGATGGAATCCAACTTCAACCCGAAGGCCGCGGCCAGCACGTCGTCGGCGCGGGGGCTGTTTCAGTTCATCGACCAGACCTGGCTCGGCACGGTGAAGGAGGCGGGGCCTCATCTCGGTTACGGAAAATATGCCGACGCCATCACCAGAAATGCGTCCGGCAGCTATTCGGTGGAAGATCCGGCGGCCCGGGCGGCGATCATGCGGCTGCGCGACGATCCCGATGCCGCCTCCTCGATGGCCGGCGTGCTGACGCAATCGAACAGTTTCAAACTGACCGGCAAGATCGGCCGCCGCCCGACCGATGCCGAACTCTACATGGCGCATTTCATGGGTGTCGGCGGCGCCGGCAAGCTGATCCAGAACGCCGAGGACAATCCGAGCGCCTCCGCCGCGCAGATGTTTCCGAATGCCGCCGCCGCCAACCAGTCGATCTTCTACGATCGCTCGGGACGCGCGCGCAGCGTCTCCGAGGTCTATTCGGTGCTGAGCACGCGCTATGCGGCCGCCGCCAGTTCGCCGGTGACGCAAACGGCGATGGCCTCTGCCGGCGGCGACCTGCCGAGGCGCGTCAATGTCGCCAGCACTGCGGCGCCGGCCGCCATCGACAACGCCGCCTATCTCTCGAGCTTTCCGGATCAGCGCAACGTGACGGCGGTGGCGGCCTCGTCGCAGACGGCCTCAGCTGCGTCCGAGCCGATGTTCCGCTCGCTGTTCCAGGCCGGTGACCGTACGCAGCCGATTTCGCCGGCCGTGCAGGAATTGTGGGGCAGCAATTCGTCGCTGACCTCGGTTGCGCCCACGGCCTCGGTTGCGCCCACGACAACTGCTTCCCCAAGCACGGCATTGTCGGGACACCAGCCCGAGGTTCGGGCGCCGGGCCGGCTCGATCTGTTCAGCGACCGCTTCGGCACGTTCAGCGGCTAGGCGAGGCTCCTGCTCCGCTGCACAACGCCGTTGGCTACGGTGTAAACGCACGCTCATTTCCGCACGCATCCCATGCGGAAGCCAGCAACAGGGCGCCGCTGAACACCGCCAGCAAGCCCATCATGCTGCGGATCTTCGGGCTCATTCGTGCGGCCTGATCGCGCCTATAATTGCCAAACCACGACGGCAAGTCGGGGAGGCGGTACTCTGACCCTCCTCGCACTCTTAACAAAACGTCAATGAAGCCAGCCATTTATGGTGAACCCTTTGTTAAGCGTCGTGGTTTATTTTTTGTGATGTTGGCACCGCGTCACGGTGTCGTCACAGGTTGCGTAGCCAGGACCATGATTGTTCGGCAGTTCATCAGTTGGATTCGTACCGCTTCGGCAGGCGAGCGGGCAGAGGCCACGCGGGCATTGGCGCGAGCCTGGTTGATCTCAGATCTCAGCGAGGACGATCGCGTCGCCGCCGAAGGCGCGCTCTTGATGCTGCTCGACGATCCCTCGCCGCTGGTTCGCCAGTCGATGTCGGAAGTATTCGCGCGAAGCCAAGGTGCGCCGGCCATGATCGTGCGGGCGCTGGCGGCCGACCAGCCTTCGATCGCGCTTCCGGTGCTGGAACATTCGCCGCTCCTGATCGACGCCGACCTCGTCGATCTCGTCGCGACCGGCACCAGCGAAATGCAGTGCGCCGTCGCCCGCCGCATCAATCTGCCATCGTCGGTTTCCGCTGCGATCGCCGAAGTCGGTTCGGCGGCGGCGGCCCTCGAACTGATCGAAAATGCCTATGCCGAGCTGGCGCCGTTTTCATGGGACCGCATCGTCGAACGGCACGGCCATCTTGCTGCGATCCGGGAAGCGATGCTGGTTCTCGAAGGTTTGCCGGCGGCCACCCGCGCGGCGCTGGTCGCGAAGCTGTCGAGTACGCTGGCGCAATTCGCGGCGGCTCGCCACTGGCTGAGCCCGGAACGGGCGGGACGGCTGGCGGAAGAGTCCCGCGAACGCTCGACCATCAGCATTGCGGCGCGCTCGCGCGGCGAGGACATGCAGGGCCTCGTGCATCATCTGCGCGTCACCGGGCAGCTCAACGCCGGCCTGATCTTGCGCGCATTGCTGTCGGGCAACACCGACTTGTTCGAGGCCGCGCTCGCCGAACTGGCCGAATTGCCGCTGGCGCGCGTCACTGCGCTGGTGCATGACCGCGGCACCGCCAGCCTGCGGGCGCTGCTGATGCGTGCCGGCCTGCCGGAATCCACCTTCGCCGCCTTCCGCGTCGCGCTCGAGGCCAGCCGCGAGACCGGCTATGTCGATACCAACGGCGGGGCGGAACGGCTGCGCCGCCGCATGGTCGAGCGCGTGCTGACCCATTGCGAGACCGACGGCAGATCCGCCGAGCCGCTGTTGATCCTGCTGCGCCGCTTCGCCACCGAATCCGCGCGCGAGGAGGCCCGCATGTTCTGCGAGGAACTGGTCGCCGACGAGGCGCATGTGCCGCCGATGCGCGACCTGATCGCGGCGTAACCCGAACTGATAGCCACACATTCGGAGTCGCCCTGCGAACGCCTGCGTTCGCAGGGACGACTTGCTGAGAGGGGGGCGCACGACGCGCTGAGAGAGGCGGGGGGCTACTCCGCGGGAACGATGCTCGGCGCCAGGATCGCTTCGAGATGTTCGGGCCGGTCGCGGTTGACGCTGACCAAAAATTCGTCGGTGACGCCACGCAGCTGCTTGCTCAGCTTGCTGGCCATGGTGACGGTGTCGAGCTTGGTGCGCTCGCGCACGATCGCCTGGATGGCGTTGATGTGGTGGGTGATCAGCTCCGGCGGCACCTGGTCGAGGTCGGGCGCGTGTTCGATGATGCGGCAGAGGCTTTCGGCGGCGGCACCCGCGGAGGGGAAGCCGAACGTCGCGGCATCGCCCTTGATGTCGTGCGCGGCGCGGAACAGCTCGTCGCGGTTTTCGGTGGTGAAGCCGTCGCGGGCGATGGCGGCATGGGCGGCTGAAAGCCGGTCGGCCTCGATCGCCATCCAGTTCTTGAACTCGCCGGACAATCCTTCAAGCGCCTTTTCGGCGCGGGCGACGGGGTCGTCGAGATCGGAATCGGGAACGCGCACCAGCACCTTGCGCAGCGGATTGGGCTGCGTGATGACGTGGTGATCTCCGAACGACTTGACCTCGATCGTGCCGGGCTTCTGCTTCTTCATGCTTCTCTCTCCGGCGTCAGACGGCCGTGCGCGCCTTGTCGAGCAGCGAGGGTTGCTGCAACACCTCGACCTCGCCGCCGACGCGGCGCTCGGGGCCGATATAGGCGTTGGTGGTGTTGCGGCGGCGGTCGGGGCCGAAATAGGTCTTGGTCTTGATGAAGGGGCGCGGGTTGGCGACGACGTTGAGGATGCGCTGATAGAGCCCCTTGGCCGAGATCGGCTTGGCCAGGAATTCGGTGACGCCGGCGTCGCGCGCGACCGTGACGCGGCGTTTCTCGGAATGGCCGGTCAGCATGATGATCGGCGCGTAGGGATTGCCCTTGGATTCCGGCTGCCGGATCATCTGCGCCAGTTCGAGCCCGTCGAAGATCGGCATCGACCAGTCGGTGATGACGATGTCGGGCACATAGTGACTGTACATTTCGAGCGCGGTCGCGCCGTCCTCGGCCTCATAGGCCTCGCGCGCGCCGAACGAATGCAGCAGCGTGCGCAGGATGCGGCGCATGTGCGGGTTGTCGTCGCAAATCAGAAATCGCAGCTTGTTGAAGTCGATGCGATACATGGTCGGGCCTGACGCAGCAAAACAGTATACCGGTGTTAACCATATCGCGGCGTCCGTTAAGGAATGGTTGCGAAGCAGGCGGCTCGCCCGCATGCGAGCGGGTTGCTCGTCGCTTTTTTGGACAAGGAAATCCGGCTCAGGCTGTTCGGACGGTCACCGCGCGGGCGTCAGGATCCGAACTGCTCGCGCAAGATGCGTTCCTCGAGGCTGTGGCCGGGATCGAACAGCATCCGCATCGAGATCGTCTTGTCGGACAAGACCTCGACGCGCTGGACGTCGCGCACGTCGTCATGGTCGGCGGCCGCGGCCACCGGGCGCTTCTCGCCCTCCAGTACCTCGATGACGACGAAGGCGGAGTTGGGGAGCAGGGCGCCGCGCCAGCGGCGCGGGCGGAACGGGCTGATCGGCGTCAGCGCCAGCAGCGCGGCGTTGATCGGCAGGATCGGTCCCTGCGCCGACAGGTTGTAGGCGGTGGAGCCGGCCGGCGTCGCCACCAGCACGCCGTCGGCGATCAGTTCCGCCATCCGCTCGTGCTCGTCGATCAGGATGCGCAGATGCGCGGCCTGGTTGGTCTGGCGGAACAGCGCGACCTCGTTGATGGCATGATGCAGATGCACCGCGCCATGGACGTCGGTCGCCCGCATCAGCAGGGGATTGATCAGCGATTCGCGCGCCGCCGCCAGCCGCGAGTGCAGGTCATGCGTCGTGAACTCGTTCATCAGAAAACCGACAGTGCCGCGATGCATGCCGTAGATCGGTTTGCCCGAACGCATGTGGCGGTGCAGCGTCTGCAGCATCAGGCCGTCGCCGCCGAGCGCTACCACGACATCGGCGTCGTCGGCGTCGCAATTGCCGTAGACCTCGACGAGCTGGGCCAGCGCGGCCTGCGCCTCCTTGCTCGCGCTCGCGACGAAGGCAATCCGGTCGTATCGCTTGGGGCTGGCCATCGGACGATGAACTCTTGGGTGGCGGACAGGGCGGCGGATTGCGCCGCGCCCGTCTATACACCTTGGGCAGTCTTGTCGAGATCAACCCGCGCGACTTTTGCAGGCAGAAACGAAACCGGGCGACCGCCAGCGACGGTCGCCCGATTGAATGCGCGGTTTGGCCCCGGCGCGGACGCGCCGTCGCCGGATTGGTCAGTACTTGGCGACGACCGCCGTCGGTCCGAAGCGGTAGTTGACGCCGACCTTGACCTGGCTGATGTCGGCGCGGTCGCGGATGGTCGTGGTGCCGTCGGAGGCCAGCGCGGTATGGCTGCCGAACGAGATGTAGTCGTATTCCGCCTTGGCCGACCAGTTCTTGCCGAGGTCGAACTCGGTGCCGTAACCGATGGTCCAGCCGACGCGGGTGCTCGAGGTGCTGAAGCCCGTGCCGTCGGCGAAAACGGCGCCCGCCTGGTTGACGCAGGGATTGGGAACCGGCAGGGCCGGCCCTTGCGGATTGAAGCAGGTGGCGGAGACCCTGCTGTTCTCGAATGCAGCACCACCCTTGGCGTAGTAGAGCGTGCGACCCATAGTATAGCCGATCCGGGCCGTCGCGGTCGCCATCCAGTCGGTCTGGTCCTGAAGGCCAAAATAGGCCGAGGTCATGCCAGGCGCTGTAAACTGGACGCCGGCGCTGCGTCCGCCACGGACATTGGCGGCGCCAATATCGCCTTCGAAACCCAGGACCCAGTTGTTGCTGAACTGGTAGTTGTAGCCGAGCTGGATGCCGCCGATCGCTCCGAGCACCCACGGCCGGTTGGTCGCCTGCGGCGAGTCCGGGAATGCGATGTCGGTGCGGCCCGCAGCGGCGCCGAAGAAGCCACCGGCATAGAAGCCGGTCCAGTTCGTTACCCCGATGACCGGGATCGGCGACTTGGGAGCCTTGGTCGGCATCACGGCGGCAAGAGTCTCGGGCGTGAACTGGTAGCGAATGCCGGCATTGCCGGTCCAGCCGTCGATGTGGTCGCCATTGCGATAGTCGACACGCACAAAGCCGAGCCAGCCGGTGTTGACGATTTGGCCGGCGAGGCCGAGCGAATACTGGCCGTAAGTGCCCACACGGGAAGTCGTCGTTGACTGGTTGAATGTGAACGGCGCGCCGAGAAACTGGCCGTTGACCGAGGTGTAGTTCGACCTCACATCGCCGGCGAACTCGTGGAACACGCTGGCCGAAGCGAAGGGTTGCCAGATTACGGTCGGCGTGGCGATGGCTTTACCGACCCGCAGCGACGCGCGACCGATCTGGCTGGTGACGTCGTTGGTCTGAACGACACCGGTAATGCCGGTGAAGTTGGCGCCGGAGACGCCGGGCGCGGTGAAGCTGTCGACCGAAGTCCTGGAATAGATGAAGCCGGCCGACGGCTCGATGAACCAGCCCTGGCCGAGGTCGAAATTATAACCCGTCGATGCCGAGATCGACCAACCATGCGCTCCGACCGGCTGATTGCTGAACGCCAGCGTCGCATTGTTCAGGTTGATGTTGTAAAACTCCTGGCGAACCATCAGGTCGGCGAAAAAGCGGCCCTTGGTCGCGACGAAGTACGTGCCCCAGAACGGAACTTCGAAATCATTGCCGAAGCCGGCGTTATCGGTGGTCCGCGAGCTGAGATAGCCGGCCGTCGTTCCGAGATGGAAATTCCAGCCTGCATAGTTCAGGCGCGCAATGTCGGCGCCGACCTGCGCGCCCGCGAAGGTCTGGCGCTGCTGGTTGTTGCAATTGGTGGTCGCCGTATTGATCGTGGCGCCGCCCTGAACCGAAACGCCGACCGAATTCGAGGTGGTCGAGATGTTCGCCTCGCCGCCGACGCCGCGCGCCCAAACGCCGCCGCCTGGCTGGTCAGGAGCGGGATCGGCGGGCGCCGACACGAAGGCGCTGCCCTGCTGGGTCAGGAAGGCCGTGCTGACGTTGCCGATGGCCGCGGAAATCGCCGCGCTCGCGGCGCTGGCCGGAATCGCCAACGTGCCGATATTGTTGATGATGTTCGGGGTCGCAACCTGCGTGGTGGTGCAGTTCTGGAAGGTCGTGGTCAGGGGCGGTGGGGCTTGAGCGATCGCGCCCGATGAAGCCAGCACCGAGCCTGCAAGACCGGCCAAGATGAAACAGCCCGAACGGCGCACCGACGTGAGATTGACGGTCATACCCTGTCCCCAAACAAAGAATCGAAAACAAAAAATTGTCTCACAAAAAACTAGATGAACGGCGCGGGAGTCGAAAGCGGCGTGCGGGCTCGCGGCCTGATCGGGGTGCCGAATCCCGGGGGGCTGTACCATTCGGGCAACATCGTGCGGTGATAAAATACCGTATGTGACGGTATTTTGATGCGGCGGATTGTTTTCCTGTGCAAAGGCCCCATCGGCCTCCTCTGCCTTCCCGGCTGACCTGTGAGGTGGATCACCTTGGACGACGGCCGTTCGTGCCAACGTGGCGGCCTTGTTGTATGAGACGAACGCCGCATCGGCCTGTCCGCCTCGTATGCGGATTGATAGAGTGTGGCCGAAACTGTATTGCTTCGGACGTCGGCAGATTTCGGGAATGCCGCCGTTTCGCCCGGTGAACACCCGATTTGGATGTGTGGCGCGGTCCATTTGTCCGCGCCGGATTGAGAATGCCAAAGCACCGTGTCTCATGGCTGGCCGCAATCGGGGGATTTTTCCTCGCGATGATGCTTGCCGCCAATGAGGCGCACGCCGAGAGGCGGGTCGCGCTGGTGGTCGGAAATTCGAGCTACCAGACCGTTCCGCAACTGCCGAATCCGTCGCGGGACGCGACCGCGGTCGCCAAAATGTTCCGCGATGCCGGCTTCGACACGGTCGATACCCTGATCAATGTCGGCAACCTCGAATTCAAGCGCGCGATCCGCAAGTTCGAAACGATTGCCGATCAGGCCGATATCGCAGTCGTCTATTACGCCGGCCATGGTGTCGAGATCAGCGGCGTCAATTACCTCATTCCGATCGATGCGCGCCTCGCCAGCGACCGCGATTCCGAGGACGAGGCGATACCGCTGGAGCGGCTGGTTGCGTCTGCCGACGGCGCCAAGCGCCTGCGGCTGATCGTCCTCGATGCCTGCCGCGACAATCCTTTCGTCAAATCGATGCGCCGCGAGCGAAAGGGCGCCACCCGGGCGGTGACGGCGGGCCTCGGCAAGGTCGAGCCGACCAGCACCGACACCTTGATCGCCTATGCCGCGAAGGCCGGCTCGACGGCCGACGACGGCGACGGCTTGCACAGCCCGTTCACCACGTCGGTGCTGAAAAATCTCACCGTTCCCGGCCTCGACGTCCGTCTCGCCTTCGGCAGGGTCCGGGACGAGGTTCTGAAGATGACCGACAGCCGGCAGGAACCGTTCGTCTATGGTTCGCTGGGTGGCGGCAATATCGCGCTGGTACCGGCGCCGGTAAAGGCCCCGGAAGCCTCGATCAATGACATCAAGGCCGATTATGAGCTGGTCCAGAAGATCGGCTCGAAGCGGGCCTGGGAAGTGTTTCTGGGCACGCACCCGACCGGGTTCTATGCGGATCTGGCCCGTGCCCAGATCGAGGCTATGAGCAGCCAGGACAACGTCAAGCTCGCAGCCCTTCCGCAGCCGCCCACGCCGGGCCGCGAGGTGCCGACCAGGGAATCGCTGGAGTGGGATCGGGTGAAAGACGCGACCGATACGGCCATCTTGCAGCGGTTCATCAACCGCTTTCCGAACTCGCCCCTCACGGTCAACGCGCAGCAGCGTATTGACGTTCTGAAAAAGGCGGCCGCCGAGCGTGAGGCGCAGGCGCGCGCGGAACGCGAGGCGGCGCGCAAGGCTGCGGAGGAGGAGCGGCGCCAGGCGGCGGCACTGAAGGCCGAACAGGCCGCGGCGAAAAAACGCGAAGAAGACGAGCGCCGCGCCAAAGCGGCGGAAGCCGCGGAAAAGGCCAGGGCTGCGGAAGCCGAACGCAAGGCGGCCGAAGCCAGGCAACGGGCCGAACAGGCTGAAAAGGATCGCGCCGCCGCGGAAGTCGCGGCGCAACGCGCCGCTGCCGAGCGGCAGGCCAAGGCGGCGGAAGCCGCGGAAAAGGCCAAGGCCGCGGCCGCCGAGCGCAAGGCGATCGAAGACAAGCGCAAGGCCGAGCAGGAAGCCGCCGAGGCCAAGGCGGCGAGCGAGAAACAGGCGAGGGAAGCCGAAGAGGCTCGCCGGAAGGCCGAAATCGCCGTCGCCAGAGAGGCCGCGTGCAAGGACGAGCAGGGCAAGCTCGAGCAGATCGTGGCCAAGGGCAGTGAAGGATCCGGCATTGAGGATCTGAAGGCGTTCGCGAGGGCGCTGACATGCGATCGGCTCGGCGGCTCCGTGGTCGCTGCGCTCAACAATTTCAACGCGGAAGCCGCCAAACGGTCTGCGAAACAGCCCAATTCGCCCGAACTGGTCCGCTCGGCACAGACCGAACTGGCCCGGCTCGGCTGCTTCAGCGGCAAGGTCGACGGCACGCTCAACGCGCCGACCTCCGCGGCGCTCGGAAGGTATATGTCGATCGGTGGCCAGCCGTCCGCCAACATCAGTGTGACGACGGAACTGGTCGCGGAACTCGCAAAGCATACCACCCGAGTCTGCCCGATCGAATGCAAGGGCGGCGAAACGCTGAAGGGCGAGACCTGCGTGGCCGACGAGAAGCCCAAAGCCCCGCCGGCCACCGCCTCGCGCAGGAATGAGGACGTCGAGCCCGCGCGGTCGCGGCGCAAGCAGACCAGCCGCCAGCCCGAGCGTGAGGAACCGCGCCGGGCTCGTCCCGCGCCGGCTCCGGAACCGATGCGCGCCCGCCAGCAGGCCGTGGCGCGGCCGAGCATTGTCGGCGGCGGCGGCGGTGGTGGCGGCAGAACGCAGGCGATTATTGGCGTGGGTTTCTGACCGTTGCCACATTGTTGTGCTTAATGGGAATGGTTCCGTATCTGTGTTCCTCGACCCGACCGGGAGGTCTCTTCCATGGCCAGCCACCTTCGCCTGATGTTGCCGCTCGTAGCGGCAGCCGCCGCCAGCCTGCTGTTGATCGCCTCACCAGCTTCCGCAGCCGGCGTCTCGACCGCCGGCGAGGCCGCGGGTGCCACGCAGCTTGACGTCCGGCCTCGTGCGGCACAACGCATCCGGATCGCCGCGCCGCGCGACCGCTACGCCCGCCCGGTCCGCAACGACAAGGATTGCCCGAGCGGCTGGTGCCGCCGCCACTTCGTACTGATGATCGGCATCGCCTACTGAGCAGCGGGGCCAGTTCGACTATTTCTCTTGCAGCGTTCGGATCGGATCCCAGTCACCGGTAGGGGGCGCGCTCGCCAGCGTGCGGGCCCGGTCGCGGAACAGCGCGGCGGGTCGATCCACATTGGCGGAGCGGCCGAAAGCATTTGCAGCGCGGTCGAATTCGCGGGCGCGCCAGTGCGCAAGTCCTTCCGCATAGTTCTTGATCGATAGCTCGCGCTCGGAGGTGAGGTCAGCCGCACGGGCCAGCAGTTCATAGATCTTCAGCGCCTGGACCCGTCCCTTCACCCTGATCGCGTCGAGTTCACGCCAGGCAAAGGCGTCGCCGGCAAGCGCGACGGTGGTCTCGGACGCGATGATGGTGGTGCCGTAGAACTTGTTGGCGCCCTCCAGCCGCGACGCCAGGTTCACCGCGTCGCTCATGACCGAGTAGTTGAAGCGCCGCCGCGATCCGAAATTGCCGACCAAAGCCTCGCCGGAATTGATGCCGATGCGCTGCGCCAGCCTGTAGCCCTGGAACAGGGGTGAGGCGGCGTTGAGTTCGGCCAATTGCGTGCAGCAATCCAGCGCAGCCCGCGCCGCGTTGGCGGCATGATCGGGGTCGTCGGCCGGCGCGCCGAACACGGCGACGACGGAGTCGCCGATGTACTTGTCGACATAGCCGCCATGGCGCTCGATGACGTCGGTCATCGCCGACAGATATTCGTTCATCAGCTGCATCAGCCCGTCGGGGGACATTTTTTCCGCGATCAGCGAAAATCCCTCGATGTCGGAGAAGAACACCGTCACCTCGCGGGTCTCGCCGCCGAGCTCCGGCAATTTGTTCGACGACAGCATGCGGTTGATCACGTGCGGGGCGAGGTAGAGCGCGAAGCTCTTCTGCAGCAGGCGGCGGTCCTTGTCGGCGACCACGAAGCGGAAGCCGATCGTGCAGCCGAGCGCGAACAGACTGGCAAGGAACGGTTCCGCGATCGGCAGCGCCAGCGCATGGTTGAAGGCGAAGGTGGCGCCGGCGGTGGTAGCCACCATTACGGCCAGCCAGCCCAGGGCTGCACCGAGCGGCCGCAACTGCCATGCGGCGACGGCCGCCAGCGCGGCAAATACCGCCGAGATCAGAAAGCGGACCGCCGGGCCGGGTTCAACCAAGGCGTTGCGCGAGATCAGGTTGTTGACGGCGGTGGCATGGATGTAAACGCCGGCGATCGTGCTCTTTCTGAAGCCCGCAGTGACCGGCGTGCTTTCGCCCGTACAACGCGGCGTGCGCGCGCCCTCGATGCCGGTGGCGAAGCGCTTCGACGTGAAGCGGCGATCCTCGATATCGAGCACGGTGCCGAAGATCACGACCTTGCCGTTGAACCAGCGCTTGAAATAGTCCTTGTCGTTCTTCGCCGCGCATGCACGCAAATCCGCAAACGAGAAGGTCGGAATGTCGTCGGCACCGCCCTCGAAATTCAGCGTCATGGTGTTCGGCACCCGGCCGGGAACAGGATAGCCCGCGAGTGTCAGCCGGCCGCGGTCGTCGAATTCGGGCGCAGCGCCGAGCGCCCGCGCCGCAAGCTCGACGGCCATCGTCGGCACTCTCCTTCCTTCGACGGTGAAGCTGAGCGGCAGGCGGCGCAGCACATCGTCGCTGTCGATATGGACGTTGAGCGGACGGATGTTCTGCTGCTGTCGCACCGCGACGCGCTGTCCCGGCGACGGCCTGACCGGCTGGTTGCCGCCGAGAATTTCGCCCAGCACGACCTTGCCGCCCGCCGCCGCGCCCGCCAGCGCGCGAAGGAAGTCGCGGTCGAAACCGCGGACCTTTTCGCCCAACCGGCCGTCGCCGAACGGAATCTCAGACTGTTCGATCGAGGTCGGGATCACGATGTCGAAGCCGGCCACCTTGGCGCCGCCGTCAAGCGTCGCCGACAGCACGCGGCCGATCTCGCCGGTCCAGGTCAGCATCGGCGCGCCCTTGAACGGCGCGGTCCGCAGACTTTCCTCATCCATGGCGATGACCACTGCCGGCGACTTGGCGGGATCCTGCTTGTGGCCGAACAGCTCCCAACGGAGCGCGGTGAGGATATCGAGCGACAGCCCGCGGATCGGCCTCGCGACAGGAGAAACGGACGCCGCCGCGCAGACCAGCGCGATCGCCGCAACCACCATCCGGTTGCGCGTGCTGCGCCGGATCCTCAAGCGCGATGGTCCGTCACGCCTATTCCATCCGCAGCAGACGGCCGACAATCGGGGTCGCGCCGGGCTTGGCCTGCGCGTCCACCTGGAACACGATCTGCGTCGATTTGAACGTGGCGCTGTAGAGGCCGCCCGGGGTCAGGGCGACATTTTCGCTGGCGAAATCGACGAAGCGTCCCTTGAGCTGGGTGCCGCCGAGCGTGATTTCCTGACTCTCGCCCGGCACGTCGAGGCGGCGGATGGTCAGTTTGCCACGCCCCTTCGCTTCCACGAGCGGTGAAGCGCCGTAGAGCGTCAGCTGCGGCTGGGGTTGCTTGCTGGCGTCGACGCTGCGCAGCACGGTGGCGGCAACGCCGCTGGTCTCGCGCGTGGTCACATTGGCCTGGGCCGGATCGCAATCGGTCTTCTCGGCCTTGACTTCGGCGAGATGGACGGCGCTCTCATCGGTGCCGACGATGACGGTGCCGGCGCCCTTGATCGTTTCGCGCCGGCACGATTTCAGGTAGCTGAGAACGACCGAGCCGCCGTCGGCGATTTTGATCACTGCCTTGGGCGTCACGTAGTCCATGAACTCGGCGCCCGTGACCTTGCCCTGAACGTCCTCGACAACCGCAACCGGCGAATCGGCGGCAGCCGGACAGGCCAGCGCCAGCAGGCCTAAACAAGCAGCGATCGAACGTTTCATGTTGAGACCCCATCGAAAAGCGCAAGTTCATTAGTCGCGCTGGCGCCTGAATGGTTTCAAGGATGGACCAAAAATGTCCGGCCGGTGGTGGAACCGACCGATAGCACCTGACGGCCTACGAGGACAACCACCGGGCGCCGACGGCTTCCTCACGCAAGGCTGTCGGGATTGTGATTTTCGGCAAAGTTTCCCCTTGTTGTGCGGCACGGCCTCATTGTCGCACTGTTACGGCCGTATCCGCCCTGCGCATTGAATGCAGCGCGCGAACAGGGAGCTAGCCGCATGGCCTTTCGTTTCACGGCGACGCGCGCGGCGCGCGTTGCTGCCACCCTCTTGATCGTGTGCTGGGCCAGCGGTGCACGCGCCGAGGCGGCCAACCCGCCGGTCTCGCAACCCGCCGCCACCCCGTCGCCGTCGCCCTCCGGGCACACGGGCAGCGGAGGGCGGGGCTCCGCGACGCCCGCCCAGACCGTCGAACAACAGCGCCGCCTGCCGCCGGATTCCACCACCAAACAGACGCTGACGCTCCCGGGCCGTACGCTGGAGTTCACCGCTACCGCGGGCTCGATCCGGTTGTTCGACGACCAGGGCGAGCCGCAAGCCGATATCGCCCATACGTCCTACCAGCTCGATGGCACCGATCGCGCCAGCCGGCCGGTGACCTTCCTGTTCAATGGCGGCCCGGGCGCGTCCTCGGCCTGGCTGCAACTCGGCGACGCCGGCCCCTGGCGCATCTCGATGTCGGGTGATGGCGCAGTGTCATCAGCGACGCCGGACCTGTTGCCTAACGCAGAGACCTGGCTCGACTTCACCGATCTCGTCTTCATCGATCCCGTCGGCACCGGCTACAGCCGCTTCGTCGCGACCGGCGAAGATGCACGCAAGCGGTTCTACTCCGTCGATGGTGACGTCAACGCGATTGCGCTGGTGATCCGCCGCTGGCTGGAAAAATACGATCGCCTGCCGTCGCCCAAATTCGTCGCCGGCGAGAGCTATGGCGGCATTCGCGGACCGAAGATCGTGCGAAATCTGCAGACCCGGCAGGGCGTCGGCGTGCGCGGGCTGATCATGATCTCGCCCCTGTTCGACTTCCGCGACTTCTCAGGTTCGAGCCTGTTGCAGTACATGTACACGCTGCCGAGCATGGCGGCGGTGGCGCGCGAGGCCAAGGGGGCGGTGACGCGCGCCGATCTCGCCGATGTCGAACATTATGCGCAAGGCGAATTCATCGCCGATCTCATCCGGGGACAGGCGGACCAGGAGGCCACGACACGGCTTGCCGACAAGGTCGCCTCGCTGACCGGCATCGATCAGTCGGTGAGCCGCAGGCTGGCCGGGCGTTTCGACGTTGGCGAGTTTCGCCGCGAGTTCGACCGCCGCAACGGTCGCGTCGCCGGACGCTACGACGCATCGGTGTTCGGCTTCGATCCCTATCCGGATTCCAGCTCCTCCCATTTCGGCGATCCGTCCGGAGATTCGCTGACCGCTCCGCTGACGAGCGCGGCCGTCGACCTCACCACGCGCAAACTCAACTGGCGCCCGGATGGCTCGTACCACCTGCTCAATGATTCCGTGAACCGGGCCTGGGACTTCGGCCGCGGGCCGGCCGAATCGGTTTCCCAGCTGCGCCAGATCCTGGCGCTCGATCCGAAAATGAAACTGCTGGTCGGACACGGGCTGTTCGATCTCGCCACGCCCTATTTCGGTTCGAAGGTGATCCTCGACCAGTTGCCGGCCTATGCGAGGTCGGACCGCGTCAAGCTCGTCGTCTATCCCGGCGGCCACATGTTCTATTCGCGCGATGCCGCGCGTCAGGCATTTCGTGCCGAGGTCGAGAAAGTGATGAAGTGAGTCGCAAGAAAAAACCGGCGCGGTTTTGCAACGGCGCCGGTTTCAAATGTGTGGTCATTGCGGTTGAGCGACGAAGCAATCCGTCGCCCGCAATGACGCGGAGGGATCAGCGCCTCAGTAAACCAATCCGGTACCCGGCGGCTTTTCCAGCGCGTCGGCGAGCGAGCGGTATTCCTCGCTTGCAGTGCCGTTGATCTGGGCGATCCGGTTCAGGTGATACTGCGCCTGGTCGCGGTTGCCCTGTTCGACCTGCCACAGGCCGTAATACTGCCAGGTCTTGACGTGGTTCGGATCGGCCTTCAGCGCACGCTCGTACCAGATCTGCGAGACCTTGTAGTCGCCGAGCTTGCGATAGGAGTAGCCGATCAGGTTGGCGACGGCGGCCGAGTCGTCGCGGCCAAGCGCCTTCAGTTGTTCGATCGCCGACGCATAGTCATGGCGGTCGTAGATCGCAGCATAGGCGGCGCGATAACCTTCGGCGAACGCAGTCTGCTCGATGCCGGGACGGGCTTCACTCGATTTCTTTTTCTTCTTGTCCGGCGGCGGCGGATCATTGTCGGGCGCGGCATACACGACGCTGACGGCAGGGGCTGCTGCAAGCGTCAGCGACAACATTGCAAGAGTCAAAAGCCTGATACCAAGTTTCTTCCTGATCCCAAGTCTCTTCATGCATCTCTCCTCGTGGGCGGTTTGGCAATCCTACACCGAAGTCCACCGAGTTGAACCCCCAGTGCGCGAGAACATTCCCGGCCCGTCCGCTCGATTCCAACCGTTTCGGCGGCAGCGGCAGCGTCAGCCGGCATGACGCAGATGAACGGAATTCGAAAGTCGCCGCATGATGATCGACGCGATCTTGGCGTTCGACCTGGCCCGTGACCTACCCGTGCCGTTCGCCTGGAATGGCAAGCGGATGAGACGCTCAACTTTTCGAGAGCGAAAGCGACGGGATGACCGAGTTGCGAATTCCATTTCCGCGCGGGGCGGTCTAAGAGACGCGCAGGGCAGGGGAAGATTTCGCTTGGGACGGTCGGCCAAATTCGTGGCGGTGATGGTGCTCACGGTCGTGCTGTCGGCCTGTGCCGCCAGCGATGAAGGTAAGTCGATCACCTTTACCGACGATCGCGGCGTCTCCAGCCAGCCGTTTCCCAGGAATTACCGCACCGAAGTGCTGGCGTTCCTGAAAACCTATCTCAACAATCCCGTCGGCGTCCGCGACGCCGTCATGGCTGAGCCGGTCGAGCGCGTCGTCGGCGGGCGGCAGCGTTATGTGGTCTGTCTGCGGTTCAGCCCGCGCGAGTCCGACGGTGGCTACCGCGAGCCGCGGGAGCGCGCGATGCTCTTCGTCGACGGCCGGCTCGACCGCATTCTCGAAAACGCGGCCGAGCCCTGTGCGGGGCTGGCTTATGCGCCATTCGCGGAGCTGGAGAAGATGACCCGCTGACCGCTCTGGCGCGGGTGAGGCGGGCGGCCCGCCCCCGGCGGGATGGCCGGGACGGGACGGAACCGTGAACGAAATTGGATCACTTTTTGGCGAGGCTTGAACCTCGCCTTAGTCATTCCCGACATCAACAAAATGGGAAACCGTCTCCTTAACGGGAGAAAAAGCCCTATATGAGAGGAACTAAAGCGGTTTGTTGCCTTGCCGTCACACGTCCGCACCATCGGCGCGCGGGCCTGCGCCGCAAAGCAACCCAAATGAAGTCACGTTGTTTGAATTGGTATCTGCAACGTTCGTAACGGGGACAGTCAAATGAAGAAGTTCGTGCTCGGGGCTGCCGCACTGGCCGCCATGGCGGCGCCAGCTTTTGCGGCCGATATCGCGGCCCGACCTTATACCAAGGCACCGGCCTATACCGCGCCGCAGGTCGTCTACAACTGGACCGGATTCTACGTCGGCGGCCATCTCGGCGGGGCGTTCGCCGGCAGCAACTCCCTGCAGGGTAGCGATGCCCGTTTCCTGGGCGGCGTACAGGGTGGTTTCGACTATCAGTTCGCGCCGAACTGGGTGATGGGCGTGGAAGCCCAGTACAGCTGGCTGCCCAGCGACAACAATGGCGTGCTGTTTCCCGGTGGCACCCTCGTGACGTCGAATACCGACCAGATCGGCTCGGTGACCGGCCGGGTCGGCTACACCTGGGGTCCGGGGCTGCTCTACGCCAAGGGTGGCTACGCCTGGCGCGACGGCAATGGCGTCGGGGTGTCGGTGGCTGGCGTGCCGGCGGCCTTCACCACCAACGGCAACCACCGGGACGGCTACACCGTCGGCGGCGGCCTCGAATACATGTTCGCCCCGAACTGGTCGGCCAAGGCCGAGTACCAGTATTACAATTTCGGCAACACCACGTTCACGTCCGGCCCGGCCGATATCGCTGGCCGCAGTTTCCGCAACGACGAACACACCGCCAAGGTCGGCGTGAACTACCGGTTCGGTTGGGGCGGCGCGGCTGCCTCGAGATATTGACCGGGTGGCCTTGGCATCCTGACTTGAAAGGCCGGCGTCATGCCGGCCTTTTTCATGGGCGCGACCGGCGCAGCGCATGTTCGATCTGCCTTGCAACGTGCATTCTCGAACGCGAAAAAAATTTTCACGGCGCACGCAACTTTTCGTCATGATGCGCTATTATGAGTTCCAGCCGGGCTGGGTTGGACATCAAAAACATGCGTGCTTTTGCGTTAGGGCTGATCATTTCTGCGGCGGCTTACCCGTGCCTCGCTCAAACAGTTCTCAAATCCGAACCGCTCATACTTGCACCTTACGAAGTGGCTTTCGTGCAGGACGCTTCCTGCGGGCCCGGCAAGGTGCTCAAGGTGACCGGCGCGATCAGAGGATTGCAGCGGCGCAAGGCCTGTGTGGCCATCGTCGCCGAGCAGGCGTCGCTGGTCCCCGCTACACCTCTGGTCCCCGCTACACCTTAGGCGCCTTGATATCGGTTCATCGCTGCGTGGCCCAGCGCCGGCGCGGCGTTCTGTCACGACGTTCGCCTCTATGACGCCAGCAGTAATTCGTCCTGAGCTTCGCGCTCGGCCTCGGCCTTGTTGCGGGCGGGATCTTCCTGCGGGTCGGGCTGGCAGGGCTTGATCTCGTAATCCTGATCCAGCACCGGACGCAGGGGCCGTTTGTCGTTCCGGCAGACAACATCGATCACCAGCCCGCTCTTCTGCGCGACCTGCCAGACATCGGCGGCGGTCGGGTAGGCCTTGCTGAGTTTGGCGTCGTTCGAGAACAGCGCGTAGGGCATTGGCGGCTCCGGTAGAGACACGGTCAACGCCGAAGCGAAGGCCGGGTTTCGGGCTAGCTGATTCTGGCTTGGCAGCCATGCCGGCATTCGAATGCCGGTTTCGGGAGCAAATGGGCTCGCTTCGGCCCATTTTCGTGGAGTCTCTGAGTCTTTAACGAGACGTAAACCCCGGGAAAAAGAAACCGCGAGACTCGTCTGCCAGAATCGCCGGATGTTTCCGGCCATGGGAACGAGCCTCCAGATCTCCAGCGCACGCGCGCAGCTCGGGCTGACGATCTGCCTGTTGGTCGCCTGTGCGGCCAACGTGGCGCTGGTATGCGCCTGGCTCTGACGCCGGCCGATTGACGGCCGCGGCATTCCACGGAACATGGCCGCCAAAATCGGACAAGGGGCGGAAATGATCGAAACGCTGCAGCAGCGGGTCAACGAGGACCAGAATCTGGTCCGGCGCGGCCGCTATCTCACCACCAGTCTCCTCCTGGAAGTCGGCGCCACGTCCTGGCTGGTCTCGATCTTCGAGGGCCGCGTCGTCTCGGTGATCCGGGGGCCGTTCGTGATGCCGTCCTCGTCCTTTGCGCTCCGCGCCTCCGAGGAGGAATGGGCAAAATTCTGGACCCGGCGGCCGCCGCCCGGTTCGAACGACCTGATGGCGCTGATCAAGCGGCGCACGCTGAAGGCCGAGGGCAATCTGCAGATCTTCATGTCCCACCTGCGCTACTTCAAGGAAGCCCTCGGCAAGCTGCGCGAAGGAGCCCCGGCAGAAGGAGACTTGGCAGAAGGAGACTTGGCATGAGCGCGCGATTCGAGCCGATCGTCGGCCGCTACATGCATCTCGACCTGTTCGGCCGGCCGCACCGGATCTATGTCGAGCAGGCCGGCGAGGGGACGCCGCTATTGTGCCTGCACACCGCGGGCAGCGACGGCCGGCAATATCGCGGCCTGATGAACGATCCGAGGGTGACCCGGAACCACCGCGTCATCGCCTTCGACATGCCATGGCACGGCAAATCCTCGCCGCCGGCGGGCTGGCATGAGGAGGAGTACCAGCTCACGTCGGCGCAATACACGGCCATGGTGCTGGAGATATCGGCCGCGCTCGGGCTCGACCGGCCGATCCTGATCGGCTGTTCGATCGGCGGCCGGATCGCGCTGCATCTGGCGCTGGAGCACCCGGAGCGATTCCGCGCCATCATCGGCCTGCAGGCCGGCGCCCATGTCGATCCCTATTACGACCTCAACTTCCTGCACCGGGCGGACGTGCATGGCGGCGAGGTGTGCGGGGCCATCGTGTCCGGTCTGGTCGGCCCCGACGCACCGGACCGCGAGCGCTGGGAAACGCTGTGGCACTACATGCAGGGCGGCCCCGGGGTCTTCAAGGGCGACCTCCATTTCTACAAGCTGGATGGCGACATCCGCGACCGCGTCGCGCAGATCGACACAAGCCGCTGCCCGCTGTTCCTGTTGTCCGGCGAGTACGATTATTCCTGCACGCCGGAGGAAACGCTGGCGGTGGCAAACAGCATTCCCGGCTGCGAGGTCTCCATCATGAAGGGACTCGGCCACTTTCCCATGAGCGAGGACCCGCAGGCGTTCCTGACCCATCTGCTGCCGGTACTGGAGAGGATCGCGGGAAAATAAGCCCGCCTGTGTGTGTCGGGTCGCGTCGCGCCTGGGTGGACGCAAAATTCAGAAAGCGACTCCATGCAAATGGCGGCGCTTGCTGCCAATGCCGCGCTCAACCTGTTGAGACCGCGCAGCAGGCTATTTCCCGGCTCGCGGCGGCGGGACTTCTCCCTTGTTCAAAGTGGCGTGGACCTTGGCCATGGTCGCCGCGCAGTAGGCCTCGCGCTCGCGGGTGAAGCGTTCCTGATGGGCGCGGAAATTGGCTACCCGCGCCCGGATCTCCGACTGGAAATCTTCCCGCAGGTCGGGAAAGGAAAGCGGGGGCAGGCTCGGCGCCTTCCAGGGCGGTTCCGTGCGCGCTTCCACCGCGCGCGCTTCGGCCGGGCGGGCTTCCGTCACGGTTGGCGCGCGAGCAGCAGGCGGCGTCCGTGGCGGCGTGACGTCAGAGGGGGGAGCCGAAGCTGCGGTGGATTCGACCGTCTCGACCGAACGCAGGGCAATTGGACCCGAGGCAACCGAACCCGCCACCGCCTTTACGGCCTCCGGCGGCTTCTTCACGGCCTCCGGCGGCTTGCCGGTAACCGATTGAACGAACGCCATCGTTTGTGCGATCAGGAGATCGCGTTCCTTCATCCATTTCATGAAACACCTCGGCCCAACTCACTCCACCAAACCGCTTTTGTGGAAGCAAGCGAATGGCAGGGCGCGGTGGATAACTCCCGCGCTTTTGCGCGCGAGGTGACAAAACGGCGACAGTTCACGACCGTCAGCGTGCATATGAGAACAGGCAACAGGTACCAGATGACGCCGATGAAGCGTGGAGATGCTCAACGATCGCGTGGATGGGTGTTCGGCACGAATGGCGCGCCGACGATTCGGACCGGCGGCTCCTGGCTGACGCGGGTGATTCGTCGGTCGGCTGACGGCGCGTCGTAAGCGGAGAGCTTGCCGGCAAGGTGCGCCGTCCTGGTGTCGGGCGGTCCCACCAGCGTGGCGCCGCACGCGACGGCCGAGCAGATCAAAGTGACGGCAGCGAGCAGGATCATGTTGCGGTTTTCTTCCCGAATTCTCATGCGCTGAAAACGCGAAGGCGAATGGTGAGTTCCATTGGGGCGGCCCCGGACCCAATCCCTGTCGCCGGCGCGCGCGAAATGTGTCGCGATTTGTTCCAGCGGTAAAAGCTGTCGCAGTTCCCTCGCATCGCGGGATGCCTGCCATGCGCGGCCCCCAAACGGCCTCCGCTAACGAAATTGTGTCGGTAGAAACGGCCAAAACGATTGTAGACAATTGACGCGATCAATTGAGTGCCGCTGGTAATGACCGTTCATTTCAGTCCAGAGTGCCGAATCCAATGGCTGGACAATGATGAGTTCTCCGCCCAATTCCTGAAGCTGCTGGCCGCGGCTCAGGAAGGCGGTTCGATGGTTTCGGAATGTCTTCAGGTCGCGAGCCGGATTGATCCGCACGATCGCGCCAGTTCCTGGCACCGGGAGTGGCACAGGATCGCAAACCAAAATGCCGATCGCGCCAATGCCGCCCTGGAGCGCGGCCTCACGCTGACGGCGCGGAGCAACTGGCTTCGCGCGATCAACTACTATCAGGCGGCGACCTTCGTGCTCGAAGCGGCCGATACGAAACGGCTGGACGCGGTCGAGGCGATGCGAAGCTGCGCCCGCAGCTTCGTCGCGCATTCGACGCCGGCCGGGGAGGTGGTCGATATTCCCTGGCTGCAGGACCACGCGCTGGAAGGCTACTTCCTGCCGGCCCCGTCCGTATCCGGCCGGGCGCCTGTGGTCGTCTGCATGGGTGAGCCTGGGCACCGCAAGGAAGAGCTTCTGTTCAAGGTGGCGCGGCATGTCCGCGAGCGTGGAATCGCACTGCTCGCCATCGACCTCCTCGGTTCCGCTTCCGAAACCCAATTTGAAGGAATCGTCGGCCGCCGCGATCTGGAGTCCTCGGTCAGTCACGTGATGGACTACCTGACGACGAGGGACGATGTCGACGAGCGCCGGATCGCGCTGGTTGGCGATGGGGCGGAGTCATCCTTCGTCGCGCGTGGCGTCAGGCTCGACAACCGTTTTGCCGCCGTGGTTTGCGATGGTGGTCTTTGGGATATGCATGAGCGCGCCTTCTTGACGGATCGCCTCAGGGCGGAAGGCGCTTCAGGCCGGGCCATCGAGACGGGCTGGTGCGGACCGAGATTCCATTGCCCGGTTCTGGTCACCCTGGGCGGACAGGGCTGGCTCAAAGGCGACGTCGTTGCCCAGCTGTTCGAACGACTGAAGGCGCATCACGGCGATATGTCGCTGAAGATATTCGATAGCTCGGAAACGGCGGCCGCGCAGGGCCATTATGACAATCCGACCCTCGCCAACGAGTTCATCTTCGACTGGGTCGCCGATCGCCTCTACCGGGCGCCGAATTGAGGGCGTCGTTCATATCCCTATCGAAATCCTCAGGCTTGCTTTCTCAAGCCGTTCCTTGAGCGCTGTGAGCTTGCCGGTGAATTCGGCCAACTCGCGGTCGCTGAATTCCGCAAAGATGAAATTGTTGAGCTCCTCCTGTTGCGAAGCGAGGCTTGCGATGTGCTTGTAGGTCTTGTCGGTCAATGACATCTGCACGACACGGGCGTCGTCGTCAGAGGTCTTTCGGCGCATGAATCCCTTCTTCTCCAGCATTTTCGACTGGGTGGTGACGAAGGAGGGATCGACATGGAGCATTTTGGATACGACCTTGACCGGCACACCCTCGCCCTGATCAAGGTCGGCCAGCGCCATCAGGATCATCCATTGCGGGCCGCTGACGCCCAGGGTCTTCGCCCAGAAATAGCGGATCTCCTGCAGGTGGACGTTGATGGCGGCGATCTCCCAGGCGAATCGCCGGGCGATGTCGTGGTTCTGGCCGCCCGACTCCCGGTGCCCCGAGCGCGCGGCACGGGTTTGTAGGTCCGATCCCTTGCGGGGCTCCTGTCCCATGGCTTTTCGAGTTCCACGCTCACCGGGAAAAACACTTTAGCTGATTTCATAAGAAATTCATTCAATTGACGTGTCCAGCCGGGCGTTGCGGCGAAGTTTCTCCCGCGATCGCGGTGTTGCGGTTACGACACAGTCGGTTCGGATATAGTTAGCTGAGTTCATAAAGTATTTTGATTAAGTAAAATGCGCAGGCATAGTTCTGGGGACGGTCAGGGGGGTCCTCGATCGTTCCGTTTTGGTGGTTCGCTTAAGTCCCTCGCGTTCATGCGGGTGTGTCCGAAGACGCGAAACGACTGAGCGGCGCACAAGGGCGGGCCATCCTCTGGGGGATCCATTCAGAGGTCCGCCCTTGTTCCACAGAGCAACTTGGAGGTTAACAATGAAAGTGATCAAGAGCCTTGTTCTCGGCTCAGCGGCGGGTCTGGTCGCCATGAGCGGAGCGCAGGCTGCCGATCTTCCCGTCAAGGCCAAAGCGGTCGAGTACGTGAGGATCTGCTCCCTGTACGGCGCCGGCTTCTTCTACATCCCGGGCACCGACACCTGCATCAAGCTGGGTGGTTATCTGCGCGTCGACACCACGTTCAACGGCAACGTCTACGGTGGTCCGGCCTGGGCCGGCGACCTCGGTCAGGGTAACCGCTACCGCGACTACTTTGCTTCCCGTTCGCGTATGGCGCTGACGGTCGATACCCGCACCGCCACCGAATACGGCGTCGTCCGCACCTTCGCTCAGGGCGACTTCCAGTTCCAGAACTTCGGCAGCTCCAACTCGACCGTGACCACTGCGGGCGCAAACGCGCTGCAGGGCCCCGGCGGCGGCTATGTCGCGGTTGAAATGGTGTTCATCCAGTTCGCCGGTTTCACCTTCGGTAAGTCGGCTTCGGCCTACGCCACGCCGTGGAACGGCTATCCGGGCAACAACAACTCGTTCCTGCTGGGCGGCCCGGACTACGTCACCGGCGTCAACAACATCCAGTACACCGCGCAGTTCGGCAACGGCGTGTCGGCCACCATCGGTCTCGACGATCCGACCGTGTTCAACCGCACCTCAGTGCTCAACCTCAGCACTGGCGCTGGCTTCGCAACCGCTGGTGCGAACGCCTACGGCGGCACGCACGTTCCTGACATCGTCGGCAACATCCGAGTCGACCAGGCTTGGGGCGTGTTTCAGGTCTCCGGCATGCTGCACAACGTGACGGCTTCCTACAACACCCTCGGCGCGGGCGGCGTTCCGACCAACGCTTCGGAGCTCTCCGGTCATCCGGAAGACAAGTGGGGCGGTGCCGTGACCGCTGCGTTGCAGATCAAGAACCTGCCGACCGGCGCTGGCGACGACTTCAAGATGGACGTCACCTACGCAAAGGGTGCGACCAAGGCCGTGGTTTCCACGAGCGGCGCGTCCCCGAGCTTCGTGATGTTCGGCGGCAGCGGAAACGGTGCCTACCAGAGCATCGGCTTCGGCCAGACGGCTGACGGTGTCTATCTGCCCGGTTCTACCGACGGCATCAAGCTGGTCGATGCCTGGGGTATCCGTGGTGCATTCAACCACAACTGGGATCCCTACTGGTCGACCAGCCTCTGGGGCAGCTACGGTCAGGTCCGCTACGGTGGTAGCACTCTCGACATCACCTCGGCCAAGGGTGCGTGGTGCGCCGTGTATACCGCCGGCAAGGCGGTGTCTGGCGACTACTCCTGCAACCCGGACTTCAACTTCGCCCAGGTCGGTCTGACCACCCGCTGGACTCCCGTCAAGAACCTGACGTTCTCGGCTGAAGTCGGCGCGTTCTTCCTCGACCAGAAGTTCACGGGCTCGGCCATCCTGACGCCGACGGCGCCGAAGCCGACCGCCGTGTACGAGTTCAAGGACCAGAGCACGGTGTTCCTGAACGTTCGCGCCCAGCGCAACTTCTGATCCCGAAAGACTTGAAACACCGAGACCCCCGGCAGGCGACTGCCGGGGGTTTTCTTTCGTGGCGGCGATGTCCGTGGCGCGTACCGTTCGAATTGTTCGGGCGCGCGCGAATGAGGGCGTCGAACACGAACGAGTGAAAATATCAGAAAACTCAAAAACGTTATTTACTCAGGTAATTATATCATCTATCGTAAACTCAAGGTAGCCGTCCTTGGTTGCCCGTGCTCTCCAAGGAGATGCAAATCTACTTAAGTTAAACCTCCGAAACCTCCGGGAATGCCCTCCCGGAGGTTTTTCGTTCTGGGGGGTTCTTACTTCGGCGCCCACCGCATTCGCGATTCGCCCCGCCGCGCCTGCAAAGGAAAAGCCTGTCCGGTGGAGTGGGCATGGTGCCGGTTGAGAGGATTGAACTCCCGACCTTCGGTTTACAAAACCGCTGCTCTACCGCTGAGCTAAACCGGCGAATCGACGCCGCCGGGGAGGGGTGTATCGACCCGCCGCTCGGCCCTGTCTTCGCGGCTGAAATACCAGACTTGGCTGTAAAGGGCCAGAACCCGCTACTGCCACTTTCATCGTTCCCGGCATGAAAAGAGCGGCCTTTCCGGCGGCCGTTCTCCGCGCGCGATTCGCCAGGCCCGCTATTGGCAAAGATGCTGACGGCCGTCCTCGCCGCGGAACAGGGTGCCGGGGACGCAGAAAAAGCCGTTGCGGCGGGCGTAATTCTCGCTGCCGATCGGGGAGGTGGCGATGGCTGTTGC
Source organism: uncultured Bradyrhizobium sp. (assembly GCA_964609175.1). GTDB lineage: Bacteria > Pseudomonadota > Alphaproteobacteria > Rhizobiales > Xanthobacteraceae > Bradyrhizobium. The sequence goes on from CAZSRR010000008.1 coordinate 112,834, forward strand.
CGTGCCGACCGCAGCCCCCGCAACGCCGGTGGCGACGTCGCCCGGCGAGATGCCGTCACGACCGTTCGAGCGGTTATGGCTGTCGCGCCAGGCGCGCTCCCGGTAGAAGCCGCGACGGGACCGATCCTGGTAGTAACCGGATTCGTAGGGGCTGCCCGGGCCGAGATTCTGGCAGTTGGCGTTTGGATAGAATTGCGCGCAATAGCCGGGGTTATAGATGACTTGTTGCGCCATCGCGGGGCTGGCCAGTGCGGACGCCAGCACCGCCGCCGCAGCGAGCATCTTCGAGTTGGTCATCGTTGACTCCATGGCAAGTACGCCACGCTAAGCACCGGTGTGCGCGATCGTTCCGGGCAGGTTGTTTCAGATGAGTCAAACCGATGTGATGGCGAGAGGCCGGTGAAAAGCCCGTTCGATGAAGCCCTTGACCTGAGTGGGGCTTCCGGCTGGTATTCGATCAGCTACAGAGCGAATAGGGGGCCTATGTTCGGAATTCTTGGGCTGGGGTTTTTGCTGGGCATGCAGCACGCGCTCGAAGCCGATCATATCGCCGCCGTCTCCTCCATTGCCGCGCGCCGCAGCCATGTCCTCGATATCGTCAAGCATGGGCTGACCTGGGGGCTGGGACATACGCTGACACTGTTCGCCTTCGCGGGAGCTGCCATTCTGCTCGGCCAGGCGATCCCCGAAAGCGTGGCGCGCCCGCTGGAAACCGCCGTCGGAATCATGTTGGTCGGTCTCGGCGCCCAAGTGCTGTGGCGGCTGTGGCGCGATCGGGTGCATTTCCACCGCCACGGTCATGGCGACGGCACGGTGCATTTCCACGCCCACAGCCATGCCGGCGAAACAGCGCCGCATGAACGAACCACGCATGTCCACGATCACGGCTTCCGCTGGCGCACGCTGCTGGTCGGCCTGATGCACGGCATGGCGGGCTCGGCCGCACTGCTGGTGCTGACGGTCTCGCAGGCATCCAGCACGGCCGCCGGCCTCGGTTACGTCGCGCTGTTCGGCATCGGCTCGATGATCGGCATGGGCGCGCTGTCCACGGTCATTGCGGTGCCGCTTGCGGTTTCCGCGCGCTCTCTCACCTGGGCCAACCGGGGCCTGCAGGGGGCGGTCGGGCTTGCCACCATCGCAATTGGGATTATCACTGTGGTCGAAACGACGATGGCCTGACGCCGCGGGCACGCGGCCATTCGAAAAATAATGGGGTTTGGAGGAGACGAAAATGAAACGCCGCGATTTTCTGGCCGGCAGTGCCGCAACCGCGTGGGCAGGATGGACAGGCCCGGCGCTGGCGCAATCAGGCCCGCTGACAAAGATCGTCTTTCCGTTTGCGGCCGGGGGCGGCGGCGACGCGCTGTGCCGCCTGCTGGCGCAGCACGTTGGCCCCTTGCTCGATCGCAATGTCATCGTCGAGAACCGCACGGGCGGCGACGGGCTGATCGCCATCAAGGCGGTGAAGGGCGCCAATCCCGACGGGACCACCATCCTCGTCACGACGGGGCCGACGATGTACCTGCTGCCGATGGTGGAGACCACGCCGAGCTTCGATGCGACCAAGGATTTCGTTCCCGTCAGCCAGCTCACCCGGTTCGAGTTCTGCGTCTTCGTCGGCAAGGCCGTCCCCGCCGAGGTCAGGGATTTCAAGCAGTTCGTCGCATGGCTGAAGGCCAATCCTGATAACGCCACCTTCGGCGTGCCGAGCAACGGCACCATTCCGCACTTCACCGGCTCGCGCCTCGAGCAGGCGCTCGGTATCAAGCTGACGCGCGTCGCCTATCGCGGCAGCGCGCCTATCATCAACGATCTCGTCGGCGGCCACATGCCGTTCGCGATTTCGACGCTGACCGACGCTATCCCGCAGCATCGCGCCGGCAACGTCCGCATTCTTGCCGTCGGCAGCGCGGAGCGTTCGCCGTTCCTGCCCGAGGCGCCGACGCTGAAGGAGAGCGGCGTCGATCTGGTGGCGGACGCCTGGTACGGCATGTGGCTGCCGGCCGGCGCGCCGGCTGACTTTGCGAAGAAGCTGAGCGAGGCGGCCGCAGCGGCACTGGCAAGACCGGAGGTCAAGGAGAAGCTTGCGGCGATCGGCCTGATCCCGGTCGGCTCGACGCCCGAAGGCTTGACCAGGGAACTGGCCGCCAACACCGCGCTGTGGCGGCCGATCGTGCAGGCGACGGGATACAAGATCACGAATTGAGGGCGTTGGCGGTTCGCGATGAGCCAATGGCTCGCCGCGAATGCGCGCCGGACGACAGGCTCAACGACCACGCAATCCATCTTTCGGCGCCCGAAGTGACAATGGATGGTCCCGCTGCGCTCGCAATGACGGGATGAAGAAGGGGCTCGCGCCCCTAGGGGCCCGCCGGGCAAATCACTTCTGATTTTCAGAAATCGTGTCAAGCGTGGCCAGCAAAAATATTCTGCTTTCGTTCTTGCGCAAATCAGCCGCATAACTCCGCCTGTCCCGCCGCAAGATCAGGGGCGTTGGCCATCGTCACGAACGCGCGGCGGGATGCGATGGACGCAGATGGCACGATGGACGCTCGTGCCTGAAACGTACGGTGAAGTCGTGTGGTTCGGGCGCCGCGGTGCTGGCGCTAAGCCTGCGTGAAGGCGCGCAGGCGACGGAGGCAAAAGAGCCGTTCTCCGGGAAGAGCACGAAGTAAGCCGTAAAGCCATTGCGCAGGGAAGGCCGGAATGCTCCCGCTGCCCTGTATGCTCGTGTGCAGCATTTTGCCAAGCGCAACAGGCACACGTGACCGCGGGTGCAGCAAGCACCCGGTCTTCCCCGCGCCCTCTTTTTCGATGGGCGGCGATCACGTTGCAAACCTCGGGCAACTCATGCCGCGAGATCGCGGACCCACATTCGGTCATCATCCGCGCCGCCCCGCAGGGCCGCCCGATGGCGGGGAACGGCGGCGTAATGCGCAGAGCGATGACGGAGTTCTCTCAGGCCGGCTTGATCCCGATCCTCTCCCTGATGGCGCCGAGTTCGGCTTCGTCCCAGATGCCGATCAACACGCCGTTCTTTACCTGCAATTGCTGGGCGGCGTAGGCCGCGATCTTGGCGTTCGGCGTGGTGATGTGCATCCTGGGATGCAGCGCCCAGTCGAACAGTTCGGACTGCAGCCGCGCCACCACCTCCGTGCAGGCGGGATCGGCACCGCGATCGCAAAATTCCTGCGGGTCGGTTTCGAGGTCGTACAGCATCGGGCGGAAGCCGGAGGCGTGGATGAATTTCCAGCGGCCGTCGAACACCATGAACAGCCGGCAGCGCTCGATCGGCTGGTTCAGCATCACGCGGACGTCCTGCATGGCGTAGTCGTATTCGGAGAACACGACCTTGCGCCAGTCGGAAGGCGGGCCGCCGTGCAGCAGCGGCAGCAGCGAACGGCCTTCGAGGATGTGGTCCGGCGGGGTCGCGCCGAAATAGTCGATGAAGGTCGGTGCCAGGTCGATCGCCTCGACCAGCGCGTCGCTGACGGTGCCGCGCGTGGCGTCGGCGGCCGGCGAGGGATCGATCACGATCAGCGGGATCTTGGCGGACTGTTCGTGGAACAGGTCCTTCTCGCCCATCCAGTGATCGCCGAGATAGTCGCCATGGTCCGACGTGAACACGATCATCGTGGTGTCGAGCAGGCCGCGCGCTTCGAGAAAGCGCATCAAGACGCCCATCTGGTCGTCGATCTGCTTGATCAGGCCCATGTAGGTCGGGATGACCTTTTCCCGGGCCTCGTCGCGCGACATGTTGCGGGAGTAGCGCATGTCCATGTAGGCGGCGAACACCGGATGCGCCTCGGCGCGCTCCTGCTGCGAGCGGATCGCCGGCTTGACGTCCTCGGGCCCGTACATGCTGGCGTAGGGTTCCGGTGCGATATAGGGCCAGTGCGGCTTGATGTAGGACAGATGCAGGCACCACGGACGGCCGTCGTCTTCCGCCTCCGAGATGAACTCCATCGCGCGCCGCGTCATGTAGGGCGTCTCGGAATGTTCGTCCGGCACGCGCGCGGCCTTGTCAGCGTGCACCAGCAGCCAGCCGTTCTGCAACGAGCCGTCCTCGGCGGCGCCGGAATTGGCCCAATGCTCCCACGGGTTCGGCGCGTCGTAGCCGTGTTCGCGGAGGTAATTGTCGTAGGCCGGGCGCGGGCGGCCGGTGGGGTGCAGGCCGTCGTCGCGCTCATACGGCTCGAAGCCGCATTCCGAGACGTGAACGCCGATGATGGAGTCCTGGGGGATGCCGAGATTCTTCAGGCCCTCGAGATCGGGCGCCATGTGGGTCTTGCCGACCAGCACGTTGCGGACGCCGATCTTCTTGAGGTGATCGCCGAGCGTCGGCTCGCCGACGCGCAAGGGCCAGCCGTTCCAGTGCGAACCGTGCGAGCGCATGTAGCGGCCGGTATAGAACGACATCCGCGACGGGCCGCAGATCGGCGACTGCACATAGGCGTTGGAGAACAGGACGCCGCGCGCGGCCATCGCGTCGATGTTCGGCGTCTTGAGGACGGGGTGGCCGGTGCAGCCGAGATAGTCGTAGCGAAGCTGGTCGCACATGATCCAGAGCACGTTCTTGGCGGGCGTTTTGGTCGTCATTTCAGGCATTCGGCTGGCGTGTGGAACGAGGCGGGATGGTGCGACATTGGCGGCGGAATGACAATCGAGCGGTCGCCGGCGCGAGCTCGTTAACACTTGGATAGCGTATCTTTCCGTAATTGAACGGCCTTCCATGCCTGCGCGTTAGCTTTGTCGGCAGTTTGGCCGCGGCTTTAACTCCTCATACGGCCTGTTGGACTAAACTGGAACGTGAAAAGGGGGAACCTGGATGCGCCTGGGCTTGGTATTGGCACTATTCGTCGCGACGAGTTCGGCCGCTTTCGCCGGCGGCGGATTTGACATCGTGATTCCGGGCCGTCCTGGGGTGCCCATCATCATCAACGGCGTCGACGCCTCCTATGCGGTGGTCGAGGGCGACTGGGGGCTCGGCAAGGGCACCCATGTCCAGCCGACCGTCTATGGTGGCCGCTATGTCGATCCGGTGCCGCATGTCGGCCGCTACTATCCGAGCGCCGGCCGCATGCCGGGCTACGGGCGGAGGGAAATCGAGCCGCCGCCGAACCGCAAACTGCCGCAGCCGGCCGAGAGCTATCACCAGTCCTGGTCGGCGCAGTCGGCGCCGCTGCCGGCGCAATCCAACGTGCCCGCCGACCCGCCCGCCATCATCTACGCGCCGCAGGACGAGCGGCGCAGGCCGCCTTTTCCACGCTGAGCATTGAAGTCCACCAAAGCACCGGAGAGAGTAATGCGTCATTTGATTAAGGGATTGATCGTCGCGGCGGCCGCGCTGGCCTCGGCCCCGGCCGCGATGGCCTGCGGCTATAGCACCTGCGGCGGGCCGGCGCATGCCGTGCCGGTCGTGAGCTATGGCGTTGTCGGCTGCGGCAATTGCGGCGGCTGGGTTGCCGAGCGGCTGCCGGATCCGCAGCAGCAATATTACTGGGTCAACCAGGGTCCGACCTATACCGGCCCCGGTAACCTGGCGCCGCGTCCGATCTATCAGGAAGGTACCATCTCCGGCTACGGCCACGGCTACAACCGGCCGTATCATCGCGCGCACCGCCATCACCACCACCGGCACGGCTACCACCACGGCCGCAAGGTGCTGAGCCGCTATTACTGATCGCCTGGCAGCCGAGAAACTTCAGCGCCCGTTCGCCTCCCGCGAGCGGGCGTTGTCATTTCATCAGGCCGAGCCGGCTGGCGCCGATGTAGAGCGCCAGCACCGCGGCGTTGGAGACGTTCAGGCTCTTGATCTCGCCGGGCATGTCGAGCCGGGCGACGACGCGGCAGGTTTCTCGGGTCAGTTGCCGCAGGCCCTTGCCCTCGGCGCCCAGCACCAAAGCCAGCGGCTGCTGCAGTTCCACCGCCGCCAGATCCTCGGTGCCCTCGCTGTCGAGGCCGACGGTGAGAAAACCACGGTCGTTCAGCTCGGTGAGCGCGCGGGCGAGGTTTTGCACGGTCACCAGCGGCACCAGCTCCAGCGCGCCGGAGGCGGATTTGGCCAAAACACCCGTGGCCTCCGGGCTGTGGCGGGCGGTGGTGACGATCGCCTTCACCGCGAACGCCGCCGCCGAGCGCAGGATGGCGCCGACATTGTGCGGGTCGGTGATCTGGTCGAGCACCAGCACGATGCCTTCTTGCGCCAGCGTGTCGATATCGGGCGAGGCGAGGGGATCGGCTTCCGCCAGCAGCCCCTGGTGGACGGCGTCGGGCCCGAGCCGTGCGTCGATGGCGCTGGGGCGGACGATTTCGGGGGGCACGCGGGTGTCGATATTCTCGTCCGCCAGCCGCCTGGCGGCGTTCTCGGTCACGAGCAGCTTGCGGATCCGCCGTTCCGGGTTGGCGAGCGCGGCGGAAACCGTGTGCCAGCCATACAGAATCGCGGGTCCGTCAGACCCCGATTCCCGCCCCCGGTGACCGGCCGGGCGGGCGAATTTCCGCACCTTTTCGAAGGGTTTACCGCCGCCACGGCGGAATGGCGGCTTTCGCTCACGATCGTTCATGGGGCGTTTCTGTCACGGGGGGCCGAATATGGCAATTTGGCCCCTTGGGATGCGATTTAGAGGGGTGGCGTTGGTTGACTTTGCCGGCTCGTTTCGCCCATAAACGCGCCGGCCGCAGCCGGTTCGAACCGCGCTTTTGGCCTCAGCGTCATCCATGGTCCGGCCCTCCCGCCACTCGGGCGGTCGGTTCCTGATGCTGACGGACGGGGAAGTGTCCCGAGTGGCAAAGGGAGCTGACTGTAAATCAGCCGCCGTATGGCTTCGAAGGTTCGAGTCCTTCCTTCCCCACCAACCAACATCACCCGAACCGGCCGGTGATGAATCGCTCGGTTCGCGGCTCCTTTGGTCGGAGAAAAACCTCCTGCACGCTGCCGAATTCGAGCACTTCTCCGAGATACATGAAGCCGACGAAGTCGGCCACGCGCGCGGCCTGCTGAAGATTGTGCGTCACGAGCACGATCGCATGCGCGTGCCTGAGCTCGTCGATCGTTTGCTCGATCTTCGCCGACGAAATCGGGTCGATCGAGGCGCAGGGCTCGTCCAGCAGCAATACGTCCGGCTGGACGGCGATCGCGCGGGCAATGCTCAGGCGCTGCTGCTGGCCTCCCGAGAGCGAGAAACCGCTGCGCCCGAGATCGTCTTTGACCTCATCCCACAAGGCCGCCCGGCGAAGTGCGTCCTCGACCAGCCCGTCCATCTCCTCCTTGCCGACCTCGCGGTGCAGGCGAATGCCGAACGCGATGTTGTCGTAGATCGACATCGGGAACGGCGTCGGCTTTTGAAACACCATGCCGATGCGTGCGCGAAGCTGGTAAGCATCGATCTTGCCGAGGATATTCACGCCGTCGAAGAAGACGTCACCTTCGGTCCGCTGGCCCGGATAGAGATCGTGCATGCGGTTGAAAATGCGTAGCAGTGTCGACTTGCCGCAGCCGGAGGGGCCCATGAATGCCGTGACGCGCTTGTCATAGATCGGCACCGTGATGTCACGCAGTGCCTGGTTGCCGTCCTCATAGTAGAAATTGAGATGGCTGACGCTGATCCGCTCCGTCGTGGGCAGGCTTTGCGCCCGACCATTGACGATCGCTGCGATCTTCCCGTGCGCGGCATCGGCACGCTGAGGGGCCTCGGCATCGCGGAGCAGTTGCGGCACAAATTCCGATTTCGTTGCTGACAACATGTTTGCCCTCTGCATTGTGCCGTCGCATGAATGGGTGCAGAGAAAATTACCTGGTGCTGTCCCGGCCGCTTTGACTCGCATCAAAGCTGTTTGGCTCAACAGGAAGACCATCACGATTGGCGAAGTTGCGTCGTCATCAAAGTGTCATAAGGCTACGGTCTTTCATGATCGCTAGCGCGCAAGCCCAAGAGCTGACGTGTCGAGACTTGATCAGGCGACGGAACATCACGAACCCGATCGAAGCGGGGCGAGGATCGTTCACGACGCGGTGCCGGGCCGAACCCGCTTGCGGCATCACGCCATGCGCGTCAACGATGCGGTTGCACGGCGCATAGACGGCCTGCTGCGGTCGCACGCCGCCATACATTCGGTGCGGATCAACATCCTGACCGGCTCGATCCTGGTGGAACATGCACCGCAATTGCGCGGACATGAAATCGCGCGCCTCGTGGACGAGGCGGCCAACGATTACCCGCATTCCTCGCCATGCGTGCGGGCCGCTTATGCACTGTCTGCGGCAGCGGCACATTCGACAGGCATGGACAGGCCCTATCATGCCGTGCCGGCTGGGCAGGTGCTGTCATGGCTGGAAAGCCGACAGCCGGACGGACTGTCGAGCAGCGAAGCCGCGCGTCGCCTGACGCTGTACGGCCCAAATGCGATCAAGGCCGCCGAGGCACGCTCGAGGCTGGCGATCCTGCGCGAGCAGCTTTCGTCGCTGCCGATATTGCTGCTTGCAGGGTCGGCACTGCTTTCGATCGCCACCGGCGGGATCGCGGATGCAGCCATTATCGGGGCCGTTGTGCTCTTGAATGCGGGAATCGCCACCGCGACGGAACGGGAAGCCGAGCGAACCATCCTCGGCTTGTCGCGCTACACGCGGCAGGCGATCCCCCTGATCCGCGACGGCGAGCGGCAGATGCTCGATCCGGTACAGGTCGTTCCCGGCGATGTCGTGATTCTCGAACGCGGCGTGCTGGTGCCTGCCGACGCAAGGCTTCTGGACTGCAATGAACTCTCCGTCAACGAATCGGCGCTGACCGGCGAGGCGATGCCGGTGGCAAAGGACGCGGCGACGCTCGTACCGGAGGACACCGGTATTGCCGACCGCTACAACATGGTCTTTCGCGGAACGGCGGTCACCGGTGGCTCGGGGCTCGCCGTCGTCACGGCGACCGGCGCCGCGACTGAAATCGGTCTGGTGCAGAAACTGCTCGGTTCGGTGAAGCCGCCGGAAACGCCCATACAGCGGCAGTTGCACGATATCGGTCGAGAGCTGGTCCTGATCAACGGGGTAATCTGCGGCGCAGTGTTCGGGATCGCCCTGCTGCGCGGCCAGGCGCTGTTGCCTGCGCTGCGCAGTGCCATTTCGCTGGCCGTCGCGGCGATCCCGGAAGGTCTGCCCGCCGTAGCGACGACGACGCTTGCAATCGGTACCCAGAGCATGCGCCGGCGCAACGTGCTGGTGCGAAGGCTCGATGCTGTCGAAACGCTCGGAGCCGTGGAAGTCGTCGGCCTCGACAAAACCGGCACGCTGACCGAGAACCGGATGAATGCCGCAGCGGTCCATGCGGATAATCTCTCGCTGGCGCTGGCGGGCGGACGGTTGACCTGCGGGACCGCGGATGCAGGCGCCGAGGTGTATCGACTTGTCCGCAGGCTGTTCGAGGTTGCAGCGCTCTGCAGTGATGCAACGGCGCAACGCGAGCGCGACGATGTCCGGATCGAAGGCTCTCCCACCGAGACCGCGTTGCTCGAGGGGGCGATCTCGCTCGGTGTCGACGTGGTCGGGTTGCGTCTGGGTGCCCGCCTCGTGGCCGGCGCCGGCCGCGGCGACGGCCGCAAGCGCATGAGCACCCTGCACGAACGCGAGGACGGCGCAACGCTTCTCTGCGTGAAGGGAGATCCCGCCGAGGTTCTGGCGCGCTGCACGTTCGGCGCCGGCGTCAATGGCAGAAGGGCGCTGGACGAGCGCGATCGCAAGACGATACTGGACGCGAACGAGGCAATGGCCGGCCGTGCCTTGCGGGTGCTCGGCATCGCCGTCAGCGAATCGGGCGGAGATCCCCAGGACGAACGCGAACTGAGCTGGCTCGGGCTGGTAGGTCTCGCCAATCCCGTGAGGCCGAGCGTGAGGCCGGCACTGCGCCGCCTGCATCGCGCCGGCGTGCGAACCGTCATGATCACCGGAGATCAGAGCGCCACCGCGTTTGCGATCGCCCGCGAACTTGGCCTGAGCAATGGCAGCGAGCTGAAGGTTCTGGAGGCCGGCCAGATCATGGGATTGCGGCCGGACGTGCTGGAAGCGCTCGCAGCCCAGCCCCAGGTGTTCGCCCGCGTCAGCCCCGTCGACAAGCTGAACATCGTCAAGGCACTGCAGGCCAACGGCCGCATCGTTGCGATGACCGGCGACGGCGTCAACGACGGTCCGGCATTGCGTGCGGCGAATGTCGGGATCGCGATGGGCGGCGAGGGAACCGACATCGCGCGGGAAGTCGCCGATATCGTGCTGACCGGCGACGATCTCGACGGCATCGTCGAGGCGGTCAAGCTAGGACGCGCGACCTATGCGAACGTGCGCAAGGTGCTGCGCTACCTGGTTTCGACCAATGCCTCCGAGACCATCACGATGCTGGGCACGGCGATCGTCGGGGCGTCGGCGCCGCTGACACCGATGCAACTGCTTTGGCTCAACCTGGTCTCCGACCCGCTTCCGGCGCTCGCCCTCGGACTGGAGCCGCCCGAAGAGGGCGTGCTCGACGAGCCGCCGCATGATGCGCGGGCGCCGATCCTCAGCGGCGCCGACTTCCGCCGCCTGATGCGCGAGGGAACGGTGATCGGGGCGACGACGCTTGCGGGATATTTCGTTGCCGGAGGGGCGGGGGCGCGCGCCAGCACCGTCGCGTTTCATGGCCTCACCTTCGCGCAACTGTTGCACGCGATCGCCAGCCGATCCGAAACCGAGGGGATTGCGGCCGAGTTCCGCCGCCCGCCGAATTCCAGGCTGTATGCAAGCATAGCCGTTTCGGCCGCATTGCAGGTCGCCGCCCAACTGTTTCCGCCGGCGCGCCGGATACTGGGATTGTCGCCGCTCGGTGCAATCGACGCCGCTGCAATCGCCGCGATCGCGCTGGGGGCGGCAGCGGGAAACAACGCGATCGACTATCTGACGATCGGAAAGAGGCCGGCGGCGGATCGCGGAGCGGGACCTCGTCAGGAGAGCCAACATGATCTTTACGTCGGAGTCGGTGACGGCTGGACATCCCGACAAGCTGTGTGACCAGATCAGCGATGCGGCTGTCGATGCCTTGCTGCGGCGAGACGACGGTGCGCGCGCGGTGGTGGAGTGCGCGGTCGCGACCGGCATCGTGTTTCTTGCCGCGCGCTACACCGGCTCCGCGGCGGTCGATCTGCCGTCGCTGGCGCGCGCAGTGATCGGCGAAGCCGGCTATCTCTCGGGACGGTTCGAGGCAAAGAGCTGTTCGGTCCTGACGAGCCTGACCGAGTTGCCGGAACATCAGCGCGAGTCTCCCGCCGCCGGCGGCGACGAGGATTTCGACCGTTATCCGGCGCGAGAGCACGTCAACGTGTTCGGCTACGCCTGTCACGAGACGCCCGAGCTGATGCCGCTGCCGATCAGCCTGGCGCACCGCCTGGCGCGCGCCCTCGATGCGGCGCGGCGCTCGCGGATGCACTGGCTGTCGCCGGACGCCAAGGTGCAGGTGTCGGTGGAATACCGCGACACCCGGCCCGTCCGCGTCCATGGTGTCGCCGTCAGCGCCTCGATCGGGTCGCCGCGACCGCCAACGGCAACCGCCGAAGAGAGTTTGCGCGATGTCGTCCACGGGGTGCTGAACGAGTGCGAGATGATCGGCGAGCCGCGGCCGCAGCTTCACTTCAATTTCGGCGAAGATCACGACGGCGGTGGACCGGCAAGCCACGCCGGCCTGACGGGCCGTAAGACCGGCATCGACACCTACGGCGACATGGCTCGCCAGAGCGGCGCCGCGCTGTCCGGCAAGGACCCCTCGCGCATCGACCGGATCGGCGCCTATGCCGCCCGCCATGCTGCAAAGGCCGTCGTTGCCGCCGCAATGGCCGAGCGATGCGAGGTCCATCTGGCCTATGCGATCGGTCAGGTACGCCCGCTGAGCATTTCGATCCAGACGTTTGGAACCGGTCGCATCGCCGATGAGGCGATGGCAAGCCGGCTTGCCGCCGTCATGGATTTCCGTCCCGCCGCCATAGAAGCGAGGTTTGGTCTGAGGACACGGCCGGGCCTGGCCGGCGACGCCGGATTTTACCGCCGCCTCGCGGTCTATGGTCACTTTGGACGGACGGATCTCGAACTGCCGTGGGAGGCGACCGGCGACGGCGAAGCGTTGCGTGGCTAGCGCTGCGCGGCGGCACTACGGATCATTGGTTTCCGGGCCCTCATGCAGCAGGCGGCCGATGGTCGCGGCGTAGAGCGCAAGCGTGATCGCGGGCGGCAGGATACGGCCTCGAAACACCTGCAGAAGCGCGAACGCGGCAAGCCCGGCTGCCACCATCGTCCTGGGGTCGGGTACCGCGGCAAAGCGCGGCCGCGCCGCCGCGAAGCCCGCTACGCTAAACAAGCGCGCGCGTTCGGCGGCTTCGGCGATCTGCGCCAGCGGAAGATGGTGCTGGATCAGCACGCCGCCCGTCAACGCGCGCACCTCGACCTGGTCGACGCCTTGTATCGCAGAAAGGCCCGTCGCAATCGACGCGAAGAAATCATCATCGCCGCGACGTGCCTCAATTCGCAAGCGGGTGCGCCCGGCTAGCGTATGGACGACGACCGCGGAGGGAAGCGAAGAATTCATGGTCACTCGCCCTGTCAGCTGCCGGCGGATTCCTGCGGCTCTGCCTTCTCGCTCGCCGCTGCTTTGGCTTGCGCGGCGGCCATGGTTGTCGCGAACACGTCTGCGGTAGCCTCCGCCTTCGCCTCGGCGAAGAGATCCTCGGCGGCTTCGCTGAGTTCGGCGCCGCGAACCCGCGCCTCGTGCGCTGCCAGCAGCGCCGCCTTGAGGGCGGCCTTGGCAACCGGACGCGCGCGCGTCATCACCTGCGGGCCGATGGCGAGAACGGCGGCAGCACCGGCAACCGCACCGAGAACAAAGCCAAGTGGAAACATCGCAACGCTCCGTCTAATGCGGCGCCTGTTGGCGCGAACAACAGCTTTGCGACGGGAGTCGTTCCGTCACAAACCCTTCGTGCATTGGTCACGAATATCTATGGCGAGATCGCGTGGCGGCACTTTGACATAGCACAAGGCCTTCTCGTCTGCACCGTGGATGGTATGCGGCAATCGCCGCCCGCGCCGGAGACGAAACCGTGAATGTCTTGCCTGTCATCCAATACGGCCCGCAGTTGGGCAGGTCGACGATCGAGGCTCCCGTGCCGGCGGTGCCGGTCGACATGCCGGACTTCGACACCTTCGATCGGGCCGTGCGCGCGGCCACGGCGCGGCTGACGCAGGGCGTCTCGCCGCACGCATTGATGGCAGCCTGGTTCGACTGGTCATCGCATCTGGCCCGCGCGCCCGGATCGCAGTTCGAGCTCTCGCTGCTTGCAGCCGTGTTCACCGCGCGCCTGCTACATTTCGCAGCGGCTGCGCGCGACCCGCAGGCGGCACGTCCCTTTGCGGCGGCGAACAGGGACCATCGGTTCGCAGACGATGCCTGGAACAAATGGCCCTACGTGCTCTGGCAACAGACATTCCTTGCCCAGGAAGCCTGGTGGCAGGCCGCGACACGTCCATTACGCGGAATGCGTCCGAAGAGTGCCGAGCGGGTCGCCTCTACCGTCCACCAATATCATGACCTGCTCTCGCCATCGAATGTGCCGTGGCTCAACCCTTCGATCTTGGACCGGACCATTCAGGAGTCCGGCGCCAACCTCGTTCGTGGCGCGCGCAATCTCCTTGACGACATGATGGGGCTGGCGGCGAGGCTGCCCGCGCGGTCGCCGCCCGACCTGCGCGTCGGCATCGACATTGCAGCCACCGCAGGCGAAGTCGTCTATCGCAACGAACTCATGGAGCTGATTCAATACAAGTCTGCAACCGCAACCGTCGCATCCGAGCCGGTACTGATCGTTCCGGCCTGGATCATGAAATACTACGTCCTCGATCTGCTGCCCTATCATTCGCTGGTTCGCTACCTCGTGGACAACGGCTTTACGGTGTTCATGATCTCGTGGCGCAACCCGGATGCGCAGTGCCGCGACGTCGCGCTGGATGCATACCGCACCGAGGGTATCTCCGCGGCGCTCGACGTCGTGAACAGGATCGTGCCACGCCAGAAGATACACGCCTGCGGCTATTGCCTCGGCGGGACAGTATTGTCGATCGCGGCTGCGACGATGGCGCGCGACGGCGACAACCGCCTCGCATCGCTCACCCTGCTTGCCGGCCAGACGGACTTCAGCGAAGCCGGGGATTTGATGCTGTTCGTCGACGAGAGCCAGATCGCCTTTCTGGAAGACATGATGTGGGACCAGGGCGTGCTCGATACAAGGCAGATGGCGGCAGCCTTCTCGGCGCTACGACCGGACGAACTCGTATGGTCGAAGATGATGCGGGAATACGTTCTCGGAGAACGGGATCGTGTCACCGATCTGTCCGTATGGAACGCAGACCGGACGCGGCTGCCTTACCGGATGCATTCGCAATATCTGCGCGGCCTTTTCCTTGAAAACCGCCTGACGGCGGGCCGCTTCGCGGTCGAGGGCCGTGTAATCGCGCTGAAGGACATCAGCGTCCCGGCATTCGTCGTCGGGACCGAGACCGATCACATCGCGCCATGGCGTTCGGTCTACAAGCTGCATCTGTTCAGCGACAACGAGTTGACGTTCGTGCTGACCAATGGTGGCCACAATACCGGCATCGTCTCCGAGCCCGGCCGGCAAGGTCGTCACTACAGAGTCGCCACCCGCAATCCGGGCGACCGTTACCTCGACCCGCAGAGCTGGGCCGGCGTGGCGTCGATGAAGCAGGGGTCGTGGTGGATCGAATGGATTGCCTGGCTGAACGCGCGCAGCGGCCCGAAAAACATGGCGCCTCCGCCGATCGGTGCACCCGAGCAGGGCCTGCCGCCGCTCGCGGCAGCGCCGGGCACCTACATCCATCAGCGTTAGGTCGGCACGGCAAATGACTTCGTCGCCACCGAAGACCGACGCGGCCCGATCGACCTCCGCCGAGCCCTCAGCGGACGTCCAGAGCATTTCGCACTATCTGGTCACAGCCGTGCCGACGGCAGGGTTCGCCGAGACTGCCGGCGCCGTCCGCGACCGCATCGCGGTCTCCAGATTCGAGGACGCTTCCAATCTGTTCGTGCTCCGCGATGGCAGCCTGGCCGGCGTCGTCGAGGTGGGCCGCCTGCTCGGCGCGCTTCCTTCGCAAACCGTCTCTGAACTGACCCCGGACGCTTGTCCGGTGGTTGCGCTCGATACCGATCGGGAAGAAGCGGCGAGCCTGGCGATCCGGTCCGGCGGTGCCGTGCTCGCCGTTTGCGACCGGCAGGGAAAGTTCGTCGGCGCGGTGCCTGCGAAATCGCTGATCTCCATTCTGCGCGATGAGCACATCGAGGACTTGCACCATCTCGCCGGCATTCTCGGCAAATCGGAAGCTGCCAAGAAGGCATTGTCGGATTCGCCGTGGCGCCAGGTCAGGTTTCGCCTGCCGTGGCTGCTCATCGGCGTCGCGGGTAGCGCGATGGCGACCGCGATGATGGCCCAGTTCGAAGCCGCTCTGGCCGCGAATGTCGCGGTTGCCTTCTTCGTGCCCGGCATCGTCTATCTGGCGGATGCGATCGGCACCCAGTCGGAGGTCGTCGCGGTTCGCGCCCTGTCGTTGACCGATGGAAAGCTGGTCAAGCTGCTCGTCGGCGAGTTTGCGACCAGCTTTCTCGTCGGGACGCTGCTCGCGGCCATCACCTTTCCGCTTGTCTGGGCGGTCTTTGCCAGCGCGGCGCTCGCCGGCACGGTAGCCGCCGGGGTGCTGATTGCAGGGGTGTCGGCGACGATCGTCGGGATCGTGCTTCCTTGGGCCTTTGCGCGGATCGGTTACGATCCGGCCCTGGCATCCGGACCGATCGCGACCGTGCTGCAGGACATGCTGTCGCTGGCAACCTACTTCGCAGCCGCGTCGATCCTCATCTTCTGAGGTGGTGCGCCGATGCCATCCCGTGAATGCTGGAGGGCGGCGCGCCCCGACTTGCCGACAAGCCGAAGGCGACCGGCGTCGGTTCCAGGAAAATGCTGATCGGAACCGGCCGCGACGACGCCAGCGACGCGATGGACCGGCGCGTCGATTTCAACATTTCGGAGTGTTGAGGCGGCCGCGGCTGTTTGTGGCCGGCAAGCCTCAGCCCTGACCATCGCTCGCCGTTTCCGGCAGCGCCTCGCCGGGGATATAAAGCCGGATCGGCCTGATTTCATACACCGCCGACGGATTGACGCGGCGCAGGCTGCGCGCGACATCGAGCGCGGCGTCCGCGCTGTCGCAGTTGACGACATAAAGGCCCAGCAACTGCTCCTTGGTCTCGGCGAACGGCCCGTCGATCACCATGCCGTCGCCGGGGCCGCGCAACGTGCGGGCGTCCGCGGTGGCGCCGAGCCGCGCCGCCGGGCCGAGCAGCTTTTTGGCCGCCAGCCGGTCGTGCACCGCCATCAGCCCGGTCATCAGGGCCGCGTCCTCCTCCGCCGTCCAGGACATCACCTCGGCTTCGACGTGGTAGGCGAGGATGGCGTAGAGCATGCGGTTTCTCCGTGATGGGCTGCAGCGCCGAGGACGATTGGGCCGAAACCATTCCGACAAACAGGACCATCCCGCCAAACAAAAAAGGCGCGGCGGGATCGCTCCCGCCGCGCCCCAATTGTTGCTCGCTGGTCCAGGGCTGAGAGCGCCCCGATGCCAGACCCAGATACACGAGGCCTAGCGGGCGATCCCAGCGAGGTGACAGCGCTTGGTATAAGACACTGGATCACCTCCTTTCGTTGTTGATGGAGACGTCAATATAGGCGGCGAATCAGGGCCTGTTAAGGGGGCGGGAACCGTCGAGGGGGACCGTGATGGGGCTCGGGGATAAGGGCCGCCCGGGCGGGTTGAGGATGCCGAAACGACGTGTTAGGTGATCCCCGCGCGCGGGTGTAGCTCAATGGTAGAGCAGCAGCCTTCCAAGCTGAATACGAGGGTTCGATTCCCTTCACCCGCTCCAATTCCCGGATGCGCCTCGGATTGCAGACTTGGACTCCAGGCTTGGACCGCATGAGCAGGACTGACACAAAAATGTGGTCCTTGTTTCAGGATATGGACAGGCGGCGGGTCTGATGCGCATCCTCTATTTGAGCCTCGGCTGGGTGATGGTTGCGCTTGGCGCGATCGGCCTTGTGTTGCCGCTGATGCCGGGGGTGGTTTTCCTGCTCGTGGCCGTGTGGTGCTTTGCGCGCTCATCGCCCCGCTTCGAGGCATGGCTGCTCGATCATCCGACATTTGGCAAGTCGCTGCGGGATTGGCGCGCCGCCGGCGCCATCTCGCGGCCGGCGAAGGCCATGGCATGTGTGGGCATGATGATGGGATTTGCCGTGTTCTGTTACAGCTTCGATCCGTCGCTGCCGCTTGCCGCCGGTGTGGCGGTGTTGTTTGTCGCCTGTGCCGGTTACGTCGTGTCGCGTCCGGCAATGGCCGATCAGGATTCCTCGATCTAGCTGCGGTCCGGGGAACTGGCTTCCGGTGCCGGGCTTGTGAACGCCGGCCGCCGCGATGGCGACCCGCTGCCCACGCCATCTCAGCGCTCGTTGCGCATGTAGGGACTGTGTTCGGTGGCGAGTTTCAATGCAGGATCGTCGGCAAGGATGCGCACGGACTCGGTCGTCACCGGGTCGGCGACGCGCGGGTCGTGCCGAAGGGTCCACACGCCCATGCCGAACAGCAGCGTGGCGGCGCCGATAACGATGAAGTCTCTCGTCATTCCGGCCTCCATCTAGGAAGCAATGCGGATAGGACGCCAAGGTTGCGGTTCCCACCATATTCAAATGCCGATGACAGGGTTGCCCCGGGCGGCGATCTACCGCCACATGCCGCGCATCCGGGCGCCGATATCGAGCTTTGGTCCCTGCGTGCCCGCGCGTGCCGTGGCGCCGGCCGTTGCCTGTGGCCACGCGGTGCGCTCGAACAGGCCGAGCAGTTTTTCGGGGATGAAGCGCGTCCGCGATGCGTAGAGGTGGCGATCGCCCTTGGCCTGCTGGCCGTGGACGAAGAAGCGCTGCGGCACGATCAGGTGCAGGTCGTCCCTGGCGCGGGTCATGGCGACGTAGAGCAGGCGGCGTTCCTCCTCGATCTCGGCGGAGGTGCCGGCGCCGAGATCGGACGGCATGCAGCCGTCGACGGCATTGAGCAGATAGACCGACTTCCACTCCTGGCCTTTTGCGGAATGGATCGTCGACAGGATCAGGTAATCCTCGTCGAGCAGCGGCACGCCCGCCTGGTCGCTGGTGGCGTCGGGCGGATCGAGCGTCAGTTCGGTGAGGAAGCGTTCGCGCGAGGGATATCCAGCGGCGATCATTTCGAGCTGGATCAGATCGGCGCGGCGCGTCTCGGCGTGTTCGTGGATGCGGTCGAGATGCGGTTCGTACCAGAGGCGGGCGCGTTCGAGATCGACGGGCCATTCCGAGTAGCGAAGATTGCCCATGGCTTCGACAAAAGCTTTCCAGTCATCGCCGGCGCGCGGTGGCGTCGGTAGCCTTTCGAGCGCTGCGATCGGATCGGTCGCCTCGGCCATGTGGTCGAGCACGCGCTGCGCGGTGGCGGGGCCGATGCCGGGCAGCAGATGCAGCAGCCGGAATCCCGCGACGCGATCGCGCGGATTTTCCACGAAGCGCAGCAAGGCCAGCATGTCCTTGATGTGGGCGGCGTCGAGAAATTTCAGCCCGCCGAATTTGACGAACGGGATGTTCCGGCGCGTCAACTCTATTTCAAGCGGACCGGAGTGGCTCGAGGTCCGGAACAGCACCGCCTGTTCCTTGAGCCGCGTGCCGCACTCGCGATGTTCCAGAATGCGCTCGACGATGAAGCGGGCCTGGTCGGCCTCGTCGCGCACCGTGACGAGTTGCGGCTTTGCGGCTGATGTCCGTTCGGTCCAGAGATTCTTGGTGAAGCGCTCTTTTGCAAGCTCAATAACGCCGTTGGCGGCGGCGAGGATGGTCTGCGTCGAGCGATAATTGCGATCCAGCGTGACGATGCTGGCGGGCGGCGAGAATTGTTCGGGAAAGTCGAGGATGTTGCGCACGGTCGCGGCGCGGAACGAATAGATCGACTGGGCATCGTCGCCGACCACGGTAAGGCCGCGGCCGCCGGGCTTCAGCGCCAGCAGGATCGAGGCTTGCAGGCGGTTCGTGTCCTGGTATTCATCGACCAGCACATGGTCGAAGCGGCCGCCGATGTCGTCCGCGAGGGCGGCGTCGCCGACCATCTGCGCCCAGTACAACAGCAGATCGTCGTAATCGAGCACGTTCTGCTTCTGCTTGGCCTCGACATAGCAAGCGAACAATTCCCTGAGCTCGGCTGCCCAGCCTGAGCACCAGGGATAGGACGCGCCGAGCACCTGCTCGATCGGCATCTCGGCGTTGACGCAGCGCGAGTAGATCGCGAGACATGTGCCCTTGGTGGGAAAACGGCTCTCGGTTTTGGAAAAGCCCTTCTCGTGCCGGACCAGATTCATCAAGTCGGCAGAGTCCTCGCGGTCGTGAATCGTGAACGCCGGATCGAGGCCGATCTGCTCGGCATATTCGCGCAGCAGGCGAGCGCCGATGCCGTGATAGGTGCCGGCCCAGCTCAAAGCGTCTGTCATGACGCCGGCATTGTCGCCCATCACCTTGCGCGCGATGCGCTCGACCCGCCGGGTCATCTCGGAGGCGGCGCGGCGGGAAAACGTCATCAGCAGGATTCGCCGGGGGTCGGCGCCCTCAACGATCAGATGCGCCACCCGGTGGGCGAGGGTGTTGGTCTTGCCCGACCCCGCGCCGGCAATGACCAGCAGCGGCGGCGCCGCCAATCCGCCGGCGGCGCCGTGTTCGACGGCGCGGCGCTGCTCGGGATTGAGCGTGTCGAGGTAGGCGGCTGCCGTCTGCACCGTGCGGGTCCGTTAATGTCTAGGCGAGACCGTCGGTGATTCCCGCCGTGGTCGCAACCCGGACTTCCGTTCTGGGCAGGCTCGCATTCCCCGGCCAATCCGGTAACGCGAGACATTGACCGCAGCGGCCTCCGACATGGCCCGACCTTTGCTTACGAGCTTGCGAAAGAAAGCGTCTCGAACGATGCTCACACGTGCTGCAAGCCTCAGTCCCAAGGAATCATCATGTCCATCGACACTGCCGCCGCCACCGACCGTCTCATGCGCTTCCTCAAGATCGAGGGCGTCACCGGCAAGGAGGCGGCGATCGGGCGGGAGCTCAGCGCGGCGCTGCAGGAAGTCGGCGTGCCGGCGGAGGCGATCCGGCTCGACGACGCCAATATGCGGATTCCGGTGCCGACCGAGACCGGCAATCTGATCGTCGATCTGCCGGGCAGGGGCACGATGCACAACCAGCCGCGGATCATGTTCATGACCCACATGGACACCGTACCGCTGTGCGCCGGGGCGCAGCCCAAGCTGAAGGGCCGCAAGATCGTCAACGAGGCGAAGACCGCGCTCGGCGGCGACAACCGCTGCGGCTGCGGTGTGCTCGTCACGCTGGCGGCGGAGCTTGCAAAGCAGAATTTCGATCATCCGCCGATCACACTCTTGTTCTGCGTGCGCGAGGAGAGCGGGCTCTATGGGGCACGATACGTCAAGACCGAAGAACTCGGCTCGCCGGTGATGGCCTTCAACTATGACGGCGGCTCGGCCTCCAATGTCGTGATCGGCGCCGTCGGCGCGGACCGCTGGGAAGTCGAGATTTTTGGCCGGGCCTCGCACGCCGGCGTCGCCCCCGAGCGCGGGATCAGCTCGACGATGATCCTGGCGCTGGCGCTCGCCGATGTGAAGGCCGGCGGTTGGTTCGGCAAGGTGGTGAAGCGCAAGCTGCAAGGCACCAGCAATGTCGGCCCGGTCACCGGCGGCGAGGGCCGGCCGGCCGGCGATGCCACCAATGTCGTCACCGACTATGTCCACGTTCGCGGCGAGAGCCGCAGCCATGACAGCAAGTTCTTCCGCGAGATTACAAAAGCTTACAAGGCGGCGTTCGAGAAGGCGGCCAAGCGCGTCACCAACGCCGACGGCAAGGCGGGCAAGGTCAAGTTCAAGATGGAGACCGACTATTATCCGTTCCGGATGAAGGAGAGCCTGCCGGTGGTGAAACGCGCGGTCGACGCCGTCACCGGGATAGGGGGCAAGCCGAACGTCCGCTCCGCCAATGGCGGGCTGGACGCCAACTGGATGGTCCGCCACGGCGTTCCCACGGTGACGTTCGGCGCCGGCCAGAACGAGGCGCACACGGTCGACGAGTGGATCAACCTCGACGAATACGATCGCGCATGCGCGCTGGCCGTCCAGCTCGCGACGATGCGCTGAGCCGCCCGATCGCATCGGCGTCGCGCGTCTACACTCAATGAGTGCAGGGATCCAAACTTCGCGTCGTCAGTGTCGCGAATTGTCTCGAACCGGAGACGCGGTTGCTAACCATGTCACATGGTTCGCCCATATTCGCCACAAAAACTCTCACATTGAGGCGCAATGTAAAAGAGCAGGGTTGAAACCCTGCGCATCTGCGCGTAATGCGCACAAAAAAATAACAACAATGGGCATAGGACACATGAGGGGGACCGCCGATGCGGGCTATCTACAATTCACGTCGATACTTCAAACAACAATTGCGTTCCCGGATAGGCGAGGGTGCGCGCCGGCTTTTCGGCACGTGTAGCGCCGCGGCCGCGCTGCTTGTGGCCGCGATGGCGGGACCCGGCTTCGCCCAAAGCGCTCCGGCGCCGAGCGGCAACGAAATCCGGATCGGCAACACCGTGCCCTATACCGGGCCGGCTTCCGCCTATGGCGTGATCGGCAAGGTGCTCGCGGCTTATTTCGACAAGGTCAATGCCGAAGGCGGCATCAACGGCCGCAAGATCACCTTCATTTCCTATGACGACGCCTACAATCCCACCAAGACGATGGAGCTGACGCGCAAGCTCGTCGAGGAAGACAACGTTCTCTTTATTTTCGCGAGCCTCGGCACCAACACCAGCCAGGCCGTGCATCCCTATCTGAACGCGAAGAAGGTGCCGCAGCTTTTCGTCGCTTCGGGGGCGACGATGTGGGATCAGCCGCGCGAGTTTCCCTGGACCATGGGCTTCCTGCCCAGCTACCAGACCGAGGCGCACATCTACTCGCACTACATCCTGGAGAATTATCCGCGGAGCAAGATCGCGGTGCTCTATCAGGACGACGGGTTTGGCAAGGATTACCTGAAGGGCCTGAGGGACGGTCTCGGCGGCAAGGTGCCGATCGTGGCGGAAGCGCCCTACAAGGTGACCGATACCGACATCGACGCCCAGATCGCGAAGCTGAAGGCCTCCGGCGCCGACATCTTCATGCAGTTTACCACACCGAAATTCGCCACCATGGCGATCCGCCGGCTGGCCGCGCTGAACTGGAAGCCGGTGCATTTCCTGGCGTCAGTGTCGGAATCGGTTTCGGCCGTGATGACGCCAGCCGGCATCGAGAACGCCGAAGGCATCATGTCGGCGATGTACCGTGTCGAGGGCGACGACGCGCAGGCCGCGGGCCCTGTGGCGTTCCGCGAGTGGAGCTCCTTCATGGATCGTTACGTGCCGAGTGTCAGCAAGTCGAACGGCCAGGCGATCTACGCTTATCTGAACGCCAAGCTTGTGATGGAGGTGCTGAAGATGTGCGGCGACGACCTGTCGCGCGAGAACATCATGAAGCAGGCGCGCTCGATCAAGGGTCTGCAGATTCCGATGATGGTGCCGGGCATTCTGATCAATACCAGCCCGTCCGACCACGCCACCATCGAACAGATGCGGATGATGCGCTTCACCAACGGCCACTGGCAGTTCTTCGGCCCGGTGCGCAGCGGCATCGATCCGGGCACCGTCAGCGATTCCTTCAAGACGCTGTTCAAATACGGCACCGCCACCAAGCGCGAGCTCGCCAACCAGCTCAACGCCAACACGGTCAGTCTCGTGACCGGCTCGTTCGGCTCGACCTACGCGCAAGTCGGCGCCGATCTCGCCTCCGTGCTCGACAACGGCACAAATCTGCGGATCCTGCCGGTGATGGGCCGCGGTTCGGTGCAGGCGGTCTCCGACATCCTGCTGCTGAAGGGCGTCGATGCCGGCATCGTGCGCAAGGACACGCTGTCCTACCTGGACCGCAAGGATTTTGCCAAGGACATCCGCAACCAGTTCGTCTATGTCGCAAAACTGTTCAACGAGGAGATGCACGTGCTGGCGCCGCGCTCGATCCGGAGCGTGCGCGATCTCGACGGCAAGACCGTGGTGGTCGATCTTCCGGACAGCTCGACCTTCGTCACGGCGATCAACGTGTTCGAGCGCCTCGGCATCCGGCCGCATCTGGTCTATCAGGAGCCGCGGCTCGCCGTGGAACAGCTTCGCAAGGGCGAGGTCGACGCGATCGTGGCGATCGAGGGCAAGCCGGTGCAGTGGCTGAGCCAGATCACCGACCGCAACCTGCACCTGGTGCCGGTCGAATACGCCAAGAACCTGCAGGAGGAATACCTGCCCTCTAAGCTCTCGTCGCAGGACTATCCGAACCTGGTGGCGGACGGCAGCTCCGTCGAGACGATCGCGGCCGAAGCGGTGCTGGCCGCCTATAACTGGGCGCCGAACAGCGACCGCTACCGCCGTCTCGCGCTGCTGGTCGACACCATGTTCGACAAGGTCTCGCAGTTGCAGCGGCCGCCGTTCCATCCGAAGTGGAAGGAAATGGCGCCGCGCGCGACGGTCTCGGGCTGGACCCGCTTCAAGGCGGCGCAGGAATGGCTCGACCGCAACATGCCCGCCAGCGCGGCGGTGTCCGGCGCGGTGGCGCAGCAACCGTCCGCTTCGGCGCTTTCGCCGCAGGATCGCGATCAGCTGTACCGCGAATTCCTGGAGTGGCGGGCCAACCGTGCCAAGGCAGCCGGCAACCGCTAGCCGTAGCAGCCTCTTCGATTCGCAACGGCCCGCCGCAAGGCGGGCCGTTGTTATGTGGGCGTCGCGACGACGCTGTTGGATATCTCCGATCGCAGCAAAAGTTGCATTGCTGCAACGTTCAAACGCCGGTAGTCGCAGCGACGTCTGTCGACCTCCGCCCGCCATTCAAATGTCCTAAAATTTTCGCGATTGGACACATGTCCGGCTAACTTAAACAAACGCTTGGCCTTGACACAAAATCAATCCAATTGCGACACAATGTCAGCGACTAGTGCTGAAACGGTGGCGGCTCGCTGCTAAAAATCTCACAATCGTATCCAATAAAAAAATGGGGCAAGCAGATGCGGCTTCTCGTCGATACTCATTGGGCAAGGGCGCCACATTCCGGGCTTTTCGCCCGTGGCAGCCTGCGCCGGTTGCTGACTGCGCCGCGGCGCAGCGCCATGCTGGCGCTCGCCGCGATGGCCGGTCTGGCGACGAGTGAAAGCGCGTACGCCGCTCCTCCCGCTGCCAACGAAATCCGCATCGGCATCACGTCGCCTCTCACCGGACCGGCGACGGCCTACGGTGTGATCAGCAAGGTCATCGCGGCCTATTTGGACAAGGTCAATGCCGAAGGCGGCATCAACGGCCGCAGGGTCAACGCGATCATCTACGACGACGCCTATGACCCGATCAAGGTGATGGAGGTGACCCGCCGGCTGGTTGAAGACGATCAGGTTCTTTTCACGCTGAGCACGGTGGGCACCAACACCAACGCGGCGATCCAGCCTTATCTCAACTCCAAGAAGGTGCCGCAGCTCTTTGCCCTGTCGGGCGCGGCAGCCTGGGATCAGCCGCAAGAGTTTCCCTGGACCATGGGCTTCCTGCCGACCTACGCGGCCGAAGCACAGATCTATGCGCAGTACATTCTCGAGAACCATCCCCGCAGCCGGATCGCCGTCCTCTATCAGGATGACGGCATGGGCAAGGAATACCTGAAGGGTCTCAAGGACGGTCTCAGCGGCAAGGTGCCGATCGTCGCGGAAGTGCCGTACAAGGTTTCCGATCAGAATATCGAGCCCCAACTCGCCAGGCTGAGGGCCTCGGGTGCCGACATCTTCGTCCAGTTCACCACGCCGAAATTCGCCACCATGGCGATCAAGCGAAGCGCCGAACTCGGCTGGCGGCCGTATCAATTCGTAGCCTCCGTCTCCAACTCCTACACTGCCGTGATGCAGCCGGCGGGCCCGCAAAACGCCGAAGGCGTGATGTCTGCGGCCTACCGACTGGAGGGTGAAGACGCGGTCGGGGCCGGCGAGGCTGCATTCCGCGAGTGGAACGCCTTCATGCAGCGCTACGTGCCGAGCATCAGCAAGACCAACGGCCAGGCCGTGCTCGGCTATCTCGTCAGCAGGGCGGTGGTCGAAGTGCTGAAGAACTGCGGCGACGACCTGTCGCGCGAGAACATCATGCGGCAGGCCCGCCTGCTCAAGGGCTTGCAACTCCCGATGATGGTGCAGGGCATTCTGATCAATACCAGCCCGTCCGACCATGCGCCGATCGAGCAGATGCGGATGATGCGCTTCACCAACGGCCAGTGGCAGCATTTCGGCCCGGTGCGCAGCGGCATCGATCCGGGCGCGGTCAGCGATTCCTTCAAGACCATCTTCAAATACGGAACTTCCACCAAGAAGGATCTGGCCAACCAGCTCAACGCCAACACGGTCAGTCTCGTGACCGGCTCGTTCGGCTCGACCTACGCGCAAGTCGGCGCCGATCTCGCCTCCGTGCTCGACAACGGCACAAATCTGCGGATCCTGCCGGTGATGGGCCGCGGTTCGGTGCAGGCGGTCTCCGACATCCTGCTGCTGAAGGGCGTCGATGCCGGCATCGTGCGCAAGGACACGCTGTCCTACCTGGACCGCAAGGATTTTGCCAAGGACATCCGCAACCAGTTCGTCTATGTCGCAAAACTGTTCAACGAGGAGATGCACGTGCTGGCGCCGCGCTCGATCCGGAGCGTGCGCGATCTCGACGGCAAGACCGTGGTGGTCGATCTTCCGGACAGCTCGACCTTCGTCACGGCGATCAACGTGTTCGAGCGCCTCGGCATCCGGCCGCATCTGGTCTATCAGGAGCCGCGGCTCGCCGTGGAACAGCTTCGCAAGGGCGAGGTCGACGCGATCGTGGCGATCGAGGGCAAGCCGGTGCAGTGGCTGAGCCAGATCACCGACCGCAACCTGCACCTGGTGCCGGTCGAATACGCCAAGAACCTGCAGGAGGAATACCTGCCCTCTAAGCTCTCGTCGCAGGACTATCCGAACCTGGTGGCGGACGGCAGCTCCGTCGAGACGATCGCGGCCGAAGCGGTGCTGGCCGCCTATAACTGGGCGCCGAACAGCGACCGCTACCGCCGTCTCGCGCTGCTGGTCGACACCATGTTCGACAAGGTCGCGCAGCTGCAGCGGCCGCCGTTCCATCCGAAGTGGAAGGAAATGGCGCTGCGTGCGACGGTCTCGGGTTGGACCCGCTTCGCAGCGGCGCAGCAATGGCTCGACCGCAACATGCCGATGCCGGGCAACCGGGCCTTGTCGGCGGCGTCCGGCGCCGTGCTGTCGCCACCACCGTCGTCGGTTGGCGCTCCGGCTACGACCGCCTTCCAGCCGCAGGAGCGCAGCGATCCGCTGTATCGCGAGTTCCTGGAGTGGCGGGCCGGTCGCACCAAGAGCACCAACCGGTGATCGGATTTGCCGATATCCAGGCATATCGATAAAGACGGCCCGCTTCGGCGGGCCGTTTGCTTGTGGGACCAAGACGCAGAGAACGTGGCGAGGGCTGCCGGGTCGCGGGCAAGTGCTGCGCGGCGATAGGCATGGATGACCAAGCCAGCAAGGACTCCGCGGAACCACCAAAAGTTTAAATATCCAATCAAGTTACATATGCAATCAGGGGGTGTATCGTAATTCGCCGGTGCTATCGTCGACCGGATATGCTGTATTGTCGCAACGTAAACCCGTAATCGATCGATACAGCAATATGCAACAGATCGTCTTGACGCAAAATCAATCCAATGGAGACACAATCTCAGCGAGTAGCGCTGAGACGCTATGTGTCACGGTGCACAAGACATCGCAGATATATCTAGGGGGTAGCCAGATGCGGACTTTGATCGATACGCGTTGGATGGCGACGCCATCTTCCGGACTCGCGACCCAATCTTCCGCGCCGCGACGCAGCGTCGCAACGGCGCTTTTTCTTGCCGCGATGGCGGGACCGGCTCTCGGGCAGGGCCTTCCGGCGCCAAGTCCCAATGAAATCCGGATCGGCAACACCGCGCCCTATACCGGTCCGGCTTCCGCCTATGGCGTCATCGCCAAGGGTATCATCGCCTACCTGGAAAAGACCAACGCCGAAGGCGGCATCAACGGCCGCAAGCTCAACGTGATCACTTACGACGACGCCTATGAGCCGACCAAGACCATGGCGATGACGCGCAAGCTGGTCGAGGAAGACAACGTTCTCCTCACGCTCGGCACTATCGGCACCAACACCAACGCGGCGATCCAGCCTTATTTGAACTCGAAAAAGGTGCCGCACCTTTTCGCTTTGTCGGGCGCGGCGGCCTGGGACCAGCCGCAGGAGTTTCCCTGGACCATGGGTTTCCTGCCGACCTACACGGCCGAAGCGCAAATCTTCGCGCAGTACCTCCTGGAGAACCATCCCCGCAGCAAGATCGCCGTGCTCTACCAGGACGACGGCATGGGCAAGGAGTATCTTAAGGGGCTGAAGGACGGTCTTGGCGGCAAGATTCCGATCGTGGCCGAAGCGACCTATAAGGTCAGCGACACCAACATCGACACCCAGATGGCCAAGCTGAAGGCCTCCGGCGCCGATGTGCTGATGGAATTCACCACGCCGAAATTCGCCGTGATGGCGATCCAGCGCAGCGTCGAGATTGGCTGGAAGCCGCTGCAGTTCGCCGCCTCGATCTCCAATTCGTACACGGCCGTGATCCAGCCGGCGGGCCCGCGAAACGCGGAAGGCCTGCTGTCGGCGGCCTATCGGCTCGAGGGCGAAGACGTCGCGTCGGCCGGCGAAGCGGTGTTTCGCGAGTGGAGCAACTTCATGCAGCGCTACATGCCGAGCGTCAGCAAGACCAACGGTCAGGCCGTGCTTGGCTATCTCGTCGGCAGGCTGACCGTCGAGGTGCTGAAGAACTGCGGCGACGACTTGTCGCGCGAGAACATCATGCGGCAGGCCCGCCTGCTCAAGGGCATCCAGTTGCCCATGATGGTGCAGGGCATCTTGATCAATACCAGCCCGTCCGACCACGCGCCGATCGAGCAGATGCGGATGATGCGCTTCACCAACGGGCAGTGGCAGCATTTCGGCCCGGTGCGCAGCGGCGTCGACGCCGGCGCGGTCAGCGATTCCTTCAAGACCATCTTCAAATACGGCACCGCCACCAAGCGCGATCTGGCCAACCAGCTCAACGCCAACACCGTCAGTCTCGTGACCGGCTCGTTCGGTTCGACCTACGCCCAGGTCGGCGCCGATCTCGCTTCCGTGCTCGACAACGGCACGGCGCTGCGCATCCTGCCGGTGATGGGCCGCGGCTCGGTGCAGGCGGTCTCCGACATCCTGCTGCTGCGCGGCGTCGACGCCGGCATCGTGCGCAAGGACACGCTTTCCTATCTCGACCGTAAGGACTTCGCCAAGGACATCCGCAACCAGTTCGTCTATGTCGCGAAGATGTTCAATGAAGAGATGCACGTGCTGGCGCCGCGATCGATCCAGAGCGTGCGCGATCTCGACGGCAAGACCGTGGTCGTGGACCTGCCGGACAGCTCGACCTTCGTGACTGCGATCAACGTGTTCGAAAGGCTCGGCATCCGGCCCCATCTGGTCTACCAGGAGCCGCGGCTCGCCGTGGAACAGCTGCGCAAGGGGGAGGTCGATGCGATCGTCGCGATCGAAGGCAAGCCCGTGCAATGGCTGAGCCAGGTCACCGACCGCAATTTGCATCTGGTGCCGGTCGAATACGCCAAACCGCTGCAGGAGGAATACCTGCCGTCCAAACTCGGCGCAGCGGACTATCCGAACCTGGTGCCGGAAGGGCGTTCGGTGGAAACGGTGGCGGCCGAAGCGGTGCTGGCGTCGTACAACTGGGCCCCCAACAGCGACCGTTATCGCCGGCTCGCGCTGTTGGTCGATACCCTGTTCGACAAGGTCGCGCAGCTGCAGCGGCCGCCGTTCCACCCGAAGTGGAAGGAAATGGCGCCGCGCGCCACGGTGTCGGGCTGGACGCGCTTCAAGGCGGCGCAGGAATGGCTCGACCGCAACATGCCGCTTTCCGCAGGCACGGCCGCGGCCTCCGGCGCCGTGCTGCCCTCTGCGCCGCCGGCCTCGGCGGGCCCGACCGCGCTCGCCCCGCAGGAACGCGATCCCCTGTATCGCGAATTCCTGGAATGGCGAGCCAACCGCGTGAGGGGCGGCAACCGGTAACCGGGACTGGCATCATGGTTTGGCATGCAACGGTCCGCTACGGCGGGCCGTTCTGTTTTGCAAGATGCCGGGGCCGTTTCTCCCATCACGCGTGCAAATCGGGCGTCGAACGGATGGCGTCATGACGCCAATGCAGGGCTCATTCACCCAAAATAGTGTATCGGCTTGATTTCGCAGCGGCCGGGACACACCCGCCACCACGCCAAAAATTCGGAGGAAGCTTTATGTCGGCTCTGCCACTCTCGGGCATCAAAATTCTCGACCTGACGCGGGTGCTTGCTGGCCCGTTGTCAGCCCAGATGCTGGCCGATCTCGGCGCCGAAGTGATCAAGATCGAGCGTCCCGGCGGCGGCGACGACGCCCGCGCCTTCGGCCCGCCCTACCTCAGGGATCCCGAGGGCAAGGCGAACAACAACAACTCGTTCTACCTCTGCGCCAACCGCAACAAGAAGTCGGTCACCGTCAACATCGCCACGCCCGAGGGACAGGACATCATCCGCGAACTGGCGAAAACCGCCGACGTGATGATGGAAAATTATAAAGTCGGCGACCTCAAGCGCTACCGGCTGGATTACGAATCGATCAAGGCGATCAACCCCGGCATCATCTATTGCTCGGTGACGGGCTTCGGTCAGACCGGGCCTTACGCGCCGCGCGCCGGCTATGACGCGATCCTGCAGGCGATGGGCGGGCTGATGAGCGTCACCGGCCACATCGACGGCGAGCCCGGCGAGGGGCCGATGAAGGTCGGCCCGTCGATCGTCGACTACATGACCGGGATGAACACCTCGATCGGCATTTTGGCCGCGCTCCACCACCGCAGGAACACGGGCGAGGGGCAGCATGTCGACGTCTGCCTCCTCGACACCGTGATCGCCTCGCTGTCGCACTGGCTGCAGATTTATCTCGTCAACGGCGTGACCCCGCCGCGACGCGGCACCTGGGGCAATGGCGGCATGCCCGCCGGCGTGTTTCGCTGCACCGACGGCGAATTGATGCTGGTGGTCGGCAATGACGGCCAGTTCCAGCGCACCTGCGCCGTGCTCGGCGCGCCCGAACTCGCGACCGATCCGCGCTTCCTCAAGAACAACGACCGCGTCGTGCACGGCAAGGAGATCATGGCGATCTTCGCCGGGCTGTTCCTGAAGAAGCCGATGGCCTACTGGCTGGAGGAGCTCGAGAAAGCCGGCGTGCCTTCCGGCCCGATCAACAATTTCGAGCAGGTGTTCTCCGATCCGCACGTGCAGGCGCGCGGCATGCGGGTCAAGGTCGATCACCCCTTCGAAAAGGATCTGTCGCTGATCCGCAACGCCATCACCTTCTCCGGCACCCCGATCAAGAACTACCGCGCCCCGCCGCTGCTCGGCGCCGACACCGCCGACGTGCTGGCGACGATCGGCTACGACGCGGCCAAGCTGGAAGCGCTGCGGGAGAAGAAGATCGTCTGATCTCTTCCCGTCATTCCGGGGCACGCCCCTTGGCGCGAACCCGGAATCCAACTCACCACGTCGCTTGCGGCCAGATGGATTCCGGGTGCTCGCTTCGCGGGCCCCGGAATGACGACGGAGGAGGGTGGGCGCGCGACGCCGCCTTACTCCGCCAGATCGCGCATCACCTTGATCAGGTCGGATTTGCCCTCAAAACCGATGCCTGGCAGATCCGGCATGACGATGTGGCCGTCCTCGACGCGGACCGAATCCGGGAAACCGCCATAGGGCTGAAACAGGTCCGGGTAGCTCTCATTGCCACCGAGGCCGAGGCCGGCCGCGATGTTCAGCGACATCTGGTGCCCGCCATGGGGGATGCAGCGCGCCGGCGACCAGCCGTGCTGGGCCAGAACGTCGAGCGTGCGCAGATATTCGACCAGCCCGTAGGACAGCGCGCAATCGAACTGCAGCCAGTCGCGATCCGGCCGCATGCCGCCGTAGCGCAAGAGGTTGCGCGCGTCCTGGTGCGAGAAGAGATTCTCGCCGGTCGCCATCGCGCGCGGATAGAATTCGGCAAGGGCGGCCTGCAGCGCGTAGTCCAGCGGGTCACCGGCTTCCTCGTACCAGAACAGCGGATAGTCGCGCAGCATCTTGGCGTAGGCGATGGCAGTTTCGAGATCAAACCGTCCGTTGGCGTCGACGGCCAGCTGCGCCTGCGAGCCGATCTCCTGTAGCACGGCCTCGATCCGTTTGCGATCCTCCTCGATCGGCGCGCCGCCGATCTTCATCTTCACGACGTTGTAGCCGCGGTCGAGATAGCCGCGCATTTCGGCGCGCAGCGCGGAATTGTCCTTGCCCGGGTAGTAGTAGCCGCCCGCCGCATAGACGAAGACGCGTGGGTTGGCCTCGCAGCCGTTCCTTTCGGCGAGCAGGCGAAACAGCGGCTTGCCGGCGATCTTGGCGACCGCGTCCCACACCGCCATGTCGAGCGTGCCGACGGCGACGGAACGTTCGCCGTGCCCGCCGGGTTTTTCGTTCGACATCATCGCGGCCCAGATCCGGTGCGGATCGAGATTGCTGCCGTCGTCATTGAGCAGGGTTTTCGGATCCGCCTCGAGGATGCGGTTGCGAAAACGTTCGCGGATCAGGCCTCCCTGGCCATAGCGGCCGTTGGAATTGAAGCCGTAGCCGACAACGCGGCGCCCGTCGCGCATGACGTCCGTCACCACGGCGACGAGGCTCGCCGTCATCTTCGAAAAGTCGATATAGGCGTTGCGGATCGGGGAGGCGATCGGCTTGGTGATTTCGACGACGTCGACGATGCGCATGGCGGTGTTTCCTGATCGGTTGGCGGGGGATGGGGCTCTGTTTGCGGATTTGACCGCAGCTTCACAGATCCTGCCGCGTTAGTCTGCCTTGTGGTACCCCGGGCCGCGCAGGAGTCTTCTTCGCCGGCGTCTCGCCGCCGGTCAGCGCCATCACCGACACCGACACCACGCGGTCGATGATCGCCTGGACGTCGTTGAAG
The DNA here is from genome assembly GCA_964609175.1 of uncultured Bradyrhizobium sp. Lineage (GTDB taxonomy): Bacteria > Pseudomonadota > Alphaproteobacteria > Rhizobiales > Xanthobacteraceae > Bradyrhizobium. The sequence goes on from CAZSRR010000008.1 coordinate 145,190, forward strand.
TCGCATGTGCCTTCCGACAATCTCGCCAGCCGCTCCTTTTCGCGGATGGTGTGATGCGACATCGCCAGCGCGAAATGCAGGCCCCAATAGAGGTCGGAATCGTCGCGGCCGGGCATCGCGCGGCGCATCGCGGCGATGAATTTTCGCAAGTGGTCGACCTCGCGGTTCTTGATGCGGCGGATCGGCGGCACCGATTCAATGGACGCCCGGATCATGAAGCGCGCCGCGGTCGAGCCCTCGCGGTCGGGGCCGAGGCAGCCGCGCAGGGTAGGGCCGACCAGTGCGCGCAAGATGGCGTCGATCGGGGCGCGGCCGCCGCCGCTTTCCTCCGCGGCCTTCAATTCATTGAGGCGCTCGCGGTTGGTGGCAATGCTCCGGCTGACGAACAGTTCGGCGATCAACTCGTCCTTGGAGCCGAAATGATAGTTCACCGCGGCCAGGTTCACGTTCGCCTCGGCGACGATGTCGCGCAGCGTCACGTCGCCGAAACCGCGATCGGCGTAGAGCCGTTCGGCGGCGGCGAGGATGGCGGACCGGGTCCGATCGCTCGGCATTATAGTTCTCCCGTTCGGGGAGTTGCAATTCAAACACTTGTATGAAACTATCGTTTGAAGGGTGGGAATTGTCAATCGCTCGTGTCCTTCGACGCGCAAATACCTTGCGGCGTGCGGAAGGCGGGCAGACAGTGCGGCCCAACCATTTCAGAAGCCACGAGCCGAGGAGCGTCCCATGAATTTCGATATGTCAGAGAAGCAGACGGAATGGCTGAACCGCGTGCGTGCGTTCATGAAGACGCATGTCCGTCCCGCGGTGCCGATCTACGACCAGCAGGACGCCGAGGGGCCGCGCTGGAAGGTGATCCCGATTCTCGAGGAGCTGAAGAAGAAGGCCAAGGCCGAGGGCCTCTGGAACATGTTCATGCCGCCGAATTCGCATGAGGATGATGAATTCTGCGGCGCGGGGCTGACCAACCTGGAATACGCGCCGCTGGCCGAAGAGATGGGCCGCATTTCGTGGGCCTCGGAAGTGTTCAACTGCTCCGCCCCCGATACCGGCAACATGGAAGTGTTCATCCGCTACGGCACCAAGGAACAGAAGCGGAAATGGCTGAAGCCGCTGATGGAGGGTGAGATCCGCTCCGCCTTCCTGATGACCGAGCCGGCCGTGGCCTCGTCGGATGCTACCAATATCGAGACCCGGATCGAGCGCGATGGCGACCACTACGTCATCAACGGCCGCAAATGGTGGTCGTCGGGCGTCGGCGATCCCCGCTGCAAGATCGCGATCCTGATGGGCAAGACCGATTTCAAGGCCGCAAAACACCAGCAGCAGTCGCAGATCCTCGTGCCGCTCGACACCCCCGGCATCAAGGTGGAGAAGATGCTGCCGGTGTTCGGCTTCGACGACGCGCCGCACGGGCACGCCCAGGTGCTGCTGGAGAACGTCCGCGTGCCGAAGGAGAACATCCTGCTCGGCGAGGGCCGCGGTTTCGAGATCGCGCAGGGCCGGCTCGGCCCGGGCCGCATCCACCACTGCATGCGCACCATCGGCAAGGCCGAGGAGGCGCTGGAGAAGATGGTGAAGCGGCTGGCCTCGCGCACCGCATTCGGCAAGCGGATCATCGAGCACTCGGTGTGGGAACAGCGTATCGGCGAAGCCCGCGCCGACATCGAGATGAACCGCCTGCTGTGCCTCAAGGCCGCCGACATGATGGACAAGGTCGGCAACAAGACCGCGCAGGCCGAGATCGCGATGATCAAGGTGACGGCGCCCAACATGGCGCTCAAGATCATCGACAATGCGATCCAGGCCTATGGCGGCGGCGGCGTTTCCGACGATGCCGGTCTGGCCAAGGATTACGCCCATATCCGGACGCTTCGGCTGGCGGACGGCCCCGACGAGGTGCACAATCGCGCCATTGCCAGACTTGAGCTTCGGAAGTATGCAAACTCTACGAACCATTAAATAACAAGAGAGAGCGAACGAAGCTCTCTCGGCTGTCATTCCGGGGCGCGAAGCGAACCCGGAATCTCGAGATTCCGGGTCTGGTCCTTCGGACCATCCCGGAACGACGGCAAGTGTCTTAAGGGAGCGTCATCGTGTCGGACGGCGTCAAGAAAGACGAGGAATTCTCGGGCACCAAGGAAGTCGAGGAGCGCCATCGCATCAACGAGGCGAATCTCGATGCGTGGATGCGCGAGAACGTCGAGGGCTATCAGGGCCCGCCAAAAGTCCTGCAGTTCAAGGGCGGCCAGTCCAACCCGACCTACAAGATCGAAACGCCCGGCCGATCCTACGTGATGCGCCGCAAGCCGTTCGGAAAATTGCTGCCGTCGGCGCATGCTGTCGATCGCGAGTTCCGCGTCATCGCCGCACTTGGCAAGCAGGGTTTTCCGGTCGCCAAGGCCTATGCGCTGTGCACCGACGACGCCGTGATCGGTTCCGCCTTCTACATCATGTCGATGGAGGAGGGCCGGGTGTTCTGGGATCCCAAGCTGCCGTCGCAGACGCCGGACGCGCGGCGCAAGATTTTCACCAGCAAGATCGAAACCCTGGCCAAACTTCACGTTCTCGACCCCGAAAAGATCGGCCTCGGCGATTTCGGCAAGCCCGGGAATTATTTTGCCCGTCAAGTCGACCGCTGGACCAAGCAGTACCGCGCGTCCGAAACGCAGCACATCCCGGAATTCGAAAAGCTCGCCGAATGGCTGCCGAAAACCGTGCCGCCGCAGGCGCGCGCCTCGGTGGTGCATGGCGACTACCGGCTCGACAACATGATTTTCCATGCGACGGAACCGCGCGTGCAGGCGGTGCTGGACTGGGAGTTGTCGACGCTCGGCGATCCCATGGCCGACTTCACCTATCTCTTGATGCAATGGACCATGCCGGGCCTTGCCGACGCCGATCTCAAGGCGCTCAACATTCCGAGCCTGGAAGAGGCGGCGCAGATCTACTGCAACGTCACCGGCAGCGCGGTGCCCGACCTCAACTGGTATTTTGCCTACAACCTGTTCCGCCTCGCCGGCATCACGCAGGGCATCGCCGGGCGCGTTCGCGACGGCACCGCGGCCAACGCCAAGGCGCGTGAATCGGCGGCGCGCACCGTGCCGTTGTCGAAGGCGTCCTGGGAATACGCGCAGAAGGCCGGCGCGACCTGACGTCGCGGCGGAGAATAATTGGCACTCTCCCCCAACATCCGCGGCAGCCTGCTCATGGCGGTGGCGATGGCGGCGTTCACGATGAACGACTCCATCACCAAGGCGGTTTCGGCCGAGATGAATTTCGGCCAGGTGATGCTGGTGCGCGGGCTGTTTGCGGTCGTGCTGATCACCACATTTGCCTGGTATCAGGGCGCGTTGCGGCCGCTGCGCACGCTGATGGTGAAACCCGTGGCGCTGCGGGTGATCGGCGAGATCGGCGGCGCGATCGCGTTCATGGCCGCGCTGGCGCACCTGCCGCTCGCCAACACCTCCGCGATCCTGCAGGCGCTGCCGCTGGCGATCACGCTCGGCGCCGCGCTGCTGCTTGGCGAGCCGGTCGGCTGGCGGCGCTGGTCGGCCATCATCGCCGGCTTTATCGGCGTGCTGATCATCGTGCGGCCGGGGCTCACCGGATTCAGCCAGTATTCGCTGCTCGCTTTGGTGGCGGTCGCTTTCTGCGCGCTGCGTGACCTCGCGACGCGGAAAATCCCGGCGCAGATCCCGTCGCTGTTCATCACCGTGCTGACGACGGCGACGGTGACGGCGTCCGGCGGCGTCATCATCTTTCCGCTCGGCGGCTGGACCACCCCGTCGGCCAACGCGCTCGCGTTGCAGGCGTTTTCCGCCGTGCTGCTCCTGATCGGCTACCAGTGCGTCATCTCGGCCTTGCGCTCGGGCGACATCTCGGCGGTGGCGCCGTTCCGCTACTCGGCGCTGCTGTGGGCGATGCTGCTCGGCTATCTCGTGTTCGGCGACGTGCCCGACGCGATGATGGTGCTGGGCGCGTCCATCATCGTCGGGTCCGGACTCTACGCCTTCTATCGCGAACGCATCCGCCACCGCGCGCTGGCGGCGGAGAGTTCCGGTTTGCCGCCGGACGGCCTCTGATCGATCAGATCGGTCTCCCGGCATACGGCATCGACGCCGTCAGGCCGCCGTCGACCGGGATCGCCTGGCCGTTGACGTAGGACGCGTCGTCGCTGGCCAGGAACAGGCCCATCGCGGCGAGTTCGTGCGGCTGGCCGGCGCGCTTCAGCGGATTGAGCTGGCCGATCTTGTCGGACGTGCCGCGCTCCTTGGCGCGGTCGAACACCGGCTTGGTCATGCCGGTCTCGATCAGGCCCGGGCAAACCGCATTGATGCGCACGCCGGTCCCGGACAGCGAGTAGGCGGTGGTCTGCACCAGGCTGATGACGCCGGCCTTGCTGGCGCCGTAGGGATGACCGCTGGCGCCGGCCTTCAGGCCCGCGACCGAGGCGGTGCAGATGATCGAGCCGGATTTCTGTTTGATCATGTGCGGCATCGCATGCTTGATCGCGAGGAACGGCCCGATCAAGTTGACGCGTAGCACTTCCTGCCAGTGTTCGACGGTCTGCTCGGCCAGCGGCACCAGCCCGCCGCTGACGCCGGCATTGGCCCAGATCGCATCGAGCCGGCCGTATTTTGCGACCGCCTTGTCGATGAACGCTTTCACGTCGCTCTCGGAACCGGCGTCGGCCGTCACGGCCTCCACGGTGCCGCCGGCATCGCTGACGAGCTTTGCGGTTTCCTTCACGCCGTCGGTCTTATCGACGATGATGAGCTTCGCGCCTTCCCTGGCGAACAGCACTGCTGCGGCGCGCCCGATGCCGCTGCCGGCTCCGGTGATGACGACGGATTTGCCTTCGAGGCGGCCCATGGGGTTCTCCCTGTGATGCTTTGCGCAGGCGTCTGCCGCCTTGCGGAATTTCAAACAAGATTTCAAACGCCCGAGCACGACGCCCAAATCTTTGGCTGGCAAAGTGGCTTGAGGCGCCGCGTGCTCTGACGTACAGCGACAACAAACAGTATTGAAGGGTTTTGGCGATGTCCAATGCAGACAAACCGAAGGCAGTGACGACGCGATGGTGGTGGATCCGCCATGCGCCGGTGCGCGAAGACGGCGGCTGCATTTACGGACAGAAGGATCTCGCCTGCGATACCAGCGACCGCGTGGTGTTCGAGGCGGTCGGAAGAATCCTGCCGCGCAACGCGCTGTGGTACGCCAGCAATCTGAAGCGCACGCACCAGACCGCGCAGGCCATCTGGGCCGCCGGCTTTCCCACGCCGCCGGACATGCCGCATGTCGCGGCGTTCGCCGAGCAGCATCTCGGCGAATTGCAGGGCATGAACCGCGCGGCGTTCTACGCCAGCCTGCCGGTCGGTACCCACTGGCTGACCGGGATCGACGAGCCCGCGCCCGGCGGCGAGAGTTTCATGGACCTTTATCGCCGCACCTGCGGCGCCATCGAGGAGATCAACGCCGCGCAGGCGGGCAGGGACATCATCGCCGTCGCGCATGGCGGCACGATCCGCGCCGCCATTGCGCTGGCGCTCGGCGGCCAGCCGGACAAGGGCCTCGCCTTCGATATCGACAATTGCTCGGTGACCCGGCTCGATCATATCGCGAGCGTCAGTTTCAACGGATGGCGGCTGCCGATGGTCAACCAGCAGCCCTGGATCGCGGACGCGTCGCACCGGGCGATGCATCAGCCGGCCGGCCCGGAAGTCGCGCCGCCGGAAACCAAGCTCGCCTGACGCTGCACATTGTCGAAAACCGCAAAGGCTGGTTAGCTCGGGCCTGAAAAACAAACACCGGCAACTGCGCCGGATCATCATCTGGGAGAGACACATGACCTTGTTCGACATGACCGGGAAAGTCGCCGTCATCACCGGCTCGACGCGCGGCATCGGCCTTGCCATCGCCGAGCGGATGGCGGAGCACGGCGCCAAGGTCGTGATCTCCTCGCGCAAGGCGGATGTGTGCGATCAGGTCGCCAAGGAGATCAACGACAGGTTCGGCAAAGGGACCGCGGTCGCGATCGCAGCGAACATTTCGTCCAAGGAAAATTTGCAGAACCTCGTCGACGAGAGCAACCGTGCCTTCGGCAAGATCGACGTGCTGGTCTGCAACGCGGCGTCGAACCCTTATTACGGCCCGCTCGCCGGCATTTCCGACGACCAGTTCCGCAAAATCCTCGACAACAACATCGTCGCCAACAACTGGCTGATCTCGATGGTGGTGCCGCAGATGATCGAGCGCAAGGACGGCTCGATCATCATCGTCTCCTCGATCGGCGGCCTGAAGGGCTCGACCGTGCTTGGCGCCTACGCGATCTCGAAGGCCGCCGACATGCAACTCGCGCGCAATCTCGCCTGCGAATATGGCAAGCACAATATCCGCGTGAACTGCATCGCGCCCGGCCTGATCAAGACCGATTTTGCCAAGGCGCTGTGGGACAATCCGGAAACGCTGAAGGCCTCTACCGCGCGCTCGCCGCTGCTGCGCATCGGCGTGCCCGATGAAATCGCGGGTGCAGCGGTGCTGATGGGATCGCGGGCCGGCGATTTCATGACCGGCCAGACCATCGTGATCGACGGCGGCGCGACGATCAGTTGATGGCGCCAACGTTCGATAGTCGTCATGGCCGGGCTTGTCCCGGCCATCCACGTTCTTCCTGATTGTCGGCGCCAGGAACGTGGATGCCCGGGACGAGCCCGGGGCAAGACGGAGAGAGGGGAGCGTCGTCGCCGCTTACTCCACCGCCGCGTAGACCAGATCCCGCAGCAGATTGCGGATGTATTCGCGCTGGCCGGGGCCCTGCATCATGAACACCGTGAACAGCTCCTCGGCGGGATCGATGAAGAAGAACGTGCCGGCCATGCCGCTCCAGAAGAACTGGCCGAGCGAGCCCGGGAACGGCGCCACGCCGCGGTGGGTGCGGACGGCAAAGCCCAATCCAAAACCGTGGCCGGGCGGCATCAGCGGCGAGTCGACCTTCACGCTTGCCGAGAGATGATCTGATGCCATCAGTTCCAGCGTCTTGCGGCCGATGATTCTGGTGCCGTCGAGCGTGCCGCCATTGAGCAGCATCTGCGAGAACCGCGCATAGTCCATCGTGGTGGACACCAGCCCGCCGCCGCCGGATTCCATCGCGGGCTTTTCCAGCATGTTGAACAGCTGCACCTTGTCGCCGTTCCACGGATCGGTCGCGAACGGCTCGGCAAGCCGCCCGGCATTGGCTTCCGGCGTATGGAAGGCGGTCTCGGCCATCTGCAGCGGCGCCAGGATGCGTTCGGTCAGGAAGGCGCCGAGCGATCGGCCGGAGACGACCTCGATGATGCGGCCGAGCACGTCGGTCGAGCGGCTGTAATTCCATTCCGCGCCGGGCTGGCACATCAGCGGCATGCCCGCGATCATGGTGGCGTGCTCGGCGTTGGTGATCTTGCGGCTGCGCAGCCGCGACTGCTGATAGAGCTTTTGGACCGGGCCGTTGCCGGTGTGGTCGTAAGTGAGCCCCGAGGTGTGCCGCAGCAGGTCCTGCACCGTCATTGGTCGCTGGACCGGAACGAGGTCGAGCGTGCCGTTGTTCTCGACGCCGACCTTCTGGTCGGCAAATTCCGGAATGAACTTTGCGACGGGATCGCCGAGCACAAAATGGCCGTCCTCGATCAGCATCATGATGCCGACCGAGACGATCGGTTTCGTCATCGAAAAGATGCGAAAGAGGCTGTCATGCGCCATCGGCGCGGACGCCGTCGGGCTTTGCCGGCCGATCGCGTCGAACCAGCCGACCTGGCCGCGCCGCGCCACCAACACGGTGGCACCGGGCAGGGTTCCCTTGTCGACCTCGCGCTTGAAGGCGTCCGACATGCGCTGCAGGCGCACACCCGACAGCCCGATCGATTCGGGCTTGGCGGTGGGGAGGGAAGGCGTCTGGGGACTGGCGGTTGGCCGGGCGGCGGTCTGGGCGTTCATGGTCTCTCCCTCGGGTCCTGTCGTTCTGGCTTTTGTTGTTGGCGAACCCCAAGTCTGGCGCAGAAGGCGTGCTTTGGATAGGCCGCAAGCCGCTTCGCCCTTGCAATCGGGGTATGCCCTATGCTTGAAACGGCGCGAACCGACGCACGCGCCGGTTCCCTGCAGGAGTGTAGCTCAATTGGTAGAGCACCGGTCTCCAAAACCGGGGGTCGCAGGTTCGAGCCCTGCCACTCCTGCCAGCTAAATCAATAGCTTAAGCGATATTTTTAGACAGCGGCCGGTGCCGGTCCCGCACGTTCGGCTGCGGTCTTGTCGAATTTCTCCGTTCCCGGCGAAGCGGCGTGCAGGTGGTGCTGCCTTTCAACCCGCTTCGACCATGACCGGTAGTAGGCAACGGCCGTCATGAGGACGATGCCGGTGGCGCCCGCCAGCAATTGCGCGGCGATCGCTTCCGATGTCGTCGTCAGGATGAAGTGCCCGATGAAGGCAAGGTAGATGCCGACTGCAAACACTTCGAGCGATTGCTGGCCGCATTTGATCAGCGGTTTCCAGACGGTGGCCTTGAGCCCGGGGGCATCGATCGGGATGAAGCGCGCGCCCAGGATGATGACGATGACGAGGTGCAGGAAGCGGTAGGGGGCCAGATTTGTCTTGTCGTTCGGGTTGACGGCCTCGAACAGCGCGCGGGGCAGCTGCTTCTCGAGTTCCGGCAGCAGCCCCGCCAGCGTCGCGAAGGCGGCGAAGAGCAAATATGCGATCCCGAAGACGAGGACCGCCCGGGAGCGCACCAGAAAATGCATCTTGTTGGCGCCGCCGAGCGCCAGCCACGCGCCGAGCACGAACAGAATTTGCCACGCCAGCGGATTGAAGTACCAGACGCCCGACGGGTAGGAGGGCAGGTTCCAGCCGAACTGCCGGGCGTTGAGATAGAGCAGGATGGATCCCAGCATCACCCAGTTGGGATAGCGAAGCATCAGCCAGAGCACCGGCGGGAAGGCGCCCATCAGCACGACATAGAGCGGCAACACGTCGAGGTTCACCGGCTTGTAGAGCAGCAGCAGCCCCTGCGTGATGGTCTCGACCGGCGCATTCAGCAGCGGCGCGACGTTGAACCGGTCGATGAGCTCGGGCGCGTTGAAGTGGCCCGCCAGCACATGGACGGTGGCCAGATAGACGACGAACAGCAGGATGTGGGCGCAATAGATCTGCCAGACGCGGCGCAGCAGCCGCGTCGTTCCGAAAACGAAGCCGCCTTCGAGCATGCGGCGGCCGAACACGAGGGCCGAGGTATAGCCGGAGATGAAGACGAACAGGTCGGCGCCGTCGCTGAAGCCGTAGTTTCGGAACGAGAACCAGGCCAGCACGCTGGTCGAGACGTGGCCCAGGAACATCAGCCAGTTGGCGAGGCCCCGGAACAGGTCCAGCCGCAAATCCCGCGTCGATGGTGGCAGTGCAAGTTCGACCCGCATCCGTTCCTGCCCAGATTTCTCGCCGACGCCTCGGGCGCGCAGCCAAGCCCTTGAAAAGCAACCTCCAAAAGCAAGCTTGAAAAGGATAGGGGGCAGGATGGCGGGGCCGTTGAGCCATGTCAATTTTGTGACAGGGACGGCTCGGTGCAGCCAGCAGGTCGCCGGGTCGAAGACAGGCGCGACAAAACGAATGCCCGTCGGAGGTTTGGGCGAAGCGCCGGCGGTATTACCGAGCTTATGCGAAGAAGGCGCTCAGGACCGCCACGTCCGATCGGGCCGGCGCTTCGCCGCGCAAATCGGCGTCGATCACCCGGCGGCAGGCGTCGACCGTGATGTCGTCGCCGAGTTCCATCGCCGCGTCGAGCACGCTCCAGGCCGTCTCACCCGACGGTCTTTCCATCTCTTGACCTGACAGAACCATGGTTGTCTTGCTCCCTGCGTTGCACCCAGGATAGCCGGCAGCTTTTAAGATCCGGATCGCTGGGATACGAACATTTGAGTAATGGGACTACCGGGGATTAACCAATGGCCGGCGGTTTCGGCCATGGCGCCGCGGAAAGCGGACATCGGGCCCGCGGCACCCCGTACCTTGACGTTTTGCCCGGCGGGCAGTAGATACCCGCCACCTGCTGCCGGCCCGTTTTTCGGATATCCGGCGCGGCGTTGAATTCCCCCGAACAATCGAGCCCGCCTGGCGGCTCATCCTTCGAGAGAGGGCTGGGCGCGAGAGGGTTGTTCGGATTTGTCTTGAATCACAATCGTCTCACCAAGGATGCGGTAACCAGCGATGGCGTTCAGCCCGTTCAAATTCCTGCAGGAAGTGCGCTCGGAAACCGCCAAGGTCACCTGGCCGACCCGTCGCGAGACGACGATCACCACGATCATGGTGTTCGTGATGGTGGCGCTGGCCTCGATCTTCTTTTTCGTCGCGGATCTGATCATCCGCTACGCCGTCACTTTCCTGCTGGGCGTTCAATGATGAGCACCGGAACCCTCACGATGGACAAGCGCTGGTATATCGTCCACGCCTATTCGAACTTCGAAAAGAAGGTCGCGGAATCGATCCGCGAGCAGGCGAAACAGCGTGGACTGGAAGAACTGTTCGAGCAGATCCTGGTGCCGACCGAGAAGGTCACGGAAGTGCGCCGTGGCCGCAAGATCGACGCCGAGCGAAAATTCTTCCCGGGTTATGTGCTGGTCAAGATGAAGCTGACCGACGAGGCGTTTCATCTGATCAAGAACACGCCGAAGGTGACCGGCTTCCTCGGCGCCGAAAACAAGCCGATGCCGATCTCCGAATCGGAGGCGATGCGGATCCTGCATCAGGTGCAGGAAGGCGTCGAACGTCCGAAGGCCTCGGTGTCGTTCGAGATCGGCGAGAACGTCCGCGTGGCCGATGGCCCGTTCGCGTCGTTCTCCGGCGTGGTGGAGGAAATCGACGAGGCGCGGTCGCGCGTGAAGGTCGCGGTGTCGATCTTCGGCCGCGCCACGCCGGTCGAACTGGAATTCGGTCAGGTCGAGAAGGTCTGATCGCAAAAGCGCGGAGCGCGACTTCGCGTGAGTGAGGCCGTGGGAGGAAGAGGGCGGTCGCCAGCCGTCTTCGACCCGACCACGGAACCTGAAACCGCCGGCGACATGCCGGCACAACAGGAGTGATAAATGGCAAAGAAAGTGACCGGATACCTGAAGCTTCAGGTGCCGGCGGGTGCGGCCAATCCGTCGCCCCCGATCGGTCCCGCGCTCGGTCAGCGCGGTCTCAACATCATGGAATTCTGCAAGGCGTTCAACGCGCAGACGCAGAAGGAAGAAAAGAACACCCCGATCCCGGTGATCATCACCATCTATGCGGACCGTTCCTTCACCTTCGAGCTGAAGACGCCGCCGATGTCCCACTTCCTCAAGCAGGCCGCAAAGATCCAGTCCGGTTCGAAAGCCCCGGGCCGCGACAAGGCCGGGCAGGTGACCCGTGCGCAGGTGCGCGAGATCGCCGAGAAGAAGATGAAGGATCTCAATTGCGACACTGTCGAATCGGCCATGAAGATGGTCGAGGGCTCCGCCCGCTCGATGGGTCTGGAAGTTGCGGGGTAACGGGCCATGGCAATCGGAAAGCGTTTGAAGAAGGCCCGCGAGGGCGTCGACCGCGAGAAGCTTTACGCACTCGAAGAAGCCATCAAGATGATCAAGGAGCGCGCCAAGTCGAAGTTCGACGAGACGATCGAGATCGCGATCAATCTCGGCGTCGACCCGCGCCACGCCGACCAGATGGTGCGCGGCGTCGTCAACCTGCCGAACGGCACCGGTCGCACCCTGCGCGTCGGCGTTTTCGCGCGCGGCGCCAAGGCCGAGGAAGCCAAGGCCGCGGGCGCTGACGTCGTCGGCGCCGAAGACCTGGTCGAGAAGGTGCAGGGCGGCAACATCGATTTCGATCGCTGTATCGCCACCCCCGACATGATGCCGCTGGTCGGCCGCCTCGGTAAGGTGCTCGGCCCGCGCGGCATGATGCCGAACCCGAAGATCGGCACCGTGACGATGGACGTCGCGTCGGCCGTGAAGGGCGCCAAGGGCGGCTCGGTCGAATTCCGCGTCGAGAAGGCCGGCATCGTGCAGGCCGGCGTCGGCAAGGCGTCGTTCTCGGAAGAGAAGCTGGTGCAGAACGTCAAGGCGCTGGCGGATGCGGTGTCGAAGGCGAAGCCCGCGGGCGCCAAGGGCACCTACATCCAGCGCGTGGCGGTCTCCTCCACCATGGGCCCGGGCATCAAGGTCGAGCCGGGCACACTGCTCGGCTGAGTGCTGGCACGCGACGTGAATAGCGAAGGGCGGAATCGGGCGACCGGTTCCGCCCTTTGCGTTTGACGGTAGGTGCGGGCTGGTCGCCGAGCCGGAAGAGGAAAAAGAAAGAACAACAATGCCCGAGAAAGTCCTCGTCTATACGCGTTTTCCCAAGGCTCAGTTGGAGCGTTTCGGCGAAAAGTTCGAGATCCTCCACGCCGCGGGCAAACCGCCTGACGAAGTGTTCTCCTCCGAACAGCTTGCCGATATCCGCGCGATGGTCACGGCCGGCGGCAGGGAGCTTTCCGGCGAGGCGATGGACCGGCTGCCGAAACTCGGCGCGATCATCTGCTACGGCACCGGCTATGACGGCGTTGATCTGGCAGCCGCGGCGAAGCGCAACATCGCCGTCGGCCACAGCCCGGGCGCGAACGCGGCGTCCGTCGCCGACATCGCGGTTACGCTGATGCTGGCGGTCACGAGGCGGCTGCTGACGGCCGACTATTATGTGAGGAGCGGTGACTGGGCGGGCGCAAAACCGTCGCCGATGATGCGGCCGCAGGCGGGCATGCTCGGCCGCAAGGTCGGCGTCTATGGCATGGGCGAGATCGGCCGCAAGATCGCGGCCCGCGTCGCCGCGTTCGAGACCGAAGTGGGCTATTTCAGCCGCAGCCGGCGCGACGTGCCCTATCAATACTTTCCGACGCTCGCTGCGCTGGCCGAATGGTGCAGCGTGCTGATGATCGCGGTGCGCGCGGGCGAGGACACCAACCATGCCGTCGATGCGGATATTCTGAGTAAGCTGGGCAAGGATGGCTACGTCGTGAACATTGCGCGCGGTTCGGTGATCGACCAGGACGCGCTGGTCAAGGCGCTGACTGAGCAAACCATCGCCGGCGCCGGCCTCGATGTTTTCGCGAAAGAGCCGCAGGCGCCGGACGCGCTGACCGCGCTGCCGAACGTCGTGCTGGCGCCGCATATCGGCGGCCATACGCTGGAATCGCACGTCGCCATGCAGAACTGCGTGATCGAAAATCTCGACGCTTTCTTCGCCGGCAAGAAGCTGCCTTACGCGGTGCCGCTCGGCTGATTCTCCTCAGTGCGCCGTCGTCGGCAGATGGCGTAGTTTATCCGGATTGCGGACGATATAGATCGCGGCGATCTTCTCGCCCGCGATCGCCATGCTCATGGTGTGATCGAGTTCGCCGTCGAGATAGAGCAGGGCGCCGAACGCGCCGTTGATCATGGCGGGTTCGACGCGGACGTCGTGGCCCGCGTTCTTGGCGGCAAGCCCGATGAAGAAGCGCGCGACCTTGTCGGCGCCGATGATCGGATTGCGCGCCGCGGTCTTGCGGCCGCCGCCATCGGTGATCGCGACCGCATCGGCGCGCAAAAGTTCGGCGAGGCGCGCGACGTCGCCGCTGGCGACCGCTTCGCCAAACGCCTGCAGCAAACGGGCGTGACTGTCCGGTGCGGCCGCGGGCGGCGGGCGGTCGTCGCGCACGGCGCGGCGGGCGCGCGAGGCCAGTTGCCGGCACGACGCCTCGGTGCGGCCGAGCATGGCGGCGATCTCGGCAAACGGCGTGTCGAAAACGTCGTGCAGCAGGAAGGCGGCGCGTTCAAGCGGTGACAATCTGTCGAGCGCCAGCATCAGGGCGAACGACAAATCCTCGGCGAGTTCGGTCGCGGCGTCGGGCGACAGACGCTCGGCATCGACTATCGGCTCCGGCAGCCACGGCCCGACATAGATCTCGCGCTGCGCCCGCGCGCTCTTCAGGCGGTCGAGGCAGAGCCGGGTCACGATGGTGACGAGAAACGCCTCTTCATTGCGCACGCCCTTGGCGCCGGCAAAGCGCAGATAGGCGTCCTGCACCACATCTTCGGCGTCGGTGCGGCTGCCGAGCATGCGATAGGCGAGCCCGAGCAGGCGCCCGCGGTGGGGCGCCAGCGGGTCGGCTTCAGGCGGCCTGTTTGACGACATCGACATGATGTCCATCCACGGTGACACGGCGGCATTCTTTGGCAAAGCCGAGGCCCGCCTTGATCATTGGGTACATGCGACCCAATTGCAGCGCCAGCGTCAGATCGATCACGCCTTTCTGGCCCCATTGCGCCCGGACGGCATCGCGAAACTCGTCCTCCTCGGCGGACCGGCGCACCACGGCGTCGGCGAACCTGAATGCCAGCCGTGTCGTGTCGCTCATCGCGCGCGGATCGCGGCGAAGGATGGCCTCGATCTGGTCCTTTGGCATGCCGGCTTCGAGTGCCATGTCGACGACGAGTTGCGTGCAGGGGCCGCAATCCTCGGCCAGCGCGCCGGTGATCTTGGCGGCAAAGCCGGCCTCGACCGGCACCGCCTCGCGATGAGCCGATGCCTTCATGAGCGGCGCGAATTTGAAGAACGCGGAAGGCGATTCGTTCAGCATCATTTCGAGGTAACTGACGTCGTATCCGTAACGGCTTGCAAAGGCGCGCAGCGTACGGCGCGCGATCCAACTACGCATGATATTCTCCTTGATTTGGGGAAGCCGAGCATGGCGCGATCACCGAGGGAACGACGGTCGCGAAGAGGTCGAACCCGGTATGGCGGTGTCCGCCCGCCATCACCGCCAGGTGGAGCAGTGCGCAGGCCAGAAACCGGCCCCGGCCCGGGTCTCGCTCTCCGGGGACGATCCGGTGCCAGAACGACCGCCTTCGCGGATGACGAATCCGTTCGGGACCGTGGGTATTTGCGAGAATGGCCGCTAGCGTAGGTCGCATGGGAACCTCCTGCTGCCAAGACGAGTCAGGGCGTGCCGATGTGACAGGGGGCGTTAAAATCGCGAGTTGCCGCATGGCCGCCGCATTCGAGACCGAGGTCGGTCCCCTCTCTGCGGGCCACGATGGCCGACCGCTCACATGCTGACGACGCGCAGCGGCCCGTTTGAGCCATGTTGCAAATCGTCCAGGCATTCGTCGATCACGTCGATCAGATCGCGCCCGTTCGATGTCACGAAGTAGTTCGACAAATCGGAAATGTCGGATGAGATGTTGTCGCCCCAGGGCGGACGCTTCGATCGGTCCTGGAGATCCCAGATGACGCGATCGGGCGGCAGATCTTTCAACTCGGTTCGGATCTGCGCCAGTTCTTGCCGCGCTTGCCCGGCGCGCGCCTTGACCAATTCACCGTTGTAGAGATCGCGCAGCAATGCCGGAAAGCGCGTCGCCCAGCCGGCGGGTTCGAGGTTGCCTGATATCGTCGAAAAGAAGGCATGGAAGAAATCCGGCGTACCGACCTCGTCGCTGACATTACCGAGATCGAGGTAAACGGTCATCGATGTGCTCCGACTGGATGGTGATGTGTCGCCCTTCTCGCGGGTGGCAGCGCCAAGGCGCGGCGGTCCAGGCAACATGGGGGAGGTTGACAGCGCTGGCCAGCTAAACTCACATGATCACTCGGATCGATGTCAAGGCGTTACGGCGTTCTCACGATGGCAAAGCTGGTCAAGCCCGATCGCAACAACCGCGAACAATGTATCGCAATCCTCTGGAAACGTCTGAGACTCGAGGACGCCGTCAACGCGGGTCCGGGCATCCTATTGCCGATGCTGGCAGAGGATCTGCAGCGGCGAAGGACGCCGCAGGTCGGCCATCTGGCGCAAGGGCTGGCGTCGCATTGTCTGAATCGCTGGGTGCTCTCTCGCTGGAGCGGCGCGGACGATCCCGATCGCACTTTCGCGAAGGCCTTTGCGTACTTCTATTGGGGGCGGGAAATTCAGCTCGCATCGCGGCAGGCCGATGGCTGGTCGGCCGATGTCAGGGATGATCAGATTCACGAACTGCTCGAATGGCAAGCATTCGCCATCGCCGCTGGACAGGGATGGTTTGCCGAGCGGGTTGCTCCCTATTTGTTCGACATCTGCGCGAGCGGCGGCCCCGGCAGGAGGCAGGGGTTCTTTGCCTATGACGAGCCGGCGCTGCAGTTCACCCTGGCTTTGCAACGCGTTCTCGTGACCGGTCGCTGGCCCGCCGACACGGATCGTGCTGGCATGGGTATCTACGGCGCGCTTTATTCCAGCGCCGACAGCCCCGATCGCTTCAGCGAGGCGCTTTTGGCGTTTTGCGACGACCGGACGGCCGAGTGCCTTGGCTATCACGGCATCGATGCCACCAAGCGGCGGCGGCCCTCGGTCTACGAGTCAGTGATGGATCGCTCGAGCTGGGACCAGGTCTTTCCGACCGAACTGTGGACGTTGCAATATGCCTACGAGAAGGCGACGGGGCGGCGTCTCGGGCTGGATGCCGCTCACCCTTTGCTGCGCACACCGTTGATGACGACGCCGTTGCCGCCCTTGTTGCCGTTGTTCGAGGATGATCTGACCTCGACGCTGAAGCGCTACGGTCAATCGGTCTTCGGACCGTCGTGGCGACCCCGCGGAATGGTCTAGCCCTTCTCCCGGCCGGGACCATATACTCCCCCACGTTTTCGCTTCCGGCGCGCCTGACAATTCAACTTTCGGGAGTTTTCGGTCCGGATTGATGCCGGGCCTCAAGCGGCCCGAATTTTGCCCTTGGCAAGCCGGACAAGACCCGTTAAAGAACCGCTTCCGGGCGTGCTGGCGGTTGCTGGCACGTCCGTGCTCGCATTCCGAAAACTCGATATGGTAGGAGATCATTCCTTTCAGGACATCCGCTTGGATTGCTCGAAAGGAAAGAAAACCCATCGTCTCGGTGGAGTGCGGCAGGGGCTTCCGGCTTGCCGGATCGCCTCGATCCTGTCCGAGACTGCAGGCGCTCGCGAAGAAACGCAAGTTTGTTCAACAGCTTAATCGTATGGCCTGCATAGACGGGTGAAGACCGGATTTCGCTTCAACGCTGCTTCAACGCGGCGCCATGGCTGATTTGGTTCGAACCTCGACACCCCGCGCCATCTGGTTCGGGAGGGCAGGCTTTTCAAATGTCGTCTGCCCGGCGTGTCCTTGGGACTGGTGTCTAGAGGTCAACTTCAGGGCGAGACGATGGGTGCAACCCGGCGGTCTCGCGTCTTGCGAAGGCTGCCAACCGGAGAGAGCTTGCTGTGGAAAGAGCGGCAAAAAAGGACGCGGTTGTAGCGCTGAACGAGGTCTTCAAGACCACCAGCGTCGCGGTCGTCGCCCATTATTCCGGCCTCACCGTGGCCCAGATGCAGAAACTGCGCATGCAGATGAAGCAGGCGGGCGCGTCGGTGAAGGTCTCGAAGAACCGTCTCGCCAAAATTGCTCTTGAAGGCACGGATGTCGTTGCCATCGGTTCCCTGCTGAAGGGGCCGACCGTGATCGCTACGTCAAACGATCCGGTAGCGGCGCCGAAGGTTGCCATCGAATTCGCCAAGGCGAACGAGAAGTTCGTCATTCTCGGCGGCTCGATGGGTAAAACCGTCCTGGATGTGAACGGCGTGAAGGCGCTTGCCTCGCTGCCGTCTCTCGACGAACTGCGCGGAAAGCTTGTCGGCCTCCTGGTGGCGCCGGCGACCAAGATCGCCCAGCTCTCGACTGCGCCCGCGGCCAAGCTCGCGCGCGTCGTCCAGGCCTATGCCTCAAAGGGCGAAGCGGCCTGACCCTTCGCAACATCAAACCTGGTTCGAATCAAACGTTTAAGGAAATAGATCAATGGCTGACCTTCAGAAAATCGTCGACGACCTCTCGAGCCTGACCGTGCTCGAAGCTGCCGAGCTCGCAAAGCTCCTGGAAGAAAAGTGGGGCGTGTCCGCCGCCGCCGCCGTGGCGGTTGCCGGTCCCGCGGGTGGTGGTGCTGCCGCCGCTCCGGCCGAAGAGAAGACCGAGTTCACCGTCGTGCTGGCTTCCGCCGGCGAAAAGAAGATCGAAGTCATCAAGGAAGTCCGCGCCATCACCGGCCTGGGCCTCAAGGAAGCCAAGGACCTCGTCGAAGGCGCGCCCAAGCCGGTCAAGGAAGGCGTGAACAAGGAAGAGGCCGACAAGATCAAGGCCCAGCTCGAAAAGGCTGGCGCAAAGGTCGAATTGAAGTAAGCGTACTACACAGAAAAGTGTGGGGATTCGCGGGGTTAGCTCCTCGAATCTCCACGTTTCCGCCCCATATTGGGACGGCAGCAGGAAAACGCGGTAGGCGATTGGGAACGGCAGGGTTCCTGACGTAAGCCGTTGGGAGACAGTCAGATTTCGGGCTTTTTCAGTCCGTGACGCCGTGAGTTGAGACGGGCGGGTGCAGTCAAGCGCCCCGCGCGTCGTTTTGCGTTTTGAAGGTCTAGAGCATGGGTTTGGGACTTAATTCCTGAAATTCGGCTTTGTTCCTTTTGAGCGGGTAGCAATTCAACCCGGGGGCGGCGGCAGCCGCGCTTCGGAAGGTTCGCCCATCAGGGCGACGAAAATGAGAGGCCACGATGGCGCAGCAGACATTCACCGGTCGCAAACGCGTTCGCAAGTTCTTCGGACACATCAAGGAAGTCGCCGAGATGCCGAACCTCATCGAGGTTCAAAAGGCGTCCTATGACCAGTTCCTGATGGTCGATGAACCCCAAGGCGGCCGGCTGGACGAAGGCCTGCAGGCGGTGTTCCGCTCGGTGTTCCCGATCTCGGATTTCTCCGGCACCTCGATGCTCGAGTTCGTCCGCTATGAATTCGAGCCGCCGAAATACGACGTCGACGAGTGCCGCCAGCGCGGCATGACCTACGCCGCGCCGCTGAAGGTGACGCTGCGCCTGATCGTGTTCGATATCGACGAGGAAACCGGCGCCAAGTCGGTCAAGGACATCAAGGAGCAGGACGTCTACATGGGCGACATCCCGCTCATGACGATGAACGGCACCTTCGTCGTCAACGGCACCGAGCGCGTCATCGTCTCGCAGATGCACCGTTCGCCCGGCGTGTTCTTCGACCACGACAAGGGCAAGACCCATTCGTCCGGCAAGCTCCTGTTTGCCGCGCGCGTGATTCCGTATCGCGGCTCCTGGCTCGACATCGAGTTCGACGCCAAGGACATCGTGTTCGCGCGTATCGACCGCCGCCGCAAGATCCCGGTGACCTCGCTGATGTACGCGCTCGGTCTCGACGGCGAGGCGATCCTGTCCACGTTCTACAAGAAGATCAGCTACAAGCGCACCAAGGACGGCTGGCGCGTGCCGTTCGACGCCAGCCGTTTCCGCGGCTACTCGACCATCAACGACCTGGTCGACGCCGATACCGGCAAGGTCGTGCTCGAGGCCGGCAAGAAGCTGACGGTGCGCGCGGCGCGCCAGCTGCAGGAAAAGGGCCTCAAGGCGCTGCGGATGTCGGATGAGGAGCTGATCGGCAACTATCTCGCCGAGGATCTCGTCAATCCGAAGACCGGCGAGATCTACGCCGAAGCCGGCGAAGAGCTGACTGAGAAGTCGCTGAAGGCGCTCAACGAGCAGGGCTACAAGGAGCTGCCGCTGCTCGACATCGACCACGTCAATGTCGGCGCCTACATCCGCAACACGCTGCATGCCGACAAGAACATGACGCGTGAAGACGCGCTGTTCGACATCTATCGCGTGATGCGTCCGGGCGAGCCGCCGACGCTCGATTCGGCGCAGACCATGTTCCAGTCGCTGTTCTTCGACGCCGAGCGCTACGACCTGTCTGCGGTCGGCCGCGTCAAGATGAACATGCGCCTCGAGCTCGATGCGCCCGACACCCACCGCACGCTGCGCAAGGAAGACATCCTGGCCGTCATCAAGACGCTGGTCGATCTGCGCGACGGCAAGGGCGAGATCGACGACATCGACCATCTCGGCAACCGCCGGGTGCGTTCGGTCGGCGAACTGATGGAGAACCAGTACCGCATCGGTCTGCTCCGCATGGAGCGCGCGATCAAGGAGCGCATGTCCTCGGTCGACATCGACACCGTGATGCCGCAGGACCTGATCAACGCCAAGCCGGCGGCGGCGGCGGTGCGCGAGTTCTTCGGCTCGTCGCAGCTGTCGCAGTTCATGGACCAGACCAACCCGCTGTCGGAAGTCACCCACAAGCGCCGCG